>NZ_CP121666.1:8542500-8887540 GCF_029714325.1 Bradyrhizobium sp. CB1717
GTTAAGGACCCTGGATCCTGCCCTTGCAGGCCCAGCGCGTGTTCGTCCGCGAAGAAAGAGAAACGAAGACGGCGAAATCCCGCCAATGCAGCTCAACGATCTGGCGATCTGTTGGCCACTGATGTTTCTAAAACGATCCGATAGTGAGCTTGAGGCTCGCTGAAGGATCATCCTTAGAAAGGAGGTGATCCAGCCGCAGGTTCCCCTACGGCTACCTTGTTACGACTTCACCCCAGTCGCTGACCCTACCGTGGCCGGCTGCCTCCCTTGCGGGTTAGCGCACCGTCTTCAGGTAAAACCAACTCCCATGGTGTGACGGGCGGTGTGTACAAGGCCCGGGAACGTATTCACCGTGGCGTGCTGATCCACGATTACTAGCGATTCCAACTTCATGGGCTCGAGTTGCAGAGCCCAATCCGAACTGAGACGGCTTTTTGAGATTTGCTAGGGGTTGCCCCTTCGCATCCCATTGTCACCGCCATTGTAGCACGTGTGTAGCCCAGCCCGTAAGGGCCATGAGGACTTGACGTCATCCCCACCTTCCTCGCGGCTTATCACCGGCAGTCTCCTTAGAGTGCTCAACTAAATGGTAGCAACTAAGGACGGGGTTGCGCTCGTTGCGGGACTTAACCCAACATCTCACGACACGAGCTGACGACAGCCATGCAGCACCTGTGTTCCAGGCTCCGAAGAGAAGGTCACGTCTCTGCGACCGGTCCTGGACATGTCAAGGGCTGGTAAGGTTCTGCGCGTTGCGTCGAATTAAACCACATGCTCCACCGCTTGTGCGGGCCCCCGTCAATTCCTTTGAGTTTTAATCTTGCGACCGTACTCCCCAGGCGGAATGCTTAAAGCGTTAGCTGCGCCACTAGTGAGTAAACCCACTAACGGCTGGCATTCATCGTTTACGGCGTGGACTACCAGGGTATCTAATCCTGTTTGCTCCCCACGCTTTCGTGCCTCAGCGTCAGTATCGGGCCAGTGAGCCGCCTTCGCCACTGGTGTTCTTGCGAATATCTACGAATTTCACCTCTACACTCGCAGTTCCACTCACCTCTCCCGAACTCAAGATCTTCAGTATCAAAGGCAGTTCTGGAGTTGAGCTCCAGGATTTCACCCCTGACTTAAAGACCCGCCTACGCACCCTTTACGCCCAGTGATTCCGAGCAACGCTAGCCCCCTTCGTATTACCGCGGCTGCTGGCACGAAGTTAGCCGGGGCTTATTCTTGCGGTACCGTCATTATCTTCCCGCACAAAAGAGCTTTACAACCCTAGGGCCTTCATCACTCACGCGGCATGGCTGGATCAGGGTTGCCCCCATTGTCCAATATTCCCCACTGCTGCCTCCCGTAGGAGTTTGGGCCGTGTCTCAGTCCCAATGTGGCTGATCATCCTCTCAGACCAGCTACTGATCGTCGCCTTGGTAGGCCATTACCCTACCAACTAGCTAATCAGACGCGGGCCGATCTTTCGGCGATAAATCTTTCCCCGTAAGGGCTTATCCGGTATTAGCACAAGTTTCCCTGTGTTGTTCCGAACCAAAAGGTACGTTCCCACGCGTTACTCACCCGTCTGCCGCTGACGTATTGCTACGCCCGCTCGACTTGCATGTGTTAAGCCTGCCGCCAGCGTTCGCTCTGAGCCAGGATCAAACTCTCAAGTTGGACTTGAACTTTGAACCGGCTGATCACAACGTTTGACGAGGTCCCACCATTATCGACCGAAGTCGATGTGCTGCCTGCGATTCACATCGCTGGCAACGATGGTGTTTCCTTTGAAACGTGTACCGCCGAAGTCTTTCGTCCGGTCTCGATCAGAAAAGCCGAAGCTTTCCAGAAGCGAGACCCGCAAGGACTCCGCCGTCCACGTTTCTCTTTCTTCATCTTCACTTGTCAAACAGCCCGGGACCGGAGAGGCCCCAACCTTCCTGAGAAGAAGGGTTCCGACACTCTTACCGACGATGGATCAACTCCAACCGACTGGTGCCGGCTGTTGTGTCACTCAACAAGGTGAGGAGCATCAGTGGCGCGTTCGCTCGCCTTGGTCAATGACCCGGCGGCGCCGCGCTCAGTGGTTGGGGTTATAGGCCCCGCCTTCCGGGCTGTCAACGCCAATCGTCAACAAATCGTCGCACAGTGGATTGTCGAAAAAAATCGCGTGATTCCCGCCGGTTAGCGAGGCCCTGGATGCGCAAACCGAAGCGGCGCGGCAAAAAAATCTGAAGAAAAGTCTGGCCCTCGGCGGGCTCCGGAAGGGTCCCAAAGGGGCTCCGGGGCCGGCTTGGGGCGGGCCCTCCCAGGAGACCGTCGCGACCGCCCGTTCAGGAAACTTTTTCCATATTAGGCGCCGTACTAGAGCCACAATCCCGCGGCGTTCTGATAAGAGACAAGCTTGAATCGCGGGATGCCAGTGGGGGCTGCCGGCGATTTTAGTGGGGTCAGAGGAAGGCGATCAGACGATGAAGCGGCCTTCTTCGGACATTCGAGAGACATCGAGAGATCTTTTTCCGCTTAGCTGTTCGTAAATTCGGCCGGCCCGTCATCGGGGCCTTCTGACCGCGGACGCCTGTGCGGCTTGCCCGTTCCTGCGATGCCCCTCGAAGAGGGCGGTCAGGAAGGGGCTTGAGACCGGGCTCTTGAAATTGGGCTCTTGGAATTGGCCTCTTGGGTCGTTGATTGGGGGACTTGGGTTGAACCACAGGACGTCACGCGGCGCTTACGGGCGTGAGACCGGGATCATCGATCTCGGCCACGAGCCGCCGCTGTCCGTCGATGGTTCGGAAGCCGCCGTCATCGACCGCCGTCGCGTCTCGGTACAATGGTTCAGCGGTACAATTCTGACCGGACTGTGCGGCGCAGCCCTGATCGGCGGCGCCGTTTTCGCGTCGCTCGACGGCGAGATGACGTTCGCGAAGGTTCCGGAACGGGTCGAAGGCGCGCTGCGTGGGGCGTTCGGCGCAGCTGATCGCGCCGCCACGCTGCACAAGAGCGATCGCCTGCCGCCCCCCAGTGAATCTACCGCCTCGCGCAACATCATGCGCGTCTCGACGGTCGCCCGCGTCGGCAACCGCGACGTGATGCGGGTGCGCCCCTTCGTCCGGATCGCCGGCAATCTGTCGATGACGACGAGCGATCTGTCGGCGAAGATTCCGCCGTTCAACGCCCAGCGACTTCTCACCGACGTCGGCTCCGATCCGAAGACGGCGGCCGATGATCCGAACAATCCCGAAGCCGTCGAGCCCGACGCCGAGGTCTCCTTCGTGACCAAGGACCTGTCGCCGGTGCTGCCGAAAGCCAAGATCTCCGCGGTGGTGGCGCTCGACGACATCCTGATGCGGGTGCGCGATGCCGCCAACTGGCGCGGCAATGGCGGGGTGCGCTACGCCTCGCTCGCCAATGCCGCCGCCGACGTCTCCGGCGCGACCGGTCCGTCCGACATGAAGATGGCCTACGCCACCGAGGTGTCGCCGTCCGATCCCTATGCAGGCTTCGAGACGCGCGTGGTGCCGGAAAACGTCACGCTGCTGCCGAAAACCAAGGAACAGATCACCGGCGGCAATCCCAATGGCGAACGCGTCCATCTGGTCAAGAAGGGCGACAGCGTCGGCTCCGTGCTGCGCGATCTCGGCGCGACGCCTGAGGAGATCAAGGCGATCACAGCGACGCTCGGCCCGCGCGGCCGCGACGGCGGCCTGAAGGAAGGCGAAAAGCTCCGCATCCTGATGGCGCCCGCAAGCCCCGGCGCCCGGCTCCAGCCCTATCGCGTCGTGGTTGCAAACGACACCATGGTGGAAGCGATCGCGGCGCTGTCCGATCTCGGCAAATACGTCGCGGTCGACGTCTCCAGCATGAACACCGTCGCCGACGCTGCGGCCAACGCCAACAGCGACGACGATGACGACGATGACGGCACTGGCGTCCGGCTCTACCAGAGCATTTACGAGACCGCGATGCGCAACAAGGTGCCGATGCCGGTCATCGAGGACATGATCAAGATCTACTCCTACGACGTCGATTTCCAGCGCAAGGTGCAGCCGGGCGATTCCTTCGACGTGTTCTACGCCGGCGAGGACGAAGGCGTGACGTCGACCGAAAAGAACGACGTGCTGTTCGCCTCGCTCACGGTCGGCGGCGAGACCAAGAAATACTATCGCTACCAGAGCCCCGACGACGGCGTCGTCGACTACTATGACGAGACCGGCAAGAGCGCGAAGAAGTTCCTGGTCAGGAAGCCCGTCAACAACGCTATCATGCGCTCGGGCTTCGGCGGCCGCCGCCACCCGATCCTCGGCTATGTGAAGATGCACACCGGCGTCGACTGGGCCACCACCTACGGCACGCCGATCTTCGCCTCCGGCAACGGTGTGATCGAGAAGGCCGGCCCTGAAGGCGGCTACGGCAAATACATCCGCATCAAGCATTCCAACGGCTACGAGACCGCCTACGGCCACATGTCGGCCTTCGCCAAGGGCATGGAGATCGGCAAGAAGGTGCGGCAGGGCCAGGTGATCGGCTTCGTCGGTTCGAGCGGCCAGTCGACGGGTCCCCACGTCCATTACGAAATCCTCGTCAACGGCCGCTTCGTCGATCCGCTCCGCGTGAAACTGCCGCGCGGCCGTTCGCTGGAAGGCGCGGTTCTGGCGGGCTTCGAGAAGGAGCGCGACCGGCTCGACGCCATGATGAGCGGCCGGGGTGCCGCCATCGCCCGCATGTCGGACGCAACCGGCGGGCCGTTGCAGGTCACCAACCGCTAAGCCGGCTACGGCGCACACGAACCAGACGTCTTCAAGCACGATCGAACGGAACGCTGCGGGGCGCGGCCGCTTCACGCCGCCACAACGTCAAGTTTCGTTTGCCAAAGCCGTGTGACGGGCGAATACTTTCCAAAAAACGGGAGGTCTCGCCATGAAGAACAGGCTCGCCTGCGCGGCCCTGATTGCTGCGGTTTTCTGCATCTCGAGCGCATCCGCAGAAAACTGGGAGGTGAGCAGGCTGGTTCCCGGCTCGGCATTCCATGGCGTGCACGGGCTTGCGATCGACAAGGCCGGCCATTTGTTTGCCGGCAGCGTCGCGGGCGCTGCGCTCTACGAGGTCGACATCGCCGGTGGTACCGCCAAGGTTGCAATCCCCTCACCGGTCGGAATGGCCGACGACATCGCCTTCGCGCCCGACGGCACCATGGCCTGGACCGGCTTCCTGGCCGGCGATCTCTACGCGCGCAAGGGCGACGGCCCGATCAGGAAGCTCGCCTCGGGCCTTCCCGGTATCAATTCCCTCGCCTTCCGCAAGGACGGCAGGCTCTACGCCACCACCGTCTTTCTCGGCGACACGCTCTATGAGATCGACGTCGAAGGCGTCAAACCGCCCCGCCAGATCATGGAGAAGATGGGCGGCCTCAACGGCTTCGAATTCGGTCCCGACGACAAGCTCTACGGTCCGCTCTGGTTCAAGGGACAGGTCGCCAAGGTCGACGTCGACAAGGCCGAACTGACGGTGGTTGCCGACGGCTTCAAGGTCCCGGCCGCGGTGAATTTCGATTCCAAGGGCAACCTCTTTGTGGTCGATACCGCGCTCGGCCAGCTCGTGCGGGTCGATCCCAGGTCGGGCGCAAAGACCGTGGTCGCGCAGCTGAAGCCGTCGCTGGACAACCTCGCCATCGACGACAAGGACCGCATCTACGTCTCCAACATGGCCGACAACGGCATCCAGGAGGTCGATCCCGCGACCGGTCAGGCCAAGCAGATCATCATCGGCAAGCTCGCCCTGCCCGGCGGCATCGGTGTCACCTCGGAGAACGGCAAGGACACGATTCACGTCGCCGACGTGTTCGCCTATCGCACGGTGGACGGAGTGACCGGCGAGGTCAGCGAGAAGGCGCGCATGCACGCCGCCGGCGTCACGCTCGAATATCCGATGAGCGCGACGGCGAAGGGCAACGACGTGGTCCTGTCGAGCTGGTTCACCGGCACGGTGCAGGTGATCGACGGCAGGACCGGCACGACGCGCGACATGCTGCACGGCTTCAAGGCGCCGCATGACGCCATCGTGCTCGCGGACGGCAGCATCCTGGTGGCCGAGCTCGGCACCAAGTCGCTGGTCCGCGTCAGCGGCGAGCACGGCAAGGATCGCACGTCGCTGATCGGCGACCTCGAGGGACCGGTCGGGCTCGTAGGCGGCCCGAGCGGTGAGGTCTATGTCACCGAGGCCTTTGCCGGCACCGTCGCCAGGGTCGACAGCAACGGCGAAAAGACCGTGCTCGTCAGGGAGCTGAAAATGCCCGAAGGCATCGCGCGCGCGAGCGACGGCAGGCTGATCGTGGCCGAGGTCGGCGCGAAGCGGTTGATCGCGATCGAGCCGGAGAACGGCAAGGTCACCGAGATCGCGGCTAACCTTCCAATCGGCCTGACCGGGGCACCTGGAGGACTGCCGACGCATATCCCGACGGGTGTCGCGATCGGTGCGACTGGCGTCGTCTACGTCTCCTCGGACGTGGAGAATGCGATCTACAAGGTAGTGAAGAAATAAGTTTTCGGCGCGTTCCAGTCAGCCGGACTTGGCGAGCCCGCCGCGGGTTGTTCCTCTGGCCCACGCAGGGCTATGCTTTCCGCACCCGCTGCCCGCGCGTGATAATGAAGTACAAGACCGAGCAGACGCAATCGCGCGAAGCCACGCCGAGCCGCGCACCGGCGTGTCGCCTGCGCTACTATGTGGCTGTTACGGTCCATTTACCGGCGTCGCTTCTCTCGATGGTTATTTTGGATTTTCCATCGTCAATGGCTTTGGCCGCATCCGCCTTGGCCGTGTCCATTGTTCCGTCTCCTACTGCCTCGGGCGTAGGCGGATCGTTAAAGGTGACTGCCCCGGCAAACACGCCATTCGTCACGGTAATTTCTATTTTTGCGACTTGCTCATCCTGATCAACAAAGGTCTGCACAAGCGCTTTTGCGTCATCCTTGGTCGAAATATCGACGTTCGTCGTAGTCATCGTCTATCCCCCTATATACGAACGCAACTACATCGGATCGTGCGTCTTTGCGTGCTCAATCATCTGCAATCTGACGCTCCGATTGCCCGATCCAATTGCATACGCCAAAGCATTTGGAGGACCGCCCTTCGGGGAGCGTAAACCCATTTCAAACAGTCGCGCACTCATTTGTTGCAATCGCTGAGTGCGTTTCGCTCCGCTCGAGAAATACGCGACCACCCTCTTTGTCGTGGGTCCATTAGGGTCATAGGCACCGTGTTTGTGATACTGAGACATGTTCGCCTCCATCAATTGATCGAAACTACATCGGATCTTTGTTTTCACTCGCGCACTTCATCATGTTCAATCGCGCACCCCGGTTATTTGCTCCTATGGAAAAACTGAGGGCGCTCGGAGCGCCTCCCGAAGGACTACGGAATCCTACCGCGAACAAGCATTCGCTCATTCTTGCGAGTCGGTCAGCCCGCTTCGGGCCTGGCGCAAAGTACGCCAGCACACGCTTGGTCGTATCTTCGCTCGGTTGGAAAGCGCCTCCCTGGAGAACCATCGCGGCTTCCTTCTGGGTGGCAGCTTCCTTGGCAGCTTCTCCCGCCTCGGCGCTCGCTTTGATCAAGCCGGCCGTCAGTGTGCCCGCACGATAGTAGTCTTCAAGATCATGAAGGGCAGCGGAGAGAGGATAGGTGCGTGGAGCGAAGTTCACCTTTGAGATGATGCGGGAGGCGACGATGTCGCGCTTTGCTTCCATCTGGGCCTGCACGATTTGAATGGTCTTGTTTACAAGCAACTCTGAATCGTAAAAGCCCCTGCTTGCATTCACGCCCCCCGCGAGCGCACTCAGGGTTCGCACGGTATTAGCCGGCGTGAACACGGCCCCGGCGGTCGTCAATCCTTGCGTGACCACCGCCGTCGTAAAGCCAAACTCGCCCCGCTCCTTTGTCAGAGCGGTCTCGAACTCGGTGAATTCTGCGTCGATGATGTACATCCGGCGAGCGATGTACTCATTGCGATAGAATATCCGATCATTGTCGGACCTGGCGAACTCGTAGCTGGTCGCGATACCAGGCAATGCTTCCCGCGCGTTCGCCACCTCTTCGGCAACAGTGTAAATTCGATCTGGCCTTCCGCGGAAGGTTTCGCACCCCGCCAATAACAGTCCAACCAGCGCAATGCCGGCAAACGACCGCCCCACGCGACGCAACTCCGCCACACCACGCATCGCACGCCCCCTTAACTCCCCGGTAAGGATTGTGGCGACGATGAGGCAGGTTGTTCAAGGGGATTCAGACATCCTCCGCGTTAAAGCGGTCTCCGTGTCGCTTTCAAACAACACCCTTTTTGCGTGCAACGCGTCAAAATTGTAGGGACGCGGCCGATTGCGGTAAGGATGCACCGTCGAGGCTGTGCGATCTCTACCCGGCATCTGCCCCCATGAGCAGATCGGTCTCCATTGGGGGAACCGACACGATGGTCACTTGGTTGAAGTGTCCGGTGCAGCGGCAAAGGGGATGAATGCCATGCAGCCTTTGACACGAGACGACGTCATCAAGTCCGTCGGTGGAGCTGACGACCTGACCATCGCCAGCATCATTGGCACCGGCGCCACCATGGACGAGCTGGCCGAAGCCCAAGCCTGGCTCGCCAACGACGAGCCCATGATCAACGATTTGCGGCCACTGGCGCAGGGGCGGGTACGCGAGCTTGTCGATATCCTGTCGGAGCTCGAAGAGGACGACGCCGAAGTTGGACCGGCCGAGCCCGCCCCCGCGTTCCCAGCCGGCTAGGACTCAACCGGACCGACGAAAACAATTCGCCCCGGAGAAGTGAACCTCTCCGGGGCGATCTGTCGTTTCAGGCCGCGATGACGCTCAGTTCAGCTTCCGCTTCGACACCGGCGCCTCGAACTGGGCGATCTCCGCGGTCTGCGGCGCCTTGCCGTTGAAGGTCAGCACGTTGCCTTCGGAGGAGATCGCGACCGTGTCACCATCCCTGACCTCGCCGCCGAGGATCATCTCGGCGAGGGGATCCTGGAGGTAGCGCTGGATCACCCGCTTCAGCGGCCGTGCGCCGTAGGCGGGGTCCCAGCCCTTGGCGGCGAGCCAGTCGCGGCCGGCGGCATCGAGGGTCAGCACGATCTTGCGATCGGTCAAAAGCTTCTGCAGCCGCGCGAACTGGATCTCGACGATCCGGCCCATCTCGCTCTTCTGCAAGCGGTGGAACAGGATGATCTCGTCGACGCGGTTGAGGAATTCGGGGCGGAAATGCGCCCGCACCGTTCCCATCACCTGGTCGCGCACGGCGGCGGTGTCCTCGCCCTCCGGCTGGTTCACCAGGAATTCCGAACCGAGGTTCGAGGTCATGATGATCAGCGTGTTGCGGAAGTCGACGGTGCGACCCTGACCGTCGGTCAGGCGGCCGTCGTCGAGCACCTGCAGCAGGACGTTGAAGACGTCAGGATGCGCCTTCTCGATCTCGTCGAATAGCACGACCTGATAAGGCCGGCGCCGCACCGCCTCGGTGAGCGCGCCGCCCTCGTCATAGCCGACATAACCCGGAGGCGCGCCGATCAGCCGTGAGACCGAGTGCTTCTCCATGTATTCGGACATGTCGAGGCGAACCATCGCGGTCTCGTCGTTGAACAGGTACTCCGCGAGCGCCTTCGTCAGCTCGGTCTTGCCGACGCCGGTGGGGCCTAAGAACATGAACGAGCCGGTGGGGCGGTTCGGGTCCTGCAGGCCCGCGCGGGAGCGGCGCACGGCGGTTGCGACCGCACGCACGGCCTCGGCCTGGCCGACGACGCGGGTGCCGAGCTGCTCCTCCATCTTCAGGAGCTTCTCCTTCTCGCCCTCCAGCATCTTGTCGACGGGCACGCCGGTCCAGCGCGAGACCACCTGCGCGATGTGGTTGGCGGTGACCGCCTCCTCCATCATCTCGCCGGAGCCTTCACGCGCCTCGATCTCCGCGAGCTTCTTCTCCAGCTCCGGAATGCGCCCATAGGCCAGCTCGCCAGCCTTCTGGAATTCGCCGCGCCGCTGCGCATTGGCGAGCTCGACACGAAGTGCGTCGAGTTCGGACTTCAGCTTCTGGGCGTTGGAGAGCTTGTTCTTCTCCGCGCTCCAGCGCGACGTCAGCGCCGCTGATTTCTCCTCGAGCTCGGCCAGCTCCCTCTCCAGAGATTCGAGACGGGTCTTGGAGCCGAGATCGCTTTCCTTCTTCAGGGCCTCCTGCTCGATCTTGAGCCGGATGATTTCACGGTCGAGCGAATCCAGCTCTTCCGGCTTGGAATCGACCTGCATCTTCAGCCGCGCCGCGGCCTCGTCCATGAGGTCGATCGCCTTGTCGGGCAGGAAGCGGTCGGTGATGTAGCGGTTGGACAGCGTCGCGGAGGCAACAAGTGCGGAATCGGTGATCCGGACGCCGTGGTGCTGCTCGTACTTGTCCTTCAGGCCGCGCAGGATCGAGATGGTATCCTCGACCGAGGGCTCGCTGACGAAGATCGGCTGGAAGCGCCGCGCCAGCGCCGCATCCTTCTCGACGTGCTTCTGGTACTCGTCGAGCGTAGTCGCGCCGATGCAGTGCAGCTCGCCGCGGGCGAGCGCCGGCTTGAGCAGGTTGGAGGCGTCCATTGCGCCGTCACCCTTGCCGGCACCGATCAGCGTGTGCATCTCGTCGATGAAGAGGATGAAGGTGCCTTCGCTTCCGGTGACTTCCTGGAGCACGGCCTTCAGCCGCTCCTCGAACTCGCCGCGGTATTTCGCACCCGCGATCAGCGCGCCCAGGTCGAGCGACAGCAGCTTCTTGTCCTTGAGGCTCTCCGGCACGTCACCGTTGACGATGCGTAGCGCGAGGCCTTCCGCGATGGCGGTCTTGCCGACGCCGGGCTCGCCGATCAGGACGGGATTGTTCTTGGTCCGGCGCGAGAGCACCTGGATGGTGCGGCGGATCTCCTCGTCGCGGCCGATGACCGGGTCGAGCTTGCCGTCGCGCGCAGCCTGGGTGAGGTCGCGGGCATATTTCTTCAGGGCGTCATAGGCGTTCTCGGCGGTCGCCGAATCCGCGGTGCGGCCCTTGCGCAGCGCCTCGATCGCCGCATTGAGGTTTTGCGGGGTGACGCCGCCCTTGCTGAGGATCGCGCCGGCCTCGCTGGTCTTCTCCAGCGTGAGGCCGAGCAGCAGCCGCTCGACGGTGACGAAGCTGTCGCCGGCCTTCTCGCCGGCCTTCTCAGCCGCGTCGAAGGTGCGGACGAGCTCGGGCGCGAGATAGATCTGGCCGGCGCCGCCGCCGGAGACCTTCGGCACCTTGCCCAGGGCCTCCTCGGTCGCCTTCAGGATCGCACGGGAATTGCCGCCGGCGCGGTCGATCAGGCCAGCCGCGAGCCCCTCATTGTCGTCCAGGAGGACTTTCAGGACGTGCAGGGTGGAAAACTGCTGGTGCCCCTCGCGCACCGCGAGCGACTGCGCGGACTGGATGAAGCCCCTGGAGCGTTCGGTGTATTTGTCGATATTCATCTTTTCTGTCCCTCGGCCTGCCCCTGGGGCCCTCTAAGGCACCCCAAATGGCATCTTCATTGGGTTTCCGATTACCGCATTGACGTTTCTCAACCGGTAACGGTCGTCGTGGACCGGCGTGGCCGCCAGCCTGAGGCAGATGTGGGAAGCGGGTTGCGGATGCGAAAGAGGCGACTTCACAATTTCGTGCGCTGATCGGCCGGCTTGGCGGGGCTGCGTCGAATCCCCTAAGTAGCGGCATGACACCTAACGCAAAGCCAGCCAGCCAGACCGCCGAAATCGCCGGCCTCTACCGCTACCCGATCAAGGGCCTGACACCGGAGTCATTGACCCGCGTGCCCCTGCGGCGAGGGGAAACGCTGCCCGCCGACCGCCGCTACGCCATCGAGAACGGCCCGAGCGGGTTCGATCCGGAGGCGCCCGAATGGAAGCCGAAGATCCTGTTCTTGATGCTGGCGCGCAATGAGCGCCTGGCCTCCCTGGACAGCCGCTTCGAGGACGCGACCAACCGCCTGACCATCCGCAAGGACGGCCAGATCGTCGTCAGCGGCGATCTCGAGACGGCCGCGGGGCGCGCCGCCATCGAGAGCTATTTCACCGAGAATTTTCAGCCGGAACTGAAGGGTCCGCCGAAGGTGCTCTCGGGCCGTGACCACAGCTTCTCCGACGTCGCCCGCAAGGTCGTGTCCATCATCAATCTGAACAGCGTCCGCGCCATCGAGACCATGCTCGGCGGCACCGCCGTGCATCCGCTGCGCTTCCGCGGCAATCTTTACGTGAAAGGCTGGCCGGCCTGGTCCGAGCTCGACCTCGTCGGCCAGACGCTCGCGATCGGCGAGGCCCGGCTCAAGGTAGTCAAGCGCATCGTCCGCTGCCCGGCCACCAATGTCGACCCCGTGACGGCCAAGCGCGATCTCGAGATCCCGCCGACGCTCTCGCGCCATCTCGGCCATATGGACTGCGGCATCTATGCCGAGGTCATTGCCGACGGCGAGATCGGGGTAGGCGATGCGGTTGCGGTGGAGCAGCCGAAGCTGGTGTGAGCCGACGTCGGCTCAACACACTCCGTCATTGCGAGGAGCACTTGCGACGAAGCAATCCAGACTGTTTCCGCTGAGGGATTCTGGATTGCTTCGCTGCGCTCGCAATGACGAGCCTCAGTTCGGCATCACATACGCATAGATCCGGCCGCGCGAGACCGGCGCTTCGCGGACGCGGTTGCCGTTGTTGCCGGAGATCATGATCGGATTGCCCTGCGCGTCGATGCCGGTGATGATGCCGACATGACCGCCGCGGCGGCCGCGCGACATCACGGCGATGGCGCCGACCTGCGGGCCGGACACGCGCGTGCCGTAGCGCGCGAACGAATTCGCCATGTCCGAGCCGGTGCCACGATGGCCGGTATGCTCCAGCACCATGTTCATGAAGCGCGCGCACCACAGGCTGCCGCGCCCGGTCGGATTGCCGCCGAGATAGCGGCGCGCCTCGGACACGAGGCCCGATCCTCCGCCCATGCCCGCACCGCCGGCGCTGGCATTCGGATCATAGCTGGCCTGCGTGTCGGCGAAGCCGCCCGCCTGCAACTGCACCGCGCTGCGCTCGAAGCGCGAGCTGCGTGCATGATGGCGAGAGTGATGATGTCTGGCGTGGTGCACGTGAACGTGCCGCTCTGCGCTATGACGATGATGCGGCCGCGCCGAGGCCGGAGAAACAAATGCGGCGACCGCCGCGAAGAAAACCGCCAGCGCGACAACAGAACGCGACAGGCGGAACGCAAACAACTCAAACATTCTTCATCCTTGGTTGACACCCCTCTTTCCCGTCGGCCCGTGCGGTGGCCGACATCCGCCGGGCCGTAAAGCTTCCGGATGTGGCGAGAAAAAGACGCAACGCCCGCGAATAGCTGCGATGATTTTGTGCCGGTGCTGATGCGAAGCTGCCGCATTGCGGACAACAGCATTAACTGCGATCCTGCAAAGGCGGCTTGAAGAGAGGGAAACGGTTAATGCCCCACGCCACGACCTGGGATGACGTCCGCATCTATTTCGAAGAGGCGGGTCAGGGAACGCCGATTATTTTTCTGCACGAGTTCGCGGCCGACTACACCAATTGGGAGCCGCAGATGCGCTACTTCTCGCGCGGCCACCGTTGCATCACCTATTCGGCGCGCGGCTACACGCCGTCGGACGTGCCTGATGGCGAGGTCTACACCTACACGCATTTCTACACCGATGCGCTGGCCGTGCTCGACCATCTCAAGATCGAGCGCGCGCATCTCGTTGGCCTCTCGATGGGCGCCTACTCCTCGCTGCAGATCGGTTTGAATGCGCCGCATCGCGCGCTGTCGATGACGCTGGCCGGCGTCGGCTCCGGCTCGGAGATCGAGAACTTAGAGGCCTGGCGCAAGCAGTGCCGCGCCAATGCCGAGCAGTTCGAGACGCTGGGCTCCATTGAGGTCGCCAAGGTCACGCGCGAGGCGCCGAGCCGGATCCCCTTCCTGGTCAAGGATCCGCGCGGCCACGCCGATTTCTATGCCGCGCTGGCGCGGCACGATGCGAAGGGTTCGGCTAACACGATGCGCGGCTTCCAGGGCGGCCGTCCGTCGATCTACACGATGGCGGACACGATCGCGAAGGTAGCAACGCCCGCGCTGATCATTTGCGGCGACGAGGACGACCCTTGCGTCGGGCCGAGCCTGTTCCTGAAGAAGCACCTGCCGGCCGCAGGGCTCGCCATGTTTCCGAAGTCGGGCCACGTGCTCAATCTCGAGGAGCCCGCGCTGTTCAACGCGAGCGTGGAGCGGTTCGTGGCGCTGGTGGAGGCCGGACGCTGGCCGGTGCGCGATCCAAGGTCGCTGGCGGGGAATTAGAGCGAAGGCGCTGCCAAGTATTCCGTCATTGCGAGCGCAGCGAAGCAATCCGGAATCCCTCCGCGGGGATGGCCTGGATTGCTTCGTCGCAAGAGCTCCTCGCAATGACGGAGAAACTACTTCCCGCCACCGCGGCTCAGCAGAAACACGCCCTGCTCGCCGAACATGTTCCACACCCACCAGGGCAGGTTCAGCGGCACCGGGCGGCCGTAGAGATCGAGCGCCACCGAGCGCTCCATCTTGACGTTGATGGCGTCGCAGAGCTCGACGAAATCCTTGATGGTGCAGAAGTGGATGTTGGCGGTGTCGTACCAGGTCGCAGGCAAATTCTCCGTGCGCGGCATGTGGCCGCCGATCAGGAGCTGCAGCCGCATCTTCCAGAAGCCGAAATTCGGGAACGAGACGATGGCGCGGTGGCCGATGCGCAGCAAATTCTCCAGCACGACCTTCGGCTGCCGCGTCGCCTGCAGCGTCTGCGACAGGATCACGTAGTCGAAAGCGTCGTCGGGGTAATTGACGAGGTCAGTGTCGGCGTCGCCCTGCACCACCGCGAGGCCCTTGGCGACGCAGCGGTTGACGCCCTCGCGCGACAGCTCGATGCCGCGGCCGTCGATGCCGCGGGCCTCGAGCAGCTGAAGCAGGTCGCCGTCGCCGCAGCCGACATCGAGCACTTTCGAGCCCGGCTTGACCATCTCGGCCACCAGCAGATGGTCGGCGCGAACCTGGCCGGACTGCCCGGCCGCAACGCCGCCCAGCGGCAGAACTTCCTGCACTGACATTGCTAGTCACCCCCGCCATTCAGTCCGCGCGCCTTGCCGGCCGATTGCAGGAAGGCGCGGGAGATGTCGAAGAACTCGGGCACGTCGAGCAGGAAGGCATCGTGGCCGCGATCGGTCTCGATCTCGGCGAACGACACCCGCGCGCTCGACGCATTCAGCGCATGCACCAGCGCGCGCGATTCCGAGGTCGGGAACAGCCAGTCGCTGGTGAAGGAGACGACGCAGAACCGCGTCTGGATGCCGGCGAACGCCTTCGCCAGCACGCCGCCATGGTCGGCGGCGATGTCGAAATAGTCCATCGCGCGCGTCAGGTAGAGATAGGCGTTGGCGTCGAAGCGCTCGACGAAGGACGAGCCCTGGTAACGCAGATAAGACTCGACCTGGAAATCGGCGTCGAACGAGAAGGTCGGCAGCTCGCGATCCTGCATCCGCCGGCCGAACTTCCGATGCAGCGCGGCGTCGGAGAGATAGGTGATGTGCGCCGCCATCCGCGCCACCGCGAGGCCGCGATGCGGATGGATGCCGCGATCGGCATAGCCGCCATTGTGCCAGTCGGGATCGGCCATCACGGCCTGGCGGCCAAGCTCATGGAACGCGATGTTCTGCGCCGAGTGCCGCGTCGAGCAGGCGATCGCGAGCGCAGAGAACACGCGGCTCGGATAGGCCGCGGTCCATTGCAGCACCTGCATGCCGCCCATCGAGCCGCCAACCACGGCGAACAGCGTGTCGATGCCGAGCCGGTCGATCAGCATCGCCTGCGCGCGCACCATGTCCGGAATGGTGATGACGGGGAATTCCAGGCCCCACACCTTGCCGGTGGCGGGATTGATCGAGGCGGGCCCGGTCGAGCCCATGCAGCCGCCGATCACGTTGGAGCAGATGATGAAGTACCTGTCGGGATCGAGCGGCCGGCCCGGGCCGACCAGGGTCTCCCACCAGCCGGGCTTGCCGGTGACGGGATGCACATTGGCGACGTGCTGATCGCCGGTCAGCGCATGACAGATCAGGATCGCGTTGGAGCGATCGGCGTTGAGCTCGCCATAGGTCTGGTAGGCGATCTGGAACGGGGAGAGATCGACGCCGCAATCGAGCCGCAGCGGCTGCTCGGTGCCGAAATGCGCGATGAGCGAGCTCGGATGATCGACCTCATGCGACCGATCGTCGGCACTGATCGCGGGGCTCGGAATCGACTTGACGCCAACCATCTGACCATCGACCTCGTTTGCGATCGGACTTCAGACCGCATTGACATCAGGCCATGAAAAACCCGGCCTGAACGATAGGTTCGGCCGGGATCGGAAGCGTCCCCGGCCTGTTTAGCGAGTTTTTTAACGTGGCTGCAAGCCGGCCGGCTCAAATGACCACGGAACAGGCAAAAACTTACCGGCTTGGACGGTTTTCGTCAAGTCGCGGTCCGGATCAGCCTAATTCGTCCCTGGCATGTCAGCCGAAAGGAGCCGTTATTTCTCTTTGCTTTCGCCGCTCCGACTGCCTAATCAGGACATCAACCGCAGCGGACCGCCTTTGCCAAGCATTTGGCCGATCCGCATTGGAACGCCTCTCAACAGTCCCGGCAGATATGTCCCAACGTCCGCCCGCGCCACCATCATTGCAGGAATTGCGCAAGGAGATCGATGCGATCGACGAGGCAATGCATCGCCTGCTGATGCAGCGCGGCGACATCATCGACCGCCTGATCCAGGTGAAGCAGACCCAGGAGGTCGGCTCGGCCTTCCGTCCCGCGCGCGAGGCCTCCATGATGCGCGAGATCGTGCAGCGTCATCGCGGCATCCTGCCGCTCGACACGGTCGAGAGCATCTGGCGCGTCATCATTTCGACCTTCACCTACGTGCAGGCGCCGTTCTCCGTGCATGCCGACATCTCGGTGAGCGAGCCCGCGATGCGCGATTCCGTCCGCTTCCATTTCGGTTTCACGGTGCCCTACGTCGCGCATTTCAGCGCGCAGGCCGCGGTCGAGGCGGTGGCGAAATCCAAGGGCGATCTGGCGCTGGTCTCGGCGACCTCCAGCCGCACACCGTGGTGGCTGGAGCTGGAAGCAGAAGGCGCACCGAAGATCATCGCCCGGATGCCCTTCGTCGAGCGCGCCGACCATCCGGCCGCGCTGCCCGTGTTCGCGATCTCGCGCGTCGCCGACAGCGCCCTGGTGACGGAAGTCGAGACCTTCAGCGTGCGCGTGTCGGGGTGGAATGCCGAGATCGCGCGGGCGCTGTCGCCGCTCGCCGACATCGTCGCGGTGCCCGATACCGCCTTCGACGGCGCGGCGCTGCTGGTCTCGGTCACGGCTGCGAGCAGCATCGACAAAATCAAGGCTGCCCTGATCGAGGCAGGGGCCTCGGTGCGCTCCACGGCCCTCGTCGGCAGCCACGCAACGCGCTATACGGTGGCCCCGACCGGGTCGAAATCGTAAATCGCGCACCGCCTGAAGCCTATCCGGAGTTGAAGATGTCCCGCCCCGTGCCGAACCCCGGCATTCTCGATATTGCGCCCTACACGCCCGGCAAGACCCCGGTGCCGGAGCCGGGCCGCAAGGTGTTCAAGCTCTCGGCCAACGAGACGCCGTTCGGGCCCTCGCCCAAGGCGATCGAGGCCTTCAAGAACGTGGCGTCACATCTGGAAGACTATCCGGAAGGCACCTCGCGCGTGCTGCGCGAAGCGATCGGCCGCTCGTTCGGGCTCGATCCGAACCGCATCATCTGCGGCGCCGGCTCGGACGAGATCCTCAACCTGCTCGCCCACACCTATCTCGGCCAGGGCGACGAGGCGATCTCCACCACGCACGGCTTCCTGGTCTATCCGATCGCGACCATGGCGGTCGGCGCCAGGAACGTGATCGCGGAGGAGACCAACCTCACCTGCAACGTCGACGCCATCCTGAAGGCGGTAACGCCGAAGACGAAGCTGGTCTGGCTCGCCAATCCGAACAACCCGACCGGCACCTACATCCCGTTCGACGAGGTCAAGCGGCTGCGCGCCGGACTGCCCTCGCATGTCCTGCTGGTGCTGGACGCCGCCTATTGCGACTACGTCTCGCGCAACGATTACGAAATGGGGATCGAGCTCGTCGCCACCACCGAGAACACGGTGGTGACGCACACCTTCTCCAAGATCCACGGCCTTGCCGCGCTGCGCATCGGCTGGATGTTCGGCCCCGAGCACATCATCGACGCGGTCAACCGCATCCGCGGACCCTTCAACGTGTCGACGCCGGCGATGTATGCCGCGGTCGCCGCGATCGAGGACACCGCGCACCAGGCGATGTCGAAGCAGTTCACCGAGACCTGGCGCAACTGGCTGACCGAGGAGATCACCAAGCTCGGGCTGAAGGTGACGCCGAGCGTTGCCAATTTCGTGCTGATCCACTTCCCGACCGACAAGGGCAGGACTTCGGACGACGCCGACGCCTTCCTTACGAAGCGCGGCCTCGTGCTGCGCGCGCTGAAGAACTACGGCCTGCCGCATTCCCTGCGCATGACCATCGGCACCGAAGAGGCCAACCGCCTCGTCGTCGATGCCTTGCGCGACTTCATGGCCGGCAAATGAGCGCGAACCCGCACTTTCAGCGCGTCGCCCTGATCGGCTTCGGCCTGATCGGCGGCTCGATCGCGCGCGCTGCGAAGCTCCAGGGCCTGGCTTCCGAGATCGTCACCACCGCGCGCTCGGAGAAGACGCGCGCGCGGGTGATCGAGCTCGGCATTGTCGACCAGGTGGTGGCCACCAATGCGGAAGCGGTGAAGGATGCCGATCTCGTCATCCTCTGCATTCCCGTCGGCGCCTGCGGCCCGGTGGCGCAGGAGATCGCGCCGCATCTCAAGCCCGGCGCAATCATCTCCGACGTCGGCTCGGTCAAGGGCGCGATCGTCAGGGACATGGCGCCGCACCTGCCGAAGAACGTCCACTTCGTGCCGGCGCATCCGGTCGCGGGCACAGAGCATTCGGGGCCGGATTCCGGCTTCGCCGAGCTCTTCATCAACCGCTGGTGCATTCTCACGCCGCCGGAAGGCGTCGATGCCGCTGCCACCGATCGCCTGCGCGCGTTCTGGGCCGCGATGGGCGCCAAGGTCGAGATCATGACGCCGGATCATCATGATCTGGTACTCGCGATCACCAGCCATCTGCCGCATCTGATCGCCTATACCATCGTCGGCACCGCCGACGAGCTGGCGCAGGTGACAGAGTCCGAGGTGATCAAGTTCTCCGCCGGCGGCTTCCGCGATTTCACCCGCATCGCGGCCTCCGATCCGACGATGTGGCGCGACGTGTTCCTTGCCAACAAGGAGGCTGTGCTGGAGATGCTCGGCACCTTCACCGAGGATCTCGCCAAGCTGACCCGCGCGATCCGGCGCGGCGACGGCGAGGCGCTGTTCGAGCACTTCACGCGCACCCGCGCCATCCGCCGCGGCATCGTCGAGATCGGCCAGGATTCGGCGGCAGCCGATTTCGGCCGCCAGCACGGGCAGCTCGCGAAGAAGCCGTAGCCCCCCTCTCTCTTCCGTCATTGCGAGGAGCGCAGCGACGAAGCAATCCAGACTGTTTCCGAGGAGAAAGTCTGGATTGCTTCGCTTCGCTCGCAATGACGAGGGCATCGATACAGCCGCGTAGCCCGGATGGAGCGCAAGCGTAATCCGGGACAGTGCCAGCCGTATCGAAGAACCCGCGGATTGCGCTGCGCTCCATCCGGGCTACGGGAGCCAATCAATACAGCGGCGGAATCTGGCCAACCTTGACCGGTCCGAGCAGCACCGCGCCATCGACGAATTTCAGCGGGAAGCTGCGCGCCTTCTTGCCTTCGAGCGTGCTCTCGGTGCCGATCGAATTGATGCCGGCGGCAACGCCGGCATTGGCGTTCTGCTTGATGACCTTGCCGAGGCCGGGAACGGCGCGGTCGAGCGCGCCGAACAGATTGTTGAGGTCCTGCGACTTCACGCCGGGCGCGACGCGATCCAGCGTTGCCTGCGGCACGCCCTCTTCCAGCATCTTCTCGATCCCGAGCGCGGGGATCACGCGCTCGAGGCCGGTCACCGTCATCTGCAGCTCGCCGTCGAGTCGGCCATTGGCCGACAGGCCGAGCGTGCCGGCCGCGACCGCGATCATCTCACCCTGCTGGATGCGCGACTGCACGATCTCGATATGGCCGCCAGCGGCCTGGATCTCGCGGAAGCGCTGCGGCCAGGGCTTTGGCGTGAGGTCGGAGAGGCCCGTGATCTTGGCGCGCGTGTCGGCCTCGAACGGCTCGGCGAGCAGGGGATGAACGCCCTGGATGCTGCCTTGCGCAACGTGGAGCACGGTCTCGATCACGGGATGATCGGCCGGCGAGCCATCCGCAAGGCGGCCATGCAGCTCGATCTGCTTGGCGCGCGCGAGCGGCACCTGCACGCTGCCGTCGAGCCGGTTGATGTTGGGATCGTCGAACACGATGGAGGCGCGGTCCGGCACGGCCGGCAGGCCGACGACGCTGCTGCGGCCCTTGCTCCAATTCACTACGAAGGTGTTTTGCGTGACGCCGTCGGTCAACGTGGCCGGCGCCGAAAACTCGGCGATCACGAGCTTGGGATCGTAGACCTGCGCAACGACCAGGATGTTGTCGAGCCTGGCCGTGAACGGCGTCTTGCTGGCGTTCTGCGAGACCAGGGCGACGCTGGCACCGGAGCACTGGACCTCGAAGCGGAACGGGAAGCCTGCGATCGAGCGCTTGGCGCAATCATAGATGCGGCCGGACTTGGCCTCCTGCGCACGCCAGGCGTCTGCGGCGACCTCGGCCTGCGACGCGGCATAGAACCAGAAGCAGGTCCACGCGACGGCGAGGATCAGCAGGAGAACGGGTGCGATGAAAAGGCCCCAACGGGAGCGGCGGCCTGTGGCAACGGTCATATCGGACATGCGGCGACCCTTTGGCCCCAGATTCAGGCAAATGTAAGCGGGGCCGGCCCCCGACGAAAGACGGAGAATTCGCTTCGCTTGGGGCCGGGGTTCTGGTAGCCGTGCCCGAAATGTCGGAAATCACCCTCCCCTCCGTCACCACAGCCAAGGGCGACCTCTGGGTGTTCGGCTACGGCTCGCTGATGTGGCGGCCGGGCTTCGAATTCGAGGAGCGCGTCCCGGCGCGGCTGGTCGGCGAGCACCGCGCGCTCTGCGTCTATTCCTTCGTGCATCGCGGCACGCCGGAGAAGCCGGGCCTGGTGCTCGGGCTCGATCGCGGCGGCGCGTGCCGCGGCATCGCCTTCCGCGTCGCCGAAAAGAACCGCGCTGACGTCGTCGCCTATTTGCGCGAACGCGAGCAGGTGACGTCGGTCTATCGCGAGGTGATGCGCTCGGTATGGCTGGAGAACGATGCGCGCCAGCGCGTCTCGGCGCTCGCCTATGTCGTCGACCGCGGCCATGTGCAATATGCCGGACGCCTGTCGCTTGCCGACCAGCACCGCCATGTCGTCCAAGGCCACGGCCAGTCCGGCGCCAACCGCGACTATGTGACGGCAACGGTGAAAGCCATCGAGGCCGAAGGTTTTCGCGACGCGCAGCTGCATCAGCTCGCGACGATGCTGCATGGTGATGCACATGTGCTGCACGCGCCAGCTCCCGAAGATCGGGAGAGCCGCTAACTCTCCGACGGCGCGTAGCTCGGCGCGCTGCCGATCAGCTGCTCCTGCTCTTTCCGCCCCGCTTCGACGAGGCGGCCGGTCGCGTCTTCGATGACCGTTTGTACGCGCGCGAGAAACTCGTCCTTCGGCAGGCCCGGCGGCAGCGGATCGAGGAATTCGACCACCAGCGTGCCGGGATAGCGCATGAAGGTACGGCGCGGCCAGAACAGGCCGGAGTTGAGCGCGATCGGCAGGCATTGCACGCCGCAGGACGAATAGATCTGCGCAAAACCTGTCTTGTAATCGGGCGGCGCGCCCGGTGCGCGGCGCGTGCCTTCCGGAAAGATCACGAGCTGCTTTCCACTGCGCACCGCCTCGCGCGCCCGCCGCGTCATGTCGAGCAGCGCCTTCACGCCGGCATTGCGGTCGATCGCGATCATGCCAGTCTTGACCAGGAACTGGCCAAACACCGGGATCTGCATGAGCTGGCGCTTGAGGATGAAGATCGGGCGATTGAAGAAGCCGGGCAAAACGAACGTTTCCCAGAACGACTGGTGCTTTGCTGCGATCACCAGCGGCCCCTGCGGGATCTTCTCAGTCCCCCGGAATTCCACCTTGATGTTGCAGATCACGCGCATCAGGAAAAGCGTCGCCTTCGCCCACCATTGCGCGACCGTGAGCATGGCACGCGGCGGCAATGCGAAGGTCGGCAGCGCCACGATCGCAAGGCAGACCAATACGGCGTAGAACAGCACGTTGAACACGAGCGAGCGCAGGAAAATCAGAAACATCGACGATCCGATTAATTTGCCGATCAATTGCCGGTCAATTGGCTTGGGCGGTGGCGGGCCGCTTCGGCTGCTGACCTGCAGGCTGCTCCGACATCTCGGGCGAAAGGTCAATCCCGAAATCCTCCAGCCGCACCCTGAGTTCGGCCGCGATGTACTTGACATATTCGGACAACAGCAGCCGCAGGGTGGATGCCGAGGTCCACCACGGCTCCTCGCGCCATTTATCGCCGACCACCGCGAACGGGATCAGCGTGGTCTCCGGCATCGCGTGCGAGAATTCCACCAGCGCGCGCGGCATGTGGTAATTCGAGGTCACCACGATCAGCGACTTGAAGCGCCGGCCTTCGGCCCAGCGCCGCGCCTCCGCGGCGTTGCCGCGGGTCGTCAGCGCGGTGCGATCGAGGTCGACGCAGCAGGTCATGAAGGCCTGGTTCTCCGGCAGGGTCCGCGAGATGTCGTTTGCCGTCGAGGTCGGATGCACGCCGGAGATCAGCAGCCGCTTGCCATAGCCGGCCGCCAGCAGCTCCATCGCGTCCGACACCCGCGAGGAACCGCCGGTCAGGACGACGATGCCGTCGGCCTTGCGGTCCGGCGCGATCTCGGCGCCGCGCATCTGCGACAGGAACGCGACGAAGCCCGCCGCCGCGGCGACGAAAGCGAGCGCAATCGTCGACACGATTGTCGCGCGCAGCCAGCCGCGCGGCAGTTTCGGCGATCGATCGTCGGTCGGCGAGGTCATGCGATGTCGGTGATCCCTTCCCTGGATGATTTTAGGACGTTTTGAGGCGAAGTGGAGTCCGGTTTCTTCACCCTCTCCCCTTGGGAGAGGGTGGCTCGTCGCGATAGCGGCGAGACGGGTGAGGGGTTGTCTCCGCGAGAGCATCTCTCAGAGTTGAACGAGCAGATAGAACCCCTCATCCGGCGCTTCGCGCCACCTTCTCCCGCAAGGGGAGAAGGAAGAAAAACCACCTCAATCGATATCATTCAGCGTCGCGAACAGCGTCTGGCGTGAGGCGACGGCGGTGATGGCGCCGATCAGGACCGCCTGCACTGCGAGCACGACATAGCCGGACGGCCGCAGCGAGAAGGTGCCCAGCAAGGCCGCGAACTGATCCCCGACCGGGGTGCCCGAGAACCAGCCGGCGACCGACTCGGAGAAGCCGAACACCAGCATGGCGGCGCCGCCGCCGATCACGCCGCCTTCGAGGCCGAGCCTGAGGAAATGCCGCAGGAAGCGGTTGGCGATGTAGCGGTCGCCGGCGCCGACAAAATGCAGCACCTCGACGATCGGACGGTTCGCCGCCATGGCGCCGCGGGTCGCGAACGACACCGAGATGATGGTCGCGATGATGACGAGCGCGAGGATGCCGAGGCCGGCGAGCACGGTGGCATTGGTCATCGAGCGCATGCGCTCGATCCAGGCGCGGTGATCGTCGACGCTGGCGCCCGGCGCCACTTGCGTCACGCGGGCGCGCAGGGCGCCGAGATCGAGCGGCGTTCCCGGCTGCACCCGCGCGATGATCATGCGCGGCACCGGCAGATCGTCCATCGACAGCCCCGTGCCGAGCCACGGCTCGAGCAGCTTGCCGCTCTCGTCCTTGCTGAACGGCTTGACCTCGACGATGCCGGGCTGCGCGCGCATCGCCTCGGTCACCGCCGCGCTGTCGCGGTCGAGATCACGCCCCGATTGCGGACGGACCTGGATGGTGATCTCGCTTGCGACCTCCGACTGCCATTCCGCGGCGGAGGCGCTGACCAGCAGCACGGTGCCAGTGGTCATCGACGCCAGGAAGGTCATGATGGCGACGACGGCGACCAGCGCGCGGCCCTGGATCGAGGCGCGCGGCACGATCGGCGACATGTTGCGCGCCTTGGCCGGAAGCTGCGGACGCTCCTGTCCGAGGTCGACCAGCACGCCGCGCTCGTCGGTCTTACTCATAGACGTGCAGCCGTCCCTGATGCAGCACCAGCCGCCGCGCCTCGTACTGGTCCATCAGGCCGATGTCGTGGGTTGCGATGATGACGGCGGTGCCGGATTTGTTGAGCTCGATGAAAAGCCGCAGCAGGCGGCGGCCGAGCGTCGGATCGACGCTGCCGGTCGGCTCGTCCGCGAGCAGCAGTTGCGGCCGCGAGATCACCGCGCGCGCGATGGCGGCGCGCTGCTTCTCGCCGCCGGAGAGAATGGGCGGCAGCGCATCCATGCGGTCGCCGAGGCCGACCCAGCGCAAGAGGTCGATGACCTCCTTGCGATAGCTCGACTCGCTGCGGCCCATGACGCGGAACGGCAGCGCGACATTCTCGTACGTCGTCATGTGGTCGAGCAGGCGGAAATCCTGGAGCACGATGCCGATGCGCTTGCGCAAGTCCGCGATCTCGTCCTTGCCGAGTTGCGAGATGTCGTGGCCAAACAGATTGACGAGGCCGCGCGTCGGCCGATGCGACAGGAACAACAGGCGCAGCAGCGAGGTCTTGCCGGCGCCGGACGGGCCGGTGAGGAACTGGAAGGAATGCGCCGGGATCTGGAAGCTGAGGTCGCGCAGGATCTCCGGCCCCAGACCGTAACGCAATCCGACATTTTCGAACCGAACCAAGCTCAGCTCCGTTCGAGAGGGGGCGATAGACGCGACGCGGCGCGCTACCTTACGCGATCAACGGTTTTTGCGACCGTTATGGTTTCCGGTTCGTTAACGGTCGCCTTGTAGCATCCAGGGCAACCGGCTCTCCGGATCATCAAGACCAGTCCATGCATCAAGGCTCGTCCATGCATATCGTCTGCCCCCATTGTACGACATCCTACGCCATCAAGCCCGCGAGCCTGGGGGCGAACGGACGGACGGTCCGCTGCTCCCGCTGCAAGGAGACCTGGGTCGCCTATGCCGAGGATGCCATCGAGGAGGCGTCCGTCCCGGCCATGGCTGCGGCCCGCCAGGCCGACGACCAGTCCGACCTCGCCGCGCAGTGGAACTCCTATGCCAGGGACGACAACGCCGCGGACGCCCCGGTGGTCGACAGCCCCTCGATCGCCGGCGACTGGCCGGCCGACGAGGCCCGGGAGCTCGAGGACGAGTGGTCAGCGGCGGCCCGGGCCGCCGAGGAAGAAGCCGTGGGCGCACAGCACCAATCCTGGTTCCGCAGCCTGTTCAGCCGGCGCGGCGCACGGGTCAAGCGTCCGACCCCGACTGTGGCGCCGCGAAAATCCTATTTCGGCTTGCCGACCGCCTGCGCCGCCATGGCCGCGCTGGTGCTGGCCCTGATCATGTGGCGCGGCGACGTGGTGCGCCTGCTGCCGCAGACGGCGGCCTTCTACAAGATGGTCGGGCTCGAGGTGAATTTGCGCGGGCTGGCCTTCAAGGACGTCAAGCTCTCCAGCGAGACCGTTGACGGTAAGCAGGTGCTGGTGATCGAGGGCGTGATCGTCGGCCAGGGCAAGAAGCCGCTCGATATCCCGCGGCTGCGCTTTGCCGTGCGCGACGCGCAAGGCGCGGAGATCTACGCCTGGAACTCGGTGCTGGAGCAGACAGTGCTGCAACCCGGCGAGCGCGCCTTCTTCCGTTCGCGCCTGGCTTCGCCCCCGCCGGAGGGCCGCAACATCGACGTTCGCTTCTTCAGCCGGCGCGACATCGCCGGCGGCAGCGTATAGTCAACCTCGCAAGGTCCGAGCGGAGTTCGTCCCAAAGTTGGTCTCATGCCAAAAATCCTGATCGCCGATGACGAGGATTCGATGCGCACGCTGGTGGCGCGCGCCATCGCCATGGATGGCCACGAGACCGTGACCGCGCAGGATGGCGCCGAGGCGCTGGAGATCCTGACCCGCGAGGACGGCGCGTTCGACCTGCTGCTCACCGACATCCAAATGCCCGTCATGGACGGCATCGCGCTGGCGCTGTCCGCCGCGCGCGATTTCCCCGGCCTCACCATTCTGCTGATGACCGGCTTTGCCGACCAGCGCGAGCGCGCATCGAACCTCAATGCGCTGGTGCACGACGTCGTGACAAAACCGTTCTCAGTCGCGGATATCCGTACCGCTGTGGCGGATGCGCTGGCGGCAAAGAAGGGGTAGCGGGCGGCGCTGCAGTTGCGTCGGCCATGCCTCTATGACGCGACGCCACCGCTACACATTCGGTGTCGTCCTGGCGAAAGCCAGGACCCATACCGCATGATCTATCTGTCGGAAATGAAAGTCGTACCGGGCAACGAGTCTTCGCCAAACGCCTCCCTGGGGTAATGGGTCCTGGCTTTCGCCAGGACGACGTCGGGGAGGCATCGAGGCTATCGCCCCTAAAAATCCTTCAGCAGCCGCTCGATGTAGTCGAGCTCGATCTGCGGGCGCGAGGGATCGCCTAAGCGGCGGCGGAGCTCTTCGAGGATGCGGCGGACGCGCTGGGCGTCGATCTCGCCAGGGATCTTGACCGTGTAATCGTCGCCGAACTCACGGCCGTGAAGCGGCCGGCCGAGCGGGTCGGTCTGATTGCCGCCGCTCTGCTGGCGGCCGGCCCGGTTGCCGGGGCCATCGCCCTGCCCGTCGCCATCGCCCTGCTGCATCGCCTCGGCCATCTTCTGCGCGCCCTTCCGCAGCGCGTCGAGCGCCTTGCCCTGCGAGTCCACGGCGCCATCCGCGTTGCCCTCGCCGAGCTTCGAGCCGGCATCGCCCATGGCGCCGTCGGCGGCGTCGAGGCTGCCGTCATCATCGCCCTGGTCGCCGTCCTGATCGCCATCCTGGCCGGACTGTCCCGGATCGCCCTGCTGGCCCTTCTGCCCCGGCTGACCCTTCTGGCTCTTTTGTCCCTTCTGCGTGAGGCCGCGCTTGGCGAGCTCGTCCTGCAGCTTCTTCAGGCGGTCGCGCAGCGTCTGCTGGTCCTGCTGCAGGTCCGACATCGACTGGTCGCCCTGCTTGCCGCGGGAGCGGTCACGCCGGGAATCCTGGCCCTGCTTGAACGTCTTGTCGCGCAATTGCTGCTGCTTGCGGATCATGTCGCTGAGCTCGTTCAGCGCCTGCTCCATGTCGCTGTCGCCGGATTGCCCGGGCTGCGCCATCTGGAGATTTTCCATGATCTGCGCGAGCTGCTCGAGCATGCGCTGGGCCGCTTCGCGATTGCCCTCGCGCGCCGCCTTCTCGATCTGCTTCAGCAGCTCGTCGAGATCGCGCTGCGTGATGACGTTGCGATCACGGCTGGAGGACTGGCTCCGTTCCGTCGCCCGCTTGTATTCCTCGAGCTTCTGGATGGCGTCGGATTGATTGCTCAGGCTCTTGCCGGATTCCTTCTGCTTGAGGCTGTCGCCGGAATCCTGCATCGCCTTCTCGGCGCTGTCGAGCAGCGCATCGGGATCCTGGTCCAGCTGGGCAGCGGCCGGCGAGACGCCGCCCAACAGGACGGCGAGACAGGCGATCGAGATCGCCTTGAAGACTGGCACGCGTGCTAGCTTCCGCATTTCCGGTCCCGCGTAAACTGGTTGGCCCCGTCATTGCCCGCCTTGGCCCGGTTGCTCGCCGACTTCCGATAGGCCTGGAGCTGCTGGCGAAGTGCGTCCTGCTGCTGCGCCAGCTCCTCGAGCTGCTCCGCCGTCGCCTTCTGGGTCTTCTGTCGCAGCTCGATCGCCTTGTCGAGGATGAGCTGAACCTCCGCCGGGAACGGCTGCCGGGGGCCGAGCGGATTCTGCTCGGCGCGCCGGGCGAGATCGCGCACCTTGCCGGCCATGGCCTCGCGGAGCTTCTGCGTCAGCACCTTGATCTCGTCCTCGCTGGCGCCGCGTTCCAGCGCCCGCTTGAGCGCGTCCTGCGCCGAGCGCAGCGCGGCGTTGACGCTGCCGGCGACACCGTCGTCCTCGATGGTGACCGCGAACGCCCACATGCTCGCCACCACCTCGCGCAGCGCATCGTCGGTGCGGGCCGCCTCGAGCTGGGCAGCGAGGCTGCGCAGGCCGAGATAGCAGCCGGCATCCGGCGTGAACAATTCGGGCGCGATCATCAGCGCGTCCAGCGCGGCGTAGACGTCGGAATTCTTGTTGGCGTCGAGCGCGAGGATGCGGCGCTGCTCGATCAGCGCGCGCGCGAGCGAGTTGGTGAACAGGCGCTCGGGCAGGCGCATGTTGAACGGCTCGCTTCTCGCCTCGTTGCCGGCCTCGTCCTTGGCGGTGAGCGTCAGCGTGACGTCGGCGCCGGCATAGGGATCCTCGCTGAGGTCCTTCACGGTCTGACCGACGCCGTTGCGGGTGCGCGCGTTCGGCAGCACCAGCGGGAATTGCGGCGGCTGGAACAGCGGCCGCGCCGCGGCCTTGCTGTCGTCCTTGCCATCGCGCAAACCGATTTGCGCCTCGGCGCCGGTGACGCCGTAATCGTCCTCGATCTTGTAGGAGAGCTGAAGTCCGCCGCGCGCCTGGCGCTCGGGATCCTTGGCGAGCGAGATCGTCGGCGCACGATCGGGCGTCGCGGCAAACGCCCATTGCGGCTGGCCGGAAGGCGCGCGGACATGCGCGGTGCCGTCGGCTGTGATGGCGAAATGCTTCTCGTTGGTGCCCTTGGGCGTGGCTTCGGTGGGGGCGACCTCCTTGAGGCCGCCGGAGACGACGACATCGAGGCTGCCGCCGGACGAGCGCACGATCAGCGTCGAGCCGGCGGGAACGGCGAGCGGACCGCTCGCCGGCAGCGCTGCCGCCTCCTTGTTGGCGGCCGACAGGATCACCGGCGGCTTGCCGGTGTAGAGCGGCGGCGTGACCCAGGCATCGACGCGAACATTGGCCGGCGCCAGCACGCCGTTCCAGTCGAAGGCGGCCCCGACGCGCATCGCGCGTTCGTCGCCGGCCGCGAAGAAGGTCGCAACCAGCATCACCATGACCAGCGCCCGCAGCGCCCAGGGATCGTGAAGCGCGAGCCGCGGGCGCGGCAGACCGGCACGGATGCGCTTCAGCGAAGCCAGCGTGCGTTCACGCTGCGCCTGCCACAGCGCCTTCGCGATCGGGTCCTGCGAGCTCAGCGTGTCCGTGAGTGTCGTCGCCGGGCGATGCCGGATGCCTGAGCCACGGTCGAGCCGGCTCAGCGCTTCCTCGCGGCTCGGCCAGCGGAACCGAAGCAGCGGGAACAGCGCGGCGATCGCAATGCCGGCAAAAATAACGAGGCCGACGGCGCGGGCCAGGAACGGCAGCGCCAGCCAGAGACCGGCCCAGGACACCACCAGGAACAGGCCGATGACGGTCAGCAGCCGCGCGAAATTTGGCCAGGCACGCTCCCACGCGATGGCATAGATGGCCCTGTCGAGGGCCTGCGCCAGCTTCAGCCGCGACAGAGCGTCGCCATCGCGGTTCGGGTCTGACGGGTCGGGGGTGACGCCGTTCAATCAGCTCTCCAGGTTGCCCGGTAGAGAGAAGCGTACCACAACGGCAGCACTGAGGCATCCGTTCCTGTACGGGAGACACCCCTTTTCCCGCATAACACGAGGACGTGACTGGCCTGCCGCAACCCCGTAATTTCCGTGCCGCCACCTGAGGGAAACGAAGGAAACGCCATGGACAAGAAGATGCACGACAAGGGCCTCGAGGTCCGCAAAGCGGTACTGGGAGAAGCCTATGTCAACAATGCCCTGAAGAACGTCGACGATTTCAACCGTCCGTTCCAGGAGATGCTCAACGAATATTGCTGGGGCACGGTGTGGGGCCGCGAGGAGCTGCCGCGCAAGACCCGCAGCATGCTCAACATCGCGATGATCGCGATCCTCAACCGCCAGCACGAGTTTCGCGCGCATCTGAAGGGCGCGCTCACCAACGGCGTCACCCGCGACGAAATCCGCGAGATCCTGATGCAGGTCGCCATCTACGGCGGCATGCCGGCCGCCGTCGACAGCTTTCGCATCGCGCGCGAGGTGTTCGCGGAGATCGATGGGAAGGCGTGAGGCAGGCATGCGTGAGGGACGCGAACTCCCTCACCGCCGTCGTCCTGGCGAAAGCCAGGACCCATAACCACCGACGGATGTGATGCGAAGACTGGTGGTTGCCACCGCGCGTAGCGATTGCTGCCTGGGGTAATGGGTCCTGGCTTTCGCCAGGACGACACCGGGAATGGACGCGCGCAGATCGATAAACAACGAAAACGAAAAAGGGAAACACCATGGACATCGGATTCATCGGGCTCGGAAACATGGGTTTCCCGATGGCGCGGCGGCTGATCGAAGCCGGACACAGGCTCGTTGTGTTCGATACGCGCAAGGAGGTCACGGACAAGCTGGTGGCGCGCGGCGCCATCGCGGCGACCTCGCCGAAGGACGTCGCCGATCAGGTCGAGACCGTGATGGCGAGCCTGCCCTCGCTGCAGGCTTCGCTTGACGTTGCAACCGGCGCGAACGGCGTGATCGAGGGGAGCCGCGCCAAGCGCTTCATCGATCTCTCCACCGTCGGCTCGGCGATGGCTTCGAAGATTCACGGCCTGCTCGCCGAGCGCGGCATCGTGCAGATCGACTCTCCCGTCTCCGGCGGCGTCGGCGGCGCCGAGAAGGGCACGCTGGCGGTGATGGTTTCGGGGCCGAAGGCGGAGTTCGAGCTGCTCAAGCCCGCGCTCGACGTGATCGGAAAAGTGTTCTTCATCGGCGAGAAGCCGGGCGCGGCGCAGACCATGAAGCTCGCCAACAATTTCCTGTCGGCCACGGCGATCGTGGCGACGTCGGAAGCCGTGGTGATGGGCGTCAAGGCCGGGCTCGATCCCGCCGTGATGATCGACGTCATCAATGCCGGCTCCGGCATGAACACCGCGAGCCGCGACAAGTTTCCGCGCTCGGTGCTGCCGCGCACGTTCGATTTCGGCTTCGCCACGGGATTGATGGTCAAGGACGTGCGGCTGGCGCTGGAGGAGATGAAGCAGCTCGGCCTGTCGATGGAGGTCGCCGACGCCGTCGGGCGGCTGTGGGAGACCGTGATCAGCGCCGAAGGCGCGGAGTCGGATTTCACCGCGGCGATCAAGCCGATCGAGAAGAAGGCGGGGGTCGTGGTGGGTAGAGCCAAGGGCGGATTGGCGGGGAAGTAGCGCACCCACATCCGCCGCTGTAGCCCGGATGGAGCGTAGCGTAATCCGGGGTTATTGCAGCGGACGAGAACCCGGATTTCGCTTCGCTCCATCCGGGCTACGATCAATTGCTCACAGCCACGGCGCGGGCGTATCCATCGCGATCAGCTGCTCGACCTCGATGCGCGGGCGCACCACGGCGTACTGGTCGCCCTTCACCAGCACCTCGGGCACCAGCGGGCGCGTGTTGTAGGTGCCGGCCTGCACGGCGCCATAGGCGCCGGCGGTCATGATGGCGAGAAGATCGCCCGCCTTCGGCGTCGGCAGCGTGCGGTCGAGCGCGAGATAGTCGCCGGTCTCGCAGACCGGACCGACCACGTCGGCCGTGATCGTGGCGGCGTCCTTCGCCGGCTGCGTCACCGGCAGGATGTCGTGATGGGCTTCATACAGTGTCGGGCGGATCAGATCGTTCATCGCGGCGTCGATGATGACGAAATTCTTGCCGTCGCCGTGCTTCACATAGATCACCTTGGCGACCAGGATGCCGGCATTGCCGACGATCATGCGGCCCGGCTCGAACATCAGCGTGCAGCCGAGATTGTGGCTGACGCGCTTGACCATGGCGGCATAGGCGGCGGGCGCCGGCGGCGCCTCGCGGTCCATGTAATAGGGAATGCCGAGGCCGCCGCCGAAATCGACATGGCTGATGTCGTGGCCGTCGCTACGCAGCGTCTGCACGAATTCGGAGAGAATGCGGAACGCCGTCTCCATGCCGGAGAGATCGGTGATCTGGCTGCCGATATGCACGTCGGTGCCGGTCACCTGGATTCCGGGCAGCTTTGCCGCGCGCGCATAGACCTCGCGGGCATGCACGATCGGGATGCCGAACTTGTTCTCGGATTTGCCGGTGGAAATCTTGGCATGCGTGCCGGCATCGACGTCGGGATTGACGCGCAACGAGATCCGCGCGGTCTTGCCCACCTCGGTCGCAAGGCGCGAGAGCAGTTCGAGCTCCGGCTCGGATTCGACGTTGAGACAGAGGATGTCGGCGGCCAGTGCGGCCCTCAGTTCGTCTTCCGTCTTGCCGACGCCGGAGAACACGATCTTGCTGGCGGGAATGCCGGCCGCCAGCGCGCGCTTCAACTCGCCGCCCGAGACCACGTCGGCGCCGGCGCCGAGCTTTGCCAGCGTGCGCAGCACCGACTGGTTGGAGTTCGCCTTCATGGCGTAGCAGACCAGCACCTTCTCGCCGGCGAAAGCCTCGGTGAAGACGCGGTAGTGCCGCTCCAGCGTCGCGGTCGAATAGCAATAGAACGGCGTGCCGACCGTTGCGGCCAGCTCGGACAGGTTCACCGCCTCGGCGTGCAGCACGCCGTTGCGATAGTCGAAATGGTTCATGGCGTTGGCTCAGTTACTCCAGCCTACCGGCCGGGCTTGTCGTCCAGGAGCGGGTCGAGAATAAACGATTTCTTGCTGCCCTTGGCAGCCGCAGGCGCAGCGTCCGCACCGTAGGTGGGGTTGAACAGGCTCGGCGTCCTCTGGGTCTCGATCTCGGTGTCGGTGGGCGCGGCGACATTGGCCGTGGACGCGCTGGACGCGGTCGGCGGCAGGTCGAGCGGCCCTTTGCGGCCGCAGCCGGCAAGCGCGAGCGCTGTCAGGCTCAAGACAATGATGGCCCACCCCGAGCCGGCCGGGCGAAACTTTGACGTCACGACGAAATCCCCACTACGCGGGCCGCACCATACAGAGATTGGCACGCTCTGGCGAGAGCCGGATGACCATGAAACATAAGCGAAATTTTGCCGCTCAGCCCAATTTTCGCTCTTTTTCCAGCCGCTTCGCCCAGGCCTTGGCCTGAGAGGCCACGTTCTTCGGCGCGGTGCCGCCGAAGCTGGTGCGGCTCTTCACCGACGATTCGACCGAGAGCACGCCGAGCACGTCCTTGGTGATCTTCGGCTCGATCGCCTGCATCTCCTTCAGCGGCAGCTCGTGCAGCGCCACGCCGCCCTCGGCGGCCTTGGCCACGATGCGGCCGGTGACGTGATGCGCGTCGCGGAAGGGCATCTTCAGGGTCCGCACCAGCCAGTCGGCCAGATCGGTTGCGGTGGCATAGCCCTCGCCGGCAGCCGCCTTCATCTTGGCTTCGTCAGGGACGAGGTCGCGGACCATGCCGGTCATGGCGCGGATCGCCAGCGACAGCGCGGCAAAGCCCTCCATGGCGCCCTGCTTGTCCTCCTGCATGTCCTTTTGATAGGCGAGTGGCAGGCCCTTCATCACGATCAGCAGGCCATTGAGCGCGCCGATGACGCGGCCGGTCTTGGCGCGCACCAGCTCGGCGGCGTCCGGATTGCGCTTCTGCGGCATGATCGAGGAACCGGTGGTGAACTTGTCGCTCAGCCGGATCAGACCGACCAAGGGCGAGGTCCAGATCACGATCTCCTCGGCAAAGCGCGACATGTGCACGGCGCAGATCGACGCAGCCGACAGCGTCTCCAGCACGAAATCCCGATCGGAGACGGCATCGAGCGAGTTCGCCATCGGGCGGTCAAAGCCGAGCGCCTTCGCGGTGGCATGGCGGTCGATCGGGAACGAGGTGCCGGCGAGCGCGGCGGCGCCGAGCGGCGATTCATTGAGCCGCTTGCGCGCATCCTGGAAACGGCCGCGGTCGCGCGCGGCCATCTCGACATAGGCGAGCAGATGATGGCCGAAGGTCACGGGCTGCGCGGTCTGCAGATGGGTGAAGCCGGGCATCACGGTGCCGGCATGCTCCAGCGCGCGCTGGACCAGTGCCTGCTGGAATGCGGCGAGCGCCGCGTCGGTCTCGTCGAGGACGTCGCGGACATAGAGACGGAAGTCGGTCGCGACCTGGTCGTTGCGCGAGCGCGCGGTGTGCAGGCGGCCGGCCGCGGGGCCGATCAGCTCCGACAGGCGGCTCTCGACATTCATATGGATGTCCTCGAGCGCGCGCTTGAACTCGAAGCCGCCCTTGCCGATCTCTGACAAAATCGTGTCTAGACCCTTGCCGATATTTTTCGCATCAGAGGCCGTGATGATGCCCTTCGCGGCGAGCATCGCGGCGTGGGCCTTGGACGCGGCAATGTCCTGGGCAAAGAGGTGACGATCGACGTCGATGGAGACGTTGATCTCTTCCATGATCTCATCGGGACGCTCCGAGAACCGGCCGCCCCACATCTTGTTGCTCATGATCCCCTGCTCACGCCTTGCTTTGCCGCACGTTTGCTGGCCGAGGCCAGCCGTATTAAGAGGCCCCTGATAGCCATATCTGCGACCGGATGACAAACGATATGCTCGACAAAAAGCCCTCCGCCACGCGCCGGATACCCCTCGTCATCGCCACCGTGGCGATCGGCGGGCTGGCCGGCTTCGCCGCGCTGTACGGGCTGGGCCTGAGCCGGGCTCCTGGCGGCGATCCGACCTGCAAGCCGGCGGTGGCGACGGCGCAAAAAATCGCCCCGCTCGCCCATGGCGAGGTGGCGGCGCTGACCATGGCGACCGCGCCCCTGAAGCTGCCCGACCTGGCCTTCGAGGACGCCGACGGCAAGCCGAAGAAACTGTCCGATTTCCGCGGCAAGACGCTGCTGGTGAACCTCTGGGCCACCTGGTGCGTGCCGTGCCGGAAGGAGATGCCGGCGCTGGACGAGCTCCAGGGCAAGCTGTCGGGGCCGAATTTCGAGGTGGTGGCGATCAACATCGACACCCGCGACCCCGAAAAGCCGAAAACCTTCCTGAAAGAGGCCAACCTGACCCGGCTGGGTTACTTCAACGACCAGAAAGCCAAGGTTTTCCAGGATCTTAAAGCGATAGGCCGGGCGCTGGGCATGCCGACCTCGGTGCTGGTCGACCCGCAAGGCTGCGAGATCGCGACGATCGCGGGGCCGGCGGAATGGGCGAGCGAGGATGCGCTGAAGCTGCTGCGGGCCGCGACCGGCAAGGCCGCTGCGTCGCTTTAAGCGCTCAGGCCGTCACGTTCAGGTTGCCGCCGACGCCGGGGCCGACATTGGCCAGCGAAGGCTGACCGGCGCCGAGCAGGGTCAGGACGGTGGATTTCTCCATGTCCATGTTCTGCTTGGTCAGCGTCGCCGCAATATTCGACTGCAGCGCGCCTTGCTGAGCGGCCAGCATGGTGCTGACCATCGCCATCATGTCCATTACGCGAACCCTCGTACCGGCTGTAACCTAGACGCGAGGGGTTAATGGGACATGAATTGTCACGAAGCGGATGTGCGGCCGTAGGGCGACAGTGCCGTAGGGTGGGTTAGCCGAAGGCGTAACCCACCACTCTTCGTATCCGGAGAGGCAGAAGAGGTGGGTTACGCTTCGCTAACCCACCCTACGACGTCAGCGCGTCGGAACCGGCTTGGCGCCGCGGTAGTCGTAGAAGCCGCGCTGGGTCTTGCGACCGAGCCAGCCGGCCTCGACGTATTTCACCAGCAGCGGGCACGGGCGGTATTTGGAGTCGGCGAGGCCTTCGTGGAGGACCTGCATGATCGACAGGCAGGTATCGAGGCCGATGAAATCGGCAAGCTCGAGCGGCCCCATCGGATGGTGCGCGCCGAGCTTCATCGCAGCGTCGATCGCCTCGACATTGCCGACGCCTTCATACAGCGTGTAGATCGCCTCGTTGATCATCGGCAGCAAAATGCGGTTGACGATGAAGGCCGGGAAATCCTCGGAGACCGCGACCTGCTTGCCGAGCTTGGCGACGAATTCCTTGGCCGCCTCGAAGGTCGCATCATCCGTGGCGATGCCGCGGATCAGCTCGACCAGCTCCATCAGCGGCACCGGATTCATGAAATGAATGCCGATGAAGCGCTCGGGCCGGTCGGTGGCGGCAGCAAGGCGGGTGATCGAGATCGAGGACGTGTCGGAGGCGACGATCGCCTCGGGCTTCAAGATGGCGCAGAGCTCGTGGAAGATCTTGCGCTTGACCTCTTCCTTCTCGACCGCGGTCTCGATCACGAGATCGCAATCGGCGAGGTCGTCGAACTTCTCGGCGGCCACGATGCGCGACAGCGCCTTGGTCTTGGCCTCCTCGGTAACGACCTTCTTGGAGACCTGGCGGGCCAGATTGCCGTTGATGGTGGCCATGCCCGACTTGAGGCGGTCGGCCGAAACGTCGTTGAGCACCACGTCGAAGCCGGCGAGCGCCGCAACATGCGCGATGCCATTGCCCATCTGACCCGCGCCGATCACGCCGACCTTCTTGATCACTGCCGCCATAATGTCATCCACCGGAACGGCGCGCAGATCGCGCCCTGCCTATCCCCTGAGCCGGGAGGTCTGATTTGACCAGAAGCCTGATTTAATCAGAACCTTGGCTCGAAACCTAGATTGGATCGCTTCGAAGGCGTGCCCCACGCCAAAGAAAACGCTCAAAAATGAAACACCGGCCGGAGTTTATACCTCCGGCCGGTGTTTTGAACGCGTTTTACTTGCCGAGCTTGCCGAGTTCGGCCGTCAGCTCCGGAACCGCCTGGTAGAGGTCGGCGACCAGGCCGTAATCGGCGACCTGGAAGATCGGCGCGTCCTCGTCCTTGTTGATCGCGACGATCACCTTGGAGTCCTTCATGCCGGCCAGATGCTGAATCGCGCCGGAAATGCCCACGGCGACATAGAGCTCGGGGGCCACGACCTTGCCGGTCTGGCCGACCTGCCAGTCGTTCGGGGCATAGCCCGCGTCCACCGCCGCGCGCGAGGCACCGACACCGGCGCCCAGCTTGTCGGCGAGCGGCTCGATGTACTTTGCGAAGTTTTCCCGGCTCTGCATGGCGCGGCCACCGGAGACGATGATCTTGGCCGAGGTCAGCTCGGGACGGTCGCTCTTGGCCACTTCCTCACCGACGAAGGACGACAGGCCGGGATCGGCCGCCGCCGCCACGGTCTCGACCGGAGCACTGCCGCCTTCGCCTGCCGCGGCGAAGGTGGAGGTCCGCACCGTGATGACCTTCTTGGCGTCCTTCGACTTCACGGTCTGGATGGCGTTGCCGGCATAGATCGGGCGCTCATAGGTGTCGGGGGCGACCACCTTGATGATCTCCGAGACCTGCATGACGTCGAGCAGGGCGGCGACACGCGGCATCACGTTCTTGAAGCGCGAGGTCGCGGGCGCGACGATCGCGTCATAGGACGGGGCCAGCGAGACGATCAGCGCGGCCAGCGGCTCGGCGAGATCATGCGCGTAGAGCTCGCCGTCGGCGAGCAGCACCTTCTTCACGCCGGCAAGCTTGGCGGCGGCATCAGCCGCGGCCTTGGCGTTCTGGCCGGCGACCAGCACCTCGACGTCCGCGCCGAGCGCGGCAGCCGCGGTGAGGGTCTTGTTGGTCGCATCCTTGAGCGACGAATTGTCGTGTTCGGCAATCAGAAGCGTCGTCATCAGAGCACCCCGGCTTCGTTCTTGAGTTTCGACACCAGCTCGGCGACGTCCTTGACCTTGACGCCCGCCTTGCGGCCCGCCGGTTCAGTGGTCTTGAGAACCTCGAGGCGCGCGGCGACATCGACGCCGTAATCGGCGACGGTCTTCTCCGCGATCGGCTTCTTCTTCGCCTTCATGATGTTCGGCAGCGAGGCATAGCGCGGCTCGTTGAGACGGAGGTCGGTGGTGACGATCGCCGGTCCCTTCAGCTTGACGGTCTGCAGGCCGCCGTCGACTTCGCGCGTGACCTTGAAGTCGGAGCCCTCGACCTCGAGCTTGGAAGCGAACGTCGCCTGCGACCAGCCGAGCAGCGCGGCCAGCATCTGGCCGGTCTGGTTGCTGTCGTCGTCGATCGCCTGCTTGCCGAGGATGATGAGGCCAGGCTGCTCTTCTTCGGCAACCTTCTTCAGGATCTTGGCGACGGCGAGCGGCTCGACGGTGCCTTCGGCCTTCACCAGGATGCCGCGATCGGCGCCCATGGCAAGACCGGTGCGGATCGTTTCCGACGCCTGCGCCGGTCCAATGGAGACCACCACGACTTCGGTCGCCTTGCCGGCTTCCTTCAGACGCAGCGCTTCCTCGACCGCGATTTCGTCGAACGGGTTCATCGACATCTTGACGTTGGCGAGTTCAACGCCCGATCCATCGCCCTTGACGCGGACCTTGACGTTGTAATCGACCACCCGCTTTACCGGCACTAAGACCTTCATCGATCCTCTTTCACTCAATTTGGGAGGGGGGTTATCAACTGGCGCGGAACCTAAAGGCCTGATCCGGCCCGGTCAACGCGCGAAGCGGCCAATTTTTAGACCTTAGAAATGCACCGCCCAAATGGGTCAGCGGTTCTGGCCCGGAACCCAGAGCACGTCCCCGGCGCCGTTATGGTTAGCGGCACGGCTCGCCACGAACAGGAAATCCGACAGGCGGTTCATATACTGGATGCCAGCCGCGCTGACCGGCTCGCCCGGTCGGGCCGCCAGTTCCACGATGACGCGTTCCGCCCTGCGGCATATCGTGCGCGCGACATGGAGATGGGCTGCGGCCGGCGTGCCGCCGGGGAGCACGAAGGAGGTCAGCGGCGCGAGCTTGTCGTTGAGCGCGTCGATGTCGCGCTCGAGCCGCTCGACCTGGCTCGCGACCACCCGCAGCCGCTCCGCTTTGCCCTCACGCTCGGGCACGGCGAGATCGGCGCCGAGGTCGAACAGGTCGTTCTGAATGCGGCCGAGCATCGCGTCGAACTCGGGCATGTCATGGGTGTGGAGCCTGACAACGCCGATCGCGGCATTGGTCTCGTCGACGGTGCCATAGGCCTCGATGCGCAGATCGTATTTCGGACGGCGCTCGCCCGAGCCGAGCGCCGTCGTGCCGTCGTCACCGGTCTTGGTATAGATGCGGTTCAGCACCACCATGATAGATTCCTCAATCTTAGGTCATGATCTTGTCGGAAAACCGCTTCGCACTTTGCGCGAACGCGGCCCTACGGGTCCGGATCATGCCCTACCGCCCCATCGCCCAGACTGCGGCCATGGCGATGACGATCGCCACGAACTGCAGCAGCACCCGCCAGCGCATCAGCTTCTGCGAGGTGTTTGGCGAGCCGCCGCGCATCATGTTGACGAGACCGAGCAGCAGCACCAGTGCCACGGCGCCGACCGCGATCGGCAGGATGAAAGTACTCAGGATAGATGCCATCTGAGGGTAGATAACACCGTGTGCGGCGGTTCGCCATGGCGTTCCCGATCTGGCTTTTAAGCCAATTATATCAGAAGCTGGCTGGATGATTTCCGATTTGCGCGAGCGGCCTGTTCTCTTCGCCTCTCCCCGCCTGCGCGGAGAAGCCGGAATGCGCGCGCAGTCCGCAAGCGGGGCGAGGCGAATCCGGGCCGCAAGCGGAGCGAGAGCAACATTGCTCTGGAGCAAGCCGTGAAAGCGATCCGCTACATCTACTGCGTGCTGGAGGATGCGTTCTATACGTTCCTGGCCGACGACGGCTGGGCGATCGCGAGCCATATCGCGCTGTCGACGCTGATGGCGCTGTTTCCGTTCTTGATCGTGCTGACCTCGCTCGCCGGCTTCTTCGGCTCCAAGGAACTCGCCGATCAAGCCGCCAGCCTGATGCTCCAGGTCTGGCCCAAGCAGGTCGCCGATTCGATCTCGGGCGAAATCCACGACGTGCTGACCACCACCCGCACCGGGGTGCTGACCATCGGCGCGGCGCTGTCGGTCTACTTCGCCTCGAACGGCGTCGAGGCGCTCCGCGTCGCGCTCAACCGCGCCTATGCCGTGGTGGAGATGCGGCGCTGGTACTGGCTGCGGCTGGAATCGATCGGCTACACGCTGGTCGCGGCCTTCACTGCGCTCGCCATGGCGTTCCTGATCGTGCTCGGTCCGCTCTTCATCGAGGCGGCGCGGCGCCATATCCCGCTGTTCGTCGAATCCAACGAGAGCATCCTCACCTGGCTGCGCTACGGCATCACCATCGGCGCACTGGTGGTGGCGCTGGTGATCCTGCATGCCTGGCTGCCGGCGGGCCGGAGGAGCTTCTTCCAGATCCTGCCCGGCATCGTCTTCACCATCGTGGCGTCGCTGATCTCAGGCATCGTCTTCGGACAATATCTGGCGCGCTTCGCCAACAATTACGTGACGATGTATGCAGGCCTCGCCTCGGTGATCATCGCGCTGGTGTTCCTGTATTTCATCGCCGCGATCTTCGTTTACGGCGGCGAGCTCAATGCCGCGATCATCAAGTCGCAGCTTCCTCACGGCGTGTCGCTTCAAGCAGCGCAGTCGCTAGAGCCCGCGGAGACACAGGCTTGACCAGGAAAGCGTCGGCGCCGGCTTCACGCGAGGCCGCCTCGTCCTCGCCGCGCCCGGAGACCCCGATGATGGGGATCTGAGCCAGCGGCGCCGGCATGGTGCGGATCCGCCTGATCGCCTCGACGCCGTCGATCCCAGGCAGCACCATGTCCATCAGCACCGCATCGAAGGCGCCCTGCTCCAGCCGGTTCACGGCATCCTCGCCGCGGCCGATGAACTCGGCATGATGGCCGAGCTCGGTGAGGATGGTGTTGAGCACGACGCGGCCGAACGGGTTGTCCTCGACGCTAAGCACGCGCAGCGCAGCCACCGCGTCCACCTCGGCCTGGCCCTTCGATTTGCGGGACCTGGCCGGTCCCGTCGCATCCAGCGACACCGTCAATGTGAAGGTCGCGCCGCCGCCACTGCGCGGCGCGACGGAGATGTCGCCGCCCATCGCGCGCGCCAGTTGCTTCACCGAGGACAGCCCGAGGCCGGCGCCGCCGAAACGCGAGGCGATGGTGACATTGGCCTGGGTGAACGGGCGGAACAGCCGCTTGATCTCGGCCATGGTGAGGCCGATGCCGCTGTCGGACACCGCGAAGGCGACGCCGACCCTGCCCTTGCCCTTCCTGGCCGGACGCCAGGGCGTCACAGCGAGCGCCACGCCGCCCTGCTCGGTGAACTTCACGGCATTGTCGATCAGGTTCTCGAGCGCGGCGCGCAGGCGGACGGGATCGCCGACCACCAGCCCCGGCAGCTTGTCCGAGATCTCGACCTGGGCCTGGAGCCCCTTGGCCGCGGCGCGCCCGGCGAGCGAATCGCCGGTGCTGCGCGCGAGCGCCCGCAAGTCGAACAGATCCTGCCGCAGCGTGCTGCCGGCGCCCTTGCCCGTTTTGGCAGCGTCCACGAACAGTGTAGCAAGGCTCGCCAGATGCTCGGCACCCGCCTTGATGGTGTCGGCCCAGCGCCTCTCCCGCTCCCCGAGATCGGAGGTCGCGAGCAGATCGCTGATGGCGAGAATGCCGGTCAGGGGGGTGCGGACCTCGTGGGCAAAGGCGGCGAGCGCCGCCTGGACCACATCTGGCGCGGCGGCCTTGGTGGCGCGCTTGCGCGACCGCCCGGCCGCCCCGGACCGCTTCCGAGGCGGTCGCCTGGACGTCCGCGTAGTGCGCACCGCGCGCGTTTTCGCCGCCATAATTCCCCTTCGAAGTATCCCCTTCGAACCCGGGCTATCAGGCAAGCATGGCATGACGGAACCCTCGGAGTCACGGCAGCGTTTCGCTAACCCCCAGAGAAACTTAACCTAATCCCACCAGCCGGCGGACACTGGCGGGCGTGGCGCCCGCGGCGCGCAACTCCCGCAGCCCCGTCGCGCGGCTGGATTTCGACAGCTTCCGCCCCTCCTCGTCGCGAATCAGGGCATGGTGGCGGTAAGCGGGTTCCGGCAGGACGAGCAAAACCTGGAGCAGGCGGTGCACCGCGGTTGCGTGAAACAAGTCCTGCCCCCGCACGATCTCGCTGACACCCTGGAGCGCGTCGTCGACGACCACGGACAGATGGTAGCTGGTCGGCGTCTCCTTGCGGGCCAGGATCACATCGCCCCAGGCCTCCGGTCGCGCCGGGACGGTGCCGTTCTCGCCGTCGGGTCCCTCGCCGAGCTCGTTCCAGCTCAGGCCGTCGACGCGGCGGCAGGCGGCAGCCATGTCGAGCCGGAGCGCGTAGGGCGCGCCCGAGGCGATCAGTCGCGTCCGCTCGCCTGAAGACAGCGATTTGGCGTCACCTGGATAAAGCGGTGCGCCGTCGGGATCGCGCGGCCACGGCCCGTCGGCTTCTCGCGCGGTCACCAGCCTTGCGATCTCGGCGCGGCTTTCAAAGGCAGGATAGACGAGGCCCAGCTCGGAGAGTCTTTCGAGCGCAGCGCGATAGTCGGACAGATGCTCCGACTGCCGCCGCACCGGCGTCTCCCAGGCGATCCCGAGCCAGGCGAGGTCCTCGTAGATCGCGGCTTCATATTCCGGCCGGCAGCGTGTCGCATCGATGTCCTCGATCCGCAGCAACAGCCGCCCACCGGTCCCGCGCGCCCGATCGAAGTTGAGCAGCGCGGAATAGGCGTGGCCGAGATGCAGGAAGCCGTTCGGGCTGGGGGCAAATCGGAAAACGGGTGGCATGAATTCTCTCAAGACTCGTCATTGCCGGGCTTGACCCGGCAATCCATCTTCCATGACTCTGTTACGATAGGAGATGGATGGCCGGGTCAAGCCCGGCCATGACGCCGGAGAGAGCTTACCGAGCCACATGACCATCCATCTCGAATCCCAGTCCGACCTCGAAGAAGCCGTCCACGCGCTGATCAAGCGCGATCCACGGCTCAAGCCCGTGCTCGAGACCGCGGGCATGCCGGCGCTGCGGCGGCGCGAGCCGGGCTTTACCGGGCTCGCGCACATCGTCTGCGGACAGCAGCTTTCAACCGCCAGCGCGTCGGCGATCTGGGGGCGGTTGTCCGCCGCCTTTGATCCGTTCGACCATGATGCCGTGCGCCGCGCCCGCACCGACCGGCTGGGGCGGCTCGGCCTGTCCGCCGCCAAGATCAAGACGCTGAAGCATCTGGCACGCGAGATCAATGCGCAGCGGCTGAACCTCGACGTGCTCGCGGAGGAAGATGCCGACGCCGCGCACCACACGCTGATCTCGCTGCCCGGCATCGGGCCGTGGACGGCGGATGTCTATCTCTTGTTCTGCCTTGGCCATGGCGATGCCTGGCCGGCCGGCGATCTCGCCGTGCAGGAGGGCATCAAGATTGGCCTCGGCCTCAAGGCGCGGCCGACGGAGAAGCAGATGGCGCCGCTCGCCGAGCCCTGGCGTCCCCTGCGCGGCGCGGCGGCGCATCTGTGGTGGAGCTATTATCGCGCCGTCAAGAAGCGCGAAGGCGTGCTCGCCGGAAATTAGCCCCGCAGCCGCTCGCGATCGGCGCGGGCGCATTCGGCCACGAAGTCGACCACGGCGCGCACCGCGGACAGCTCGACCAGATCAGGATGGGCGAGCAGCCAGAGGTCGGCGACGCTGACGAGCTTCTGCGGCGCGACGCGCACGAGGTCCGGATAGCTTTCCGCGACGAAGCAGGACAGCGCGGAGATTCCGATCCCGGCACGCACCGCCGCCAGCATGTCGCCTTGCGACGAGCAGCGCATCACGACGGTGCCCTGGCGCGTGATCGCATCGCTCCAGCGCGCCAGCTGCGCGTTGGAATCCTGGTCGGCAAAGCCGATGACACTATGCCCCTTCCACTCGCCGCTGCGCTCCGGCAGGGAGCGGCCAGCGGCATAGTCGCGCGAGGCATAAAAGCCGGTGCCGAGACGGCCGATCTTGCGGCCGACCAGGTTTTCCTCGCCGCTGTCGACCGGTCGCAGCACCACGTCGGCCTCCCGGCGGCGCACGCTGGCCGGAAACGGATGGGTGATGATCTCGAGCCGGATATGGTCATGCGCGCCCAGAAAGGACCGCAGCCGCGGCATCAGCCAGTGAGAGGCCAGCGTCGCGCCGATCGACAGCTTGACCGTGCCACGCGCCTTGCGGCCGCCGGCGCCGACCGCCGCCTCGGCCCGGAGCGCGGCAGCCGCCATCGCCTCCGCATGCTCGCGCAGCGTACGTCCGTCGGCGGTGAGCACGAAGCCGTCTGCGGCGCGCGCCAGCAGCTTGGTGCCGAGCTGCGCCTCCAGCGCCGCGACCTTGCGGCTGACGGTCGGATGGCTGGCGTGCAGACGCTTTGCCGCAGCCGTGAAGCTGCCGGTATCGGCGACCGCGACGAAGGTCTTGCAGAGGTCCCAGTCCACCGGCGGCTCCGTTCAAACATGAATACCCGCTTGTTCAATATTGAACGATCCGCTCCCGCCGTCCAACCCTATAGTGCGGTCAAACCCGCCAGGCAGGACACTCTGCCGGCGCGACAAATCGACATGGAAGCGCTCACCATCGGCCGCAAGGACCGGCGATGCGCGCCATCAGGAGGATCGGATGGCACTGCCCGCCCTGCTCAAGAACAGTCTGGAGCTGCCCGTCGTCGGCTCGCCGCTCTTCATCGTCTCCGGACCAGAGCTGGTGATCGCCCAGTGCAAGGCGGGTGTCGTCGGCTCGTTTCCCGCACTCAATGCCCGTCCGGTCGAGAAGCTCGACGAATGGCTGAGCCGGATCGAGGACGAGCTCGGCGAATACAAGTCGCGCAATCCCGGCAAGAAGGTCGCACCCTACGCCGTCAACCAGATCTGCCATGCCTCCAACGACCGGTTGATGAAGGACATGGAAACCTGCGTGAAGCACAAGGCGCCGATCATCATCACCTCGCTGCGGCCGCCGGCGGAGATCGTCGAAGCCGCGCATTCCTATGGCGGGCTGGTGTTCCACGACGTCATCAACGTCAAGCATGCGCGCAAAGCCGCCGAACAGGGCGTCGACGGCCTGATTCTGGTCTGCGCCGGCGCGGGCGGACATGCCGGCACGCTGTCGCCCTTCGCGCTGGTGCGCGAGGTCAAGCAATGGTTTGGCGGCGCGATCCTGCTGTCGGGCGCGATCAGCGACGGTTTTGGCATCGCCTCCGCGCTGACGCTGGGCGCCGACCTCGCCTATATGGGCACGCGCTTCATCGCGACGCAGGAAGCCAATGCCGACCAAGCCTACAAGTCGGCGCTGACGCAGCATGCCGCACACGACATCGTCTACACCAACCTGTTCACCGGCGTGCACGGCAATTATCTTGGGCCGTCGATTGCGGCCGCGGGGCTCGATCCGGATAGCCTTCCCGCCGCCGACAAGTCGAAGATGAATTTCGGTTCCGGCGGCAACATGAAATCCAAGGCGTGGCGCGACATCTGGGGATCGGGCCAGGGCATCGGCCAGATCACCGACGTCCCTCCGGTCGCAGAGCTCGTCGACCGGATGAAGGGCGAGTTCGATCAGGCCCGGCAGGATTTCCTGATGCGCGCCAGTGCCTGACGGCCTGGTCCGACAAGAAAATTGGACTGACAAGAAAAACGGGAGGACATCATGAAGCTGGCAGTCGCACTGATCGGCCTGTCGTTGCTGACGCTCGCAACCGGGACCGCCCGTGCCGAAGGCGGCGACGAGATCCGCATCGGACAGACGCTGCCCTATAGTGGCCCGGCCTCCGGCTTCGGTGCGATCGGACGGACGCAGGAGGCGTTCTTCGAGAAGGTCAATGCCGAGGGCGGCATCAACGGCCGCAAGGTCAAGTTCATCACACTGGACGACGCCTACTCGCCGCCCAAGACGGTGGAGCAGACCCGCAAGCTGGTGGAGCAGGACGAGGTGCTGATGATGTTCGGCTCGCTCGGCACCGCCACCAACAGTGCCGTGCAGCGCTACCTCAACGGCAAGAAGGTGCCGCAGCTGTTCGTGCTCTCGGGTGCGACGAAATGGGCCGATCCGCAGAAATATCCGTGGACCATGCCCGGCATGGCCGCCTACGAATCCGAGGGCGTGGTCTATGCCAAGCACGTGCTGCGAACCAAGCCCGGCGCGAAGATCGCCATCCTGTCCCAGAACGACGATTTCGGCCGCGACTATGTCGCCGGCTTCAAGCGCGCGCTCGGCGAAAAAGGCGCCAGCATGATCGTGGCGGAGCAGACCTACGAGACCAGCGCGCCGACGATCAGCTCGCAGCTCTCGACCCTGAAGTCATCGGGCGCCGACGTGCTGTTCGGCGTCGTGCTCGGCAAGTTCACCTCGCAGATGATCAAGGGCGTCGCCGAGATCGGCTGGAAGCCGGAGCTGTTCTTCGTGCCGACGTCGGCCTCGTCGATCTCGTTCCTCGAGCCGGCCGGGCTCGACAACGCGGTCGGCCTGATCTCGTCGAGCAACCAGAAGGACACGATGGACCCGCAATGGGCCGGCGATTCCGGCGTGAAGGAGTACTTCGCCTTCATGAAGCAATACATGCCGACCGCGGACCTCTCCAACTCCAACTACGCGGCCGGCTACCACTATGCGACGCTGCTGATGACGGTGCTGAAGGCCTGCAAGGATGATTTCAGCCGCGACAACATCATGCGCCAGGCCGCCTCGCTGAAGGAGGTGAAGCTGCCGCTGCTGCTGCCGGGCATGTCCGTCACCACCGGCCCCGATGACTATCTGCCTTTCCAGCAGCTGCAGCTCCGGCGCTTCAACGGCAAGAGCTGGGTCGGGTTCGGCGACGTGCTGGACGATCGCTAAGCTCGAGCGCGAAAAGGGACACGCCATGATCATCAGCGGCGAACGCCGGATCGGCTACGACGAGATCCAGATCCGCATCAGACGGGCGGCGAGCGGGCTTCGCGCCCTTGGCCTTCTCGAAGGCGCTCCGGTCGCCATGATGCTGCGCAACGATTTTGCGCTGTTCGAGGTGGTTGCGGCCTCTGCCGCGCTGGGCAGCCCGGTGGTGCCGATCAACTGGCATCTCAAGGCCGAGGAGGTCCGCTACATCCTGACCGACAGCGGTGCGAGGATCCTGGTCTGCCATGCCGATCTGCTGCCGCAGATCCGCGCGGGCCTGCCCGAGGATGTCCGCCTGCTCGTCGTCGCGACGCCGTCCGAGCTCGCGGCGACCTTCGCCGTTCTCCCCGAGCTGACCCAGGTCCCGGCGGGCCTGACCGATTGGGACCGCTGGCGCGACGGCCATCCGGAAAATCAGGAGCCGCCGCGCCGGGCCACGGCAATGATCTACACGTCGGGGACCACGGGCATGCCGAAGGGCGTGCGGCGGATGCCGATGCAGCCCGAACAGGCAGCCGCCTCCGAGCGCGTCGGCGCGATCGCCTATGGCATCAAGCCGCGGGACAATCAGGTCGTGCTGATCAACGGCCCGATGTATCACTCGGCGCCGCACTCCTACGGCATGCTGGCGTTCCGCAGCGGCTGCACCATCGTCCTCCAGGCGCGGTTCGACGCCGAGGAGCTGCTGGCCCTGATCGAGCGCCACCGCGTCACGCATATTCACATGGTGCCGACCATGTTCGTCCGGCTGCTGCGGCTGCCCGAGGCTGTGAGACAGCGCTACGACCTCTCCTCGCTGCGCTTCGTGGTGCACGGTGCCGCGCCTTGCCCGCCCGAGATCAAGCGGGCCATGATCGAGTGGTGGGGACCCGTGATCAACGAATATTTCGGCTCGACCGAGACCGGCATCCCGGTGTGGCACTCGGCCGAGGAGGCGTTGAAGAAGCCCGGCACTGTCGGCCGCGCCATCGAAGGCGGCATCGTCAAGATTTTTCGCGACGACGGCAGCCTCTGCGGCGCTGGTGAGGTCGGCGAGATCTACATGCGCCAGACCGCGGTGCCGGACTTCGACTATCACGGCAAGGCGCAGGCGCGGGCAGAGGCCGGGCGCGACGGTCTCGTCAGCGTCGGCGACGTCGGCTATCTCGACGAAGACGGCTATCTGTTCCTGTGCGATCGCAAGCGCGACATGGTGATCTCGGGCGGCGTCAACATCTATCCCGCCGAGATCGAGAACGTGCTGATCGCAATGCCCGGCGTGCGCGACTGCGCCGTGTTCGGCATCCCCGACGCCGAATTTGGCGAGCGACTGTGCGCCTGCATCGAGCCGGAGACGGGCGCGCAGCTCTCCGCCGCCGCGGTCCAGGCCTTTCTGCGCGAGCGATTGGCCAACTTCAAGGTGCCGAAGGAGGTCCAGTTCCTGGATGCGCTGCCCCGCGAGGCGACCGGGAAGATCTTCAAGCGCAAGCTGCGCGATCCCTATTGGGCGGCGTGATCAGGTCCACGCCCCCGGGCTCGATGATCGATACCGCGGCAAGCATGCCGCCGGCGATCAGCAAGCGTCGCCTAAAGGGCACGCGAAGGGGCAACGCGTACCGAGTTGCAAAGATGCGTCAACGGGACGTATCGGCCATGGTTCCTGCGCATCGTCGCGTCACGTGGTGTTCGTAACGGCGCCCATTGCCGCACCCACTGCGCATTGCTCACGCGCGCTTTGATCGCCATCGCGGAGCAACCAATCGGACTCTCGTCTGTTGTCGCCCGGCACAATCAACTGTCGGAGGACAATAATGTCACGTCTACCCATTCTGGTCGCAGCACTCCTGCTGCTCGGGTCAGCGCCCCTCAGCGCACAGTCGCAGCCCGCACAAAGCGGGCCGGGCAACAACGCGATCAACAGTTCCGATCAGAACAACTCGAACGCCCCGGTCGCGGGCCGCAACAGCTTCACCGAAGGCCAGGCGAAATCGAAGATCGAGGGCGCGGGCTATTCCAACGTATCCGGCCTGCAGAAAGACAACGACGGCGTGTGGCGCGGCAAGGCCGACAAGGCCGGGGCCAAGACCGACGTGAGCGTCGACTTCCAGGGCAACGTGAACCCCGCCAAGTAAGCCGGAGGATGCAACATGACCACCACCATTTCTCGACTCTATGACAACTATTCGGATGCGGAACGTGCAGTCACCCGTCTCGAGGCCGCCGGAGTGCCGCACTCCGACATCAGCATCGTCGCCAACAATTCCGACAATTGGTACGGCACCTCGACCCGAAAGGTCGATCGCGATCGCGACGGCGTCGACGACCGCGCCGAAGGTGCGGGCACGGGCGCCGGCGTCGGCGCGGGCCTCGGAGGCGCGGCGGGCCTGCTTGCGGGGCTCGGATTGCTGGCTATTCCCGGCCTTGGACCCGTCGTCGCTGCGGGCTGGCTGGCATCGACCGCAGCGGGTGCCGCAGCCGGTGCTGCAACGGGCGGGATCGTCGGCGCGCTGACTGAGGCCGGCGTGTCCAGGGACGATGCGTCGCGCTATGCAGAGGGCGTTCGCAGGGGCGGAACGCTGGTTTCGGCGAAGGTCCCCGATCAGGACCGCTCGCGTCTCGATGCCCTTCTGCACGAGAGGTCGGTGAACCTGCAGGATCGGAGCGCTGCCTGGCAAAAGGCCGGCTGGACTGACTTCGATGCCGCCAGCCCGCCGTTGTCCCCCGATGATGTCGGGCGCGAACGCGAGCTGTATGGCGCGGGCACCCGAAGATAGTCGGCTTGCCACCTGTGGAGTGACAGGCAGTTCAATTCGCAAGAAAGGCTCCGCTGAAGTGGAGCCTTTCCTTTGTGCATGCCCCGCAGCAGCAAACAGCGTTTAAAACTATGTTGAGGTTGCAAACGGGGCGCGCATAGCCGATGAGATGCCGGTGCGGATCAGAGCCGGGATCGACATCATGACAGCCACCGACTTCATCGTTGCACGGGACAATCTCGAAACCTGCAAGACGATCGCAACCGGGCTTCCCGCGGCAGACGCGCTGCCGCAGGATGCGCTGCTGGTGAGGATCGAGCGCTTTGCGTTCACCGCCAACAACATCACCTATGCGGTGATGGGCGACGAGCTGAAATACTGGCAGATCTTTCCCACGACTGAGGGATTCGGCAGCATTCCGGTGTGGGGCTTTGGCGAGGTGATCGCCTCGAACCATCCGAACGTGCCGGTCGGCGAGCGCCTGTTCGGCTATTTCCCGATGGCGACGCATCTCGTGATCGAGGCGACCGACGTCAGCAAGCGGGGCTTGCGCGACGGCGCCGCTCACCGGCAGGGCGTTGCACCCGTCTACAATGCCTATGCGCGCGTCGGCGGCGACCCCGCTTACGCCGGGCGGCAGGGCGACTACCAGGCGCTGCTGCGGCCGCTGTTCATGCTGTCGTTCCTGGTCGACGACTTCCTCGCCGCGAACGACGATTTCGGCGCGCGCGCCGTGCTCCTCTCGAGCGCGTCGAGCAAGACTGCGTTCGGGCTCGCGCATCTGCTTCACACGCGCGGCCGCAAGGCGATCGGCCTGACCTCGTCAGGCAATACCGGCTTTGTCACCTCGCTCGGCTGCTATGACGAGGTCGTCACCTATGACCGCGTGACGTCGCTGCCGTCGGACGCGCCGGTCGCCTTCGTCGACATGGCCGGCAACAGCGCGCTGCGCACCACGCTGCACCGGCATTTCGGCGACCAGATGAAATGCTCGGTACGCGTCGGATTGACGCATCGCGCGACCGATGCCGACGAAGGCGTCCTGCCCGGCGCAAAGCCGCGCTGGTTCTTCGCGCCCGACCACATCCGCAAGCGCGCCAAGGAGTGGGGTCCGGGTGGCATCGAGCAGCGCCTTGGCGCGGCATGGGCCGGCTTCGCGCCGATGTTGGAGCGATGCTTGACCGTGGTCGAGGGCCGCGGGCCCGACGCGGTGCGGCAGGTCTATCTCGACACGCTGCAGGGCCGCATTCCGCCGGAGCAGGGCCATATGCTCTCGCTGCTCGGGTAAAGCGCTTTTGACATGGATTGATCCGGTATAGCGTTCGATCTCAGAGGAAGCGCCGCGAAGACGGCCACGAGGTCGCCAATGCTGGACAGGACGAAGGATATTTCCGTCGCCGCACAGGCCTGGCTCGACGATTTCGAGCGGACGCTGGGCAACCCCGATCGCGAAGCACTCGCCCGCCTATTCGTCGCCGAATGTTTCTGGCGCGATGTGCTGGCACTGAGCTGGAACCTGCAAACGATCGCCGGCCACGACGCAGTCCCTCGGGCGCTGACAGCACTCGCACCAAAGGCCGCGCCGGCCAGTTTCAAGATCGCACCGAACCGCGCGCCGCCGCGCTGGGTGACGCGCGCCGGCACGAACAACATCGAAGCCATCTTCAGTTTCGAGACCGCGATAGGCTGCGGCAGCGGCATCGTGCGGCTCGTCCCTGACGCCGCCGACGGCGACCGCTTGAAGGCATGGACGCTGCTCACCGCCCTCGACGAATTGAAGAGCTTTGAGGAGCAGCTCGGCACCTCGCGGCCGCGCGGCCAGGCCTATTCGCGCGATTTCCGCGGGCCGAACTGGCTCGACCTGCGCAACGCCTCGCGCGACTATTCCGATCGCGACCCGGCCGTGCTGGTGGTTGGCGGCGGCCAGGCCGGGCTCGCGATTGCGGCGCGGCTGAAGCAGCTGATGGTCGACACCCTGATCGTCGATCGCGGGATGCGGATCGGGGACAATTGGCGCAAGCGCTATCACGCGCTCACCCTGCACAACCAGGTGCAGGTCAATCACATGCCCTATATGCCGTTCCCACCGAACTGGCCGGTCTATATTCCCAAGGACAAGCTCGCCAACTGGTTCGAGGCCTATGTCGATGCCATGGAGCTGAACTTCTGGACCGGCACAGAGTTCGAGGGCGGCTCTTACGATGAGACCAAGGGCCACTGGACCGTCACGCTGCGCCGCGCCGACGGCAGCAGACGCACCATGCAGCCACACCATGTGATCATGGCGACCGGGGTCAGCGGCATCGCCAATGTTCCAGACATTCCGACCCTCGACAATTTCAAGGGCACGCTGGTGCATTCCAGCCGCTACGAGGACGGCGAGAACTGGACCGGCAAGCGCGCCATCGTCATCGGCACGGGCAACAGCGGCCACGATATCGCGCAAGATCTTTATTCCAGCGGCGCCGAAGTGACGCTGGTGCAGCGTTCGCCGACGCTGGTCACCAATATCGAGCCGTCGGCGCAGCTGGCCTACGCCCTCTACAATGAGGGCACGCTCGAGGACAACGATCTGATCGCCGCCTCGATGCCGACGCCGCTCGCGAAGAAGACGCATGTGATGCTGACCGAGCAGTCGAAGGCACTCGACAAGGAGCTGCTCGACGGCCTCGCGCGCGTCGGCTTCAAGCTCGACTTCGGCGAGGCCGGCACCGGCTGGCAGTTCAAATATCTTACCCGCGGCGGCGGCTATTATTTCAACGTCGGCTGCTCCAACCTGATCGTCGAGGGCGCGGTCAAGCTCAGGCAGTTTTCCGACATCGAGCGCTTCGTCGCCGAGGGCGCGCGGATGACGGACGGCTCGACCATTGCCGCTGATCTGATCGTGCTCTCCACCGGCTACAAGCCGCAGGACTACCTGGTGCGAAAGCTGTTCGGCGACGGCATCGCCGACCGCGTCGGCCCGATCTGGGGCTTTGGCGACGGCTTCGAGCTGCGCAACATGTACACGCGCACCGGGCAACCCGGCCTCTGGTTCATCGCCGGCAGCCTCGCGCAATGCCGCATCAACTCGAAATACCTCGCGCTCCAGATCAAGGCGATCGAGGAAGGGATGTTGGGGCGCGAGGTTGGTGCAACTTGAGCCCCCGTCATTTGCGAGCAGCGAAGCAATCCAGGCTGTCTCCGCGGAAAGATTCTGGATTGCTTCGCTGCGCTCGCAATGGCGAAGCGGATGCAGGCGAGCACGACAGAGACAGCGAAAGGAACACACCCATGCCGGCCATTCTCGGCAGCGGCGAGCACCGCTACCGCGTCGTCGAAAATTTTGCGAAACTGCCCGACGGCTGGACGCTGACCGACGTCGCCTCGGTCGCCGTCGACAGCAAGGACCGCATCTACGTCTTCAATCGCGGCGCCCATCCGATGGTGGTGCTGGACCGCGAGGGTAATTTTCTCCGTAGTTGGGGCGAAGGCCTGTTCTCCCGTGCGCACGGCCTTCACATCGATGCCGACGACAATCTCTACTGCACCGACGACGGCGACCACACGGTGCGCAAATGCACCACGGACGGCAAGGTACTGCTGACGATCGGCATCCCCGCAAAGCCGGCGCCGTTCATGAGCGGCGAGCCGTTCCACCGCTGCACCCATACCGCGCTGTCGCCGAAGGGCGAGATCTACGTCTCGGACGGCTATGGCAATGCGCGCGTGCACAAGTTCACGCCCGACGGCAAGCTGATCAAGAGCTGGGGCGAGCCGGGCACCGACCCCGGCCAGTTCAACATCGTGCACAATATCGCCACCGATGCCGACGGCTGGGTCTATGTCGCCGACCGTGAGAACCACCGCGTGCAGGTGTTCGACGGCGAAGGCAAGTACGAGACGCAGTGGAACAACCTTCACCGGCCCTGCGCGCTGTGCTGCTGCGGTGGGGCCAAGCGCCCGACCTTCGTCATCGGCGAGCTCGGTCCCGGCCTCGACATCAACCGTAATGTGCCCAATCTCGGCCCGCGGCTGTCGATCGTTGATGCGCAGGGCAAACGCATCGCACGTCTTGGCGGCGAGGAAGGTCCGGGTGTTGCCAACGGCAGGTTCCTGGCGCCGCACGGCATCGCGCTGGATTCGAAGGGCGACATCTATGTCGGCGAGGTCGGCGTCACCAACTGGAAGACGAGCTTTCCGGACGAGGAGATGCCGCCCGTGGTGCGCGCGACGCGGTGCCTGCAGAAGCTGGAGCGGGTGCCGGAATGAGATATCGGCGACCGCCCAGCGGTTCCGGCCGGCCTCGCCCGCCCCTCCCCGAATCACGGCGTTTTTGGGCGCTTCGCCACCCCGCCGCCGCATTGGCCGCGGCTGAATAAGTCGCTCAACGGGCTTCACAATCCCGTCACGCTGCATGTAGTATGTCAGTACATGCTGCTTCGCAGCGTATATTGGAGGCCGGGAGCGTTACTTGAACGCACATGTCTCGCAAGGCAGTTGGCCGGTGTTGGTGCTGAATGCGGACTTCCGGCCGCTGAGTTACTACCCACTGTCTCTGTGGTCGTGGCAGGACGCGATCAAGGCGGTGTTCCTCGACCGCGTCAACATCGTCGCCCATTACGACCAGGCGGTTCGAAGTCCGACGTTAGAGATGCAATTACCGAGCGTCGTTTCGCTCAAATCCTTCGTCAAGCCGACCACCCATCCTGCCTTTACCCGGTTCAACGTCTTCCTCCGCGACCGCTTCAATTGCCAATATTGCGGCTCGCCCGAAGACCTCACCTTCGATCACATCATCCCGCGCAGCAAAGGCGGCCAGACTACCTGGGAAAACGTGGTCGCCGCGTGCTCGCCGTGTAACCTCCGCAAGGGCAACCTCACCCCGGCGCAGGCAAAAATGTTTCCGCGCCAGAGCGCGTTCGCCCCGACCGTGCACCAGCTCCACCGCAACGGCCGGCTGTTCCCGCCGAACTATCTGCATGATAGCTGGCTGGACTACCTGTACTGGGATACGGAGCTGGATCCGTAGGATCTGGTCTCAAACCCCGATCGCATTCCGCGCCACCACGTCGCGATAGAATGCCGCGCTCAGCTTCGGCACCCTCGCCTGCGTCTCGAAGTCGACCCGATAGAGGCCGAACCGCTTCCCGTAGCCAAAAATCCATTCAAAATTGTCCATCAGGCTCCAGAGGAAATAGCCGCGGATCGGCACACCCTCGCTGATCGCGCGCTGCATCTGGGTCAGGTAGTTGCGCAGGAACATGATGCGGTCGAGATCGTAGACCTGGCCGTCGCTGGCGATCCTGTCCTCGGACGAGGTGCCGTTCTCGCTGATGTAGATATTGTCGATGTTCCAGATTTTTGCGGCAAGGCGCGGGGCCCAGTAGATCACCTCTGGGCCGACCCGCAGCCATTCCGAATTCATGTGCGGGAATGAGGTCGGGAACGGCAGCACGTGGAAGCCCGGCGCGCGGTCGGCGGCGGTGACGTAGAACTGCGGCGCGTAGATGTTGAGGCCGACGAAATCGTTCGGCGTGCCGATGATCTTCAACTCCTCCGCGGTGAATTTCGGCGCGTTCGCGCCGGCATAAGCAAGAAAGCCGTCGGTGTACTTTCCCTCCAGCACCACGCCGAGGAAGCCGGCATTGAGCTCGCGCGTCGCGATCTCGGCGGCGCGGATGTTGTCCGGCGTCGCGATCGCCGGCACGCAGGCGGCGATGTTCTCGGCTGCGCCAACGCGGGTGCCGGCCCGCCCGGAGGCGCGGATCGCCTGCACGGCAAGCCCGTGCGCCAGCGCGACGTGATGGCGGGCCTGGTTGAGCTGCGCGGTCGGCAGCTTCAGGCCGGGCGCGTCGATGCCCCAGCCATAGCCGAAATTCACAAAGCGCCCGACCTCGTTCACGGTGAAGACGGTCTTGACGCGATCGGTCAGGCGTGCGGCGACATAGCCGGCGTAATCGGCGAAGGCCTTCGAGGTGTCGCTCGACTGCCAGCCGCCGACGCGGTCCTGCAGCGCCTGCGGCAGGTCCCAGTGATAGAGCGTCGCATAGGGTGTGATGCCGTTCGCGAGCAGCTCGTCGACGAGGCGGTCGTAGAAATCGAGCCCTTTCGGATTGGGCTGGCCGGCTCCCTCCGGGAATACGCGTGGCCAGGCGATGGAGAAACGATAGGCCTTGACGCCGAGCGCCTTGATCAGCGCGACGTCCTGCTTGTAGCGGTGATAGTGCTCGTTGGCGCGGTCACCGGTCGAGCCGTCCTCGATCTTGCCGGGCGTGTGGCTGAAGATGTCCCAGATCGATTTGCCGCGGCCGTCCTCGTTGACGGCGCCCTCGATCTGGTAGGACGAGGTCGCCGTGCCCCACAGAAAATCCTTCGGGAAAGGCGCGCGGCGATCGATCGATGCCGGCGCTTCACTCTCCGCGGCCTTGGCGCCTGTCGCGGCGCCGAGTGCGGCAAGGCCGGCGAGCATGGCAAATTCGCGCCGCGAGACATCAGCTGACATCGCTATCTCCGCGCCTGCTCCATATCGATCTGATAGACGGAAATCCTGTCGATCTCGAAGGCCACGTTCGGCGGCGATTCTGCGTCGACCGGCCCTACGCCAACAAAGAACTTCGATCCGATCGCCAGGTTGACGATCATGTACATGGGATCGTCGAAGCCGATCGGCACCTTGATGTCGGATACCGGCCGACGGTCGATGAAATAGACCAGGCGATCCTCCTCCCACAGCACACCGAAATTGTGGAAGGTGTTCGAAGCATCGCCGACTGCGAAATCGAAGCCGCAGGACTGGATCTTCTGGGTCGACGGGACCCGCCAGTGCGTGGTCATCACGAGGTCCCCAGGCCGCTCGCCGCGGCCCTCCAGCACGTCGACCTCCGGCGGCCAGCCGCCGTCGTCCGCCAGCATCCAGAAGGCAGGCCACACCGCATGGCCGACCGGGACTTTTGCGCGGATCTCGAAATAGCCGTGCTTCTGCGCGAACGATCCCTGCGTCGTCAGGATCCCCGAGATGTACTCGTTATTGAACAGAACGGATTTCAATTCCTGCGGCGTGCGGCTGGCGACGATGGAGAGCACGCCGTCCTTGACCTTGAACGGATCGAGCCCGAGCGGCGCCGCCCCGCGGCCGGCGTAACGCGGATCGACATAGATCTGCTGCTCGCCGTTGGCACTGGTCTTGCGCTTGAAGTCGGAGCCGTCGCCGCCCCAGTAGCGCGCCTCCGGCCATGCCGCGCCGCCGGCATAGTGCGGCACCCAGCGACCTGTCGCGAGCGGATGCTCGTTGAAATCGTCGTTGAATGTCCGGCGCAGCGTCAGGAACGCGAGCGACGTGGGATTGACCGTCTCCAGCCTGCGGCACTCGATCGTGGATGGATCGGTCGTCACCTGCAGCGACATCGTGCCGGGCGCGTCACCGAGATCGTCCTGCGCGACGACAGGCGCAGGCACGGCCGACAGACCGATCGCAACCAGAGCGCCCTTCGTCCAACGGTCGATCATCACCGCACATCGAACATGCCAGGAAACCTCAGTGAAATTAGCTTGCCTGTCCCTGAACGGGCAAGCGCACCCATCCGACGCCCGCGGGCGATTTCGCAAAGACATCTCGACCGCTCACACCAATCGGCCGGGAAGCGTGTCATCCGGCTCAAGCCTGATGACGAATCCGGGCAGATTCTCGCGCCAGGGACCGCTCCGCCGCCGAAATCCTTCCGGATTCCTTACCGTCCCTTAAGCCTCCAATGGCAGCCTTGCAGGGATCTGCGGACCTGCCCGGCCGGTCCGTCAGGTATGAGGTTGCCGCCGCCATGCTCGCCGAAACACTGGAAGGAGTTCGGTTCTCGCCGTCGAAACGGGCGACCTATGTGCGTCTCGTGCTGGCCGCGCTGACGGCGATCGTCGCCTTCAAGACCTTCTGGTTCGCCCGCTGGGGCGGCTGGACTGACCGCAAGCTCGCCGATTTCGACGCCTTCCATATTGTCGCACAGCGCATCTGGCGCGGCGACCTCGACCAAGTCTATCACTTCGAGGCCCTGCTGAAGATGCAGATGGAGGCCGCCGGGGGCGCGACCGGCTTCATGCCCTGGACCTATCCGCCGCAATACGATCTCCTGCTTGCGCCGTTCGCATTGCTGCCGGTCGGCCTCGCCTATCTGCTGTTCACGGCCGCAACACTCGCGCTCTACCTCGCGGTGCTGCGCAAGATAGCGGACGTAAATTTCGCGCCGGTGCTGGTGATCCTGTTTCCGGCGCTGGCGATCACCATCGGCGCCGGACAGAACGGCTTTCTCACCGGCGCGCTGATCGCGCTGGTCTGCCTCAACGTCGAACGGCGGCCGCTTCTCGCCGGCCTTGCCCTCGGCGCCATGGTGATCAAGCCGCACCTTGCCATCGCCGTCGGCGTCTATCTGCTGGCGACGCGGCGCTGGGTCGCGCTCGCGACCGCCGCAGCCGTTGTGCTGGCGAGCTCGCTGCTCTGCACGCTCCTGTTCGGCTGGCAGATCTGGACGGCCTGGCTGGGCGCGATCAGGGAATCGGCGAGCTATCTCGAGCAGGGCTCCTATCCGCTCTATCGCATGGTCTCGGCCTATGCCGCGCTCTACGAAGCCGGCCTTCCGGCAAATATCGCCTTTTGGGGCCAGGTGACCGTTGCAGGGCTGGCCTTGCTCGCCGTCCTCATCGGCACGGCACGGGGCACGTCGTCCAGATTCGCGCTTGGCATTGCGGTGATGGTGTCGGTGATGATCAGCCCTTATGCCTATGATTACGACTTGCCGATGCTGGGCATCGGTCTTGCTCTGATCCTGCCCGATCTCACCGGGCTCACGGGCCCGCGCGAGCGCAGCTGGATGTACGGATTGATCCTGCTCGCCGGCGCCTATGGACTGCTACAGTCGGCGCGGCTGCAAGTCGATCAGACAGCCGATCCCAGTCGGCATTTCACACCCGCCATTGGCGGCTTCGCGTTGATGGCACTACTGCTTTTCCTGCTCGGACTGCTGTGGAGACGGACACAGCCTGCACCGGCCTCGCCGCAGGCCGCGCAACATCACGTCTAGGCGCGCTGCAATGCCAGCGTCACGCCGCCGAGCGTGAGTGCCATCGCCGCCCATTCGCGCAGGCCCAGCGGCTCGCCGAGGATGATTGCGGCGGAGATCACGCCGATCACGGGGACAATCAGCATGCCGGTCGAGGCCGCGGTCGGCGGCAGCCGGCGCAGCGTCTCGAACCAGGTGACGTAGCAGAGGCCCATCGGCACCAGCGTCATGTAGACGAAGCAGCCGAGGCCCAGCGGGGTGATCGCCGAGACGTCCGGGTGCTCGAACAGCACGCCGAGAAGCAGCATGGTGGCGCAGCCGAGCCCGACCTGCCAGGCGACGACGACCAGCGGCGGCATCGGCAGCGGCTTGCGATTGAGCACGTTGCCGAGCGCGAACAGGATGGCGCAGAGCAGCGCCAGGACGATGCCCAAGAGCTTGTCGGCGCCGAAGGCCAAGCCGTGGCGGCTCAGCAGCAACGCAACGCCGGCGACGCCGAGGGCGAGCCCGAAACCATCGCGCACGGTCGGCCGGGTGTGCAGCACGGGCCAGGCGAACAGCATGGCCCAGATCGGCATGGTGTAGGCGAGCAGTGCCCCTTCGCTCACGGTCACGTATTTCATCGCGACCGTGCCGAGCCCCATCCAGGCAAAGACATTGGTGAGGGTCGCAAACAGCAGCCGCGGGATCGTCTCCCGCGGCACGGCAAACGCCTCCTTCCGGCTCAGCGCCAGCATCCCGAGAATGACCGCGGCGCAGACACCGGCGAGCCCGCGGGCGAACAAGGGCGGCCATTGCTGGAGCAACAGCTTCATCAGCGGCCAGTTCAGCGCCCAGCCGAACGCCGTCACGCAGAGGCAGAGAGAGCCGATCGTCCTGTCGCGCCGCGCCGAATCCATGTCTAGCGCTTAGCAGGCGGACGCTGGCCGCTCCACCTCGGCTGGCGCATCCAGGCCATCGCAAAGCAGGGAACCCGAAGCCAGGCCGCCCGTTCACAGGGGAGGCCCGACGCTTTCGGATACACCGCGGGAGCGGTATCCGGGCCCGCCACAGCACAAGGGGAGACGCCTCATGCCCACCGCCGAGAAGGACCACGTCTACAAGATCCTGGAGCTGGTCGGATCATCCGAGACCTCGATCGAGGATGCGATCAACAACGCGATCGGTCGCGCCGCCAAGACCGTCCGCGAGATGAAATGGTTCGAGGTGGTGCAGACGCGCGGTCACATCGAGAACAATTCCGTGCGCCACTACCAGGTGACGCTGCGGGTCGGATTTACGCTGGAGGGATGACGCGGCCGATGCCGGGCAAAACCGTCACGCCGCGGCAGCGTGGTTAACATCTGCCGACGAGAGACGATCAAGATCTATCGACCCGACCCGGTTGAATACGGACCGCGCACAATCATCGCGGATATTGCAACAGGCCGTTAAGTCCAAAGTGCGAGGTTTGCTCCGATTTGGAGCAAGCCTGATGGTCACGAGCCGCGAACTCGGCAAGACGCGCCTTCCGCTCTGGGCGGCGGGTTTCGTCGTGCTGATCTGCGTGACGATCCTCGGCTTGAGCGCCTGGCGCGAATGGGAGACGCGGAATGCCGATCTCAGGAACGCCGAGATCGACATGGCAAATCTCGCGCATTCGCTGATTCAGCACGCGGACGACACGTTCGAGCTCGCCGATACGATCCTGGTCGGGCTGGTTCATCGTCTCGAACTCGACGGGATGGGTCCCGACACGATCGAGAAGCTCCAGACCTATCTGCCGACCCGCAAATCATCGGACCGCATCCGCGGCATCTTCGTCTATGACGAGACCGGCCGCTGGCTCGCCACCACCGAGCAAATCGATTTCTCCAGACTCAACAACAGCGACCGCGAATATTTCCAGCGGCACCGCGACTCCGCGGAAAAGGGCACGTTGATCGGGCGGCCCATCAAGAGCCGCGCCGGCGGTCAGTGGATCATCACTGCGTCGCGCCGGATCGACCGCCCCGACGGCAGCTTCGCCGGCGTCGCCCTGCTCACGATCGACGTCGCCTATTTCGTCAAATTCTACGAGCGCTTCGACGTCGGGCCGAACGGCTCGGCATCGCTGCTGAACAATGACGGCATCATGCTGGCGCGCAGTCGGGACGAGAGCGGCGCCTTCGTCGGGCGCGACCTGTCGAATGCGCCGCTGTTCAGAGAGTGGAAAAACCGGCCGACCGCGGCCGTCTACTATTTCAAGTCGCCGCTCGATAGCGTGCAGCGGCTGAGCTACTACCAGCGCAGCAGCCGCTATCCGCTGATGGTGCTGGCGAGCAAGTCGCAAGACGATGTGCTGACGCCCTGGCGACGCGCGGCGGTCACGCGCGTGACCTTCGTCCTCGGACTCGTCCTGTTGATCGCGGTGATCGGCTACTATCTGGTCCGGCAGCTGTCGCAGCGCCAGCGCATGGCACAGGCGCTGGCCGCCAACGAAGCCCATTTCCGCCTGCTTGCCGAGCAATCCAGCGATATGGTGACCCGGATCGGGCTGGATAACCGCCTGCTCTACGTCTCTCCATCATGCCAGCGCATGATAGGCTGGTCGCCCGACGAGCTTCTCGGCAAGTCGGCCGTGGCCGGCATCCACGAGGAGGACATGGAACGGGTCGAGCAGGCCGTCACCGCGCTGAAGAACGGCGAGGCCGAGGAGGCGAGGTTCGTCTACCGCCAACGCCATCGCCAGAACGGCGATATCTGGGTCGAAGCGGCCCTGCACGTGACACGGGCTTCCGACAGCGGCGAGATCGACGGCGTCGTTGCGGTCGTGCGCGACATGACCGAGCAGAAGGACCTTCAGGACAAGCTCGCCGCGCTTGCAACGACCGACGGCCTCACCGGCCTTGCCAACCGGCGCACGTTCGACGAACGCCTCACCGATGAATGGGCGCGCGCGCGGCGCGACGGCACCCAGCTTTCGCTCCTGCTGATCGATGTCGATCATTTCAAGAAGTTCAACGACCATTACGGGCATCTAGCGGGCGACGGGTGCCTTCGCGCGCTGAGCCGGATTCTATCCGCTCACGCCAGGCGCCCCGCCGATCTCGCCGCCCGCTACGGCGGCGAGGAGTTCGCCGTGCTGTTGCCGGACACCGGCCCGGACGGCTGCGCCGAGGTCGGCGAAGCGATTCGCCACGCGCTGCGCGATCTCGCCATGCTGCATGCGCAAAACCCGCCCTCTCGCCTGGTGACCGTCAGCGTAGGCGCCGCGGCAAGCCTCCCATCGGAAACCACTGCGGACTCCAGCACGCTGGTCGCTGCCGCCGACCGCGCGCTCTACGCCGCCAAGGACAGCGGCCGTGACCGGCTGGTGATGTCGGGACAGGTCGTCGCCTGGCCGGCGAAGACCGCGTGACGGGATCGACCTCTCACCAGGCGCAGCGAACGCAAGAGACAGTCCCGGGTTTGTCCTCAGTACTCTGGCGCGATATGACTGCAGTCGCGGCCGGATGTCGGCCAATCCAAGAGTGCTGTTGTGACCGACGGAATCAAGCTCGTCCTATTCGACATGGACAACGTGCTCTGCGACTATGACAGGGCCAAGCGCGTCGCCTGTCTGGCGGAGCTGGCGGGGACGACCAGCGAATTCATCCACGAGGCGATCTGGGACAGCGGCTTCGAGGCGCTCGGCGATTCCGGCGCGCTCGATGCTGCGGATTACCTGCGAGGCTTCGGCGAACGCATGCGCTATCCACTGTCGCTCGACGAGTGGGTGGAGGCGCGGCGCCGTTCGATGCAGGCGAATTCCGCGATGCTGGAGATCGTCCGCCGCCTGCGCAAGACCGTCGATGTTGCCATCCTCACCAACAACACCACGCTGGTCGCCGACCATATCGACGCGCTGCTGCCCGATCTGCGTCCGCTGTTCGGCTCGAGGATCTACGCCTCGGCCCGGTTCAAGACCGCGAAACCGGACCCGCGCTGCTATCGCCGCTGCCTGTCCGAGCTCAACGCGCTGCCGCAGACCGTGCTGTTCGTCGACGATCTCACGGCCAATGTTGCCGGCGCGCGCGAGGCGGGGCTGTTCGCGCATCAGCACACGTCGATGGAGGCGTTCAGGCAGGCCCTTTCGCAATATGGCCTGCTTCATGGATGAATATGCGTAACATCGTAACGCCGGTGAAGGCTCCAGGCAGGCTCGGCCCCCGGCGCGATCACCTGTCGTGATTGGGGACCCATTCCTCCGCGGTCGAGTCCCAATGATGGGTATCGTCGAAGTGCCGCCACGGGGGCTGCTGTGGTTTGGGCTCGGCGGGCTTGTTCCGCGGTTGGGGCATGAGCGCGCCAAGCCTCATCGTCCAGTCACGGGCGCTCTGTTCCCAGTACGGCCTGTTGAAGGGCGTCAGCATCGGGGCCTCCTAAGAAGCGCGGCCATTCTAGCACCATCGGGGGCATGTGGTGTAGGATGCTTCACAGTCCGAAATGTTTTTTTCCGCTTACCCCTTCGCCCAAGAAGCGGCCGGGGGACCCATGCCGCCCGTGGAAGCGTCGAACGCGGGGGCGACGGCCTTCGTTTCGAGGGGCCGTTTTCCATGCCGGCGAAGCACCAAGACGTCCGATGCTCAACTTCCGTACAGATAGTTCGGCAGCCATAGCGTCAGGCCGGGCCAGATGTACATGAATACCATGCAGACGATCACGATCAGCATGTAGGGCATCATGCCGGAGAAGATCTGGTTGAGCGTGACGTGCTTTGGCGCCACGCCCTTCAGATAGAACGCCGACATCGCCACGGGCGGCGACAGGAATGCGGCTTGGAGGTTGACGAAGACCAGCACGCCCCACAGGACCGGATCGATGTTGAAGTGCTTCAGCATCGGCAGGAAGATCGGCACGAAGATCACGATGATCTCGGTCCATTCCAGCGGCCAGCCGAGCAGGAAGATGATCGCCTGCGACAGGATCATGAACTGGACCGGCGACATGTTGAGCGAGAGCACCCAGCTCTCGAGGAGCGCCTGGCCGCCGAGGATCGCGAACACCGCCGAGAACAGCGCCGAGCCCACGAACAGCCAGCACACCATCGAGGTGGTCTTGGCGGTCAGGAACACCGCCTCCTTGGTGCGCTTCCAGTCCAGCGTCCGGGCCTGGAATGCGAGCAGGAAGGCGCCGGCCGCGCCCACTGCCGCCGATTCCGTCGCGGTGGTGATGCCGAACAGGATCACGGCGAGCACGACCACGGTCAGGATGCCGAGGGGCATCACCGACATGACCAGGAGCCGCAGCACCTCGAACTGCTCGGCCTCCATGGTCCAGTAATAATAGAGCAGCATGAGCGCGCAGATGCCGGCGACGACCGCAAAATAAGTATAGAACTCGGGCGGCGGTCCGGACTCCGCGGGCGCGGCCGTGGTCTTGCCCCGCAGTTCGGCACTGCCCATCTGCTGGAGCACCTCGGGCTCGTTCGTGGTGGACCTCTCCGACCGGCTGGCGGCGCCGCCGAGCTCCTCGAGCTTTTCTTCGGCGCTCTCCTGCTGCTGGGCGCCCGCGCCGAGCGGCTGGAGCGTCTCCTCCGCGCGCGGCTGTTGCTGCGTCGCGGCCGCGACCGGCGCTTGAATGTCAGCCTGCTGGTGGATCACGACATACCACCAGGTGACCCAGAGCGTTGCGAGCGTGAGCAGCAGCGGCACCAGCGCGTAGCCGAGGCTCCTCACCAGCGTCGGGTAGGTGACGCGGGCGCCATCGACCCCGGCATTGACGATCCTGGCAGGCGCCAGCAGCGCCGCAACGAGCGCCGGCAGAACTTTGCGCGAATAGGCTTGCTGCAGCGTGGCGAGCCACGGACGGACCGGAACCTTGATTTCGCTTTCGGGAAGCTTCGGCGCAATCTTCGGATTGAGCAGCGCCCAGCCGACGATGTAGACGAGATAGAGGAAGGCCAGGAAGAAGCCCGGAAACATCGCCGCCGCGTAGAGCTTCACCACCGACTGTCCGGCCACGGCCGCGTAGACGATGATCATCACCGAGGGCGGAATCAGGATGCCGAGCGTGCCGCCGGCGGTGATGACGCCGGAGGCGAGCTTGACGTCATAGCCGGCCTTCAGCATCGGATTGAAGGCGATGACGCCCATCAATACCACGACCGCGCCGACGAGCCCGCTTGCGATGCCCCAGAACGTGCAGACAATCAGCGTCGCCACCGCGAGCGAGGCAGGCACGCGGCGGAAGGCGAGCTGGATCGAGTAGAACATCTTGTCGACCAGCGCGCCGCGCTCCATGACGTAGCCCATCAGCACGAACAAAGGGATCGAGATCAGGACGTCGTTGGTCATCGCACCATAGGTGCGCTGAACCATCAGGTCGAAGATGTGATTGTCTCCCCAGGCTTCGCCCGCCCGGTGATAGGCGAAGAAGCCGAAGAACATGCCGAGCCCCATCAGGGTGAAGGCGGTCGGAAAGCCCATCATGATCACGACCACGATGAGGAGGAGCATCAAGAGTCCGAGTGCCGGATCGCTGATCATCCCTGCAGGTCTCCGCCCATGCCGCGCTGCCGCGCGCTTTCCTCAATGTCCTGCGCGCGTGCGATCGCGGCCGTCCGCGCCTCTTCGTCGACATGCTCGCTGTGCGCAAGCTGCTCCTCGATGACGTCGATTTCGGAGACATCGGCGAGCCGGCTCGGCCAGGTCCCCGTCTTGAGACAGAGCACGCAGCGGGCGATTTCGGCTACACCCTGCAGCAGCACCAGAGCGCCTGCGAGCGGAATCATGAACTTGAAGTGGTAGACCGGCGGTCCTTCGGCGGTGACGTTGGAATGCTCGTTGATGCGCCAGGAATCCAGCGCATAGTCCCATCCCGCGTAGACCAGCGCGGCGATGCCGGGCAGGAAGAATGCGAAGTACAGCACGAGATCGAGGCTCGCCTGGGTGCGCGGCCGCATCGAGGAGTAGAGGAAGTCGCCGCGAACATGCGCGTTCTGGGCCAGCGTATAGGCGCCCGCGATCATGAACAGGGTGCCATACAGCATGTTCGAGGCGTCGAAGATCCAGGCGGTCGGCATGTTGAGCATATAACGCTTGAAGACCTCGGCGCAGACCAGCGCCATCAGGCCCACGACCAGCCAGGCCGCGACCTTGCCGGTCCACGTGCTGATCGCGTCAATGGTGTACAGAAGGCGCTGCGAATTCATGTGCGTTGCCACCGCCAATCCTGGCGTCACTGCTGCCTAAAGCGCGATGAGATTAGGATCAGTCCTCATCGCGCTTTAGGTTATTGTTTGAGCATGACCTTTTCGGAAAACCGCTACGCACTTTTCCGGATCATGCTTTAGCGACAAGACAAGCACCATCCGGGTTGTGGTCCCGGATGACGCTTCGACCATGCGAAGGGCCTGTTAGCTCTTCTTCTTGGCGTTGGGACCAAAATAGTGGGTGTAGGCCATGCGGCGGCTGACCACCGTATCCTGCTCCCACTGCGTCGCCCGCTTGGCGAAGGCCAATTGCGATTCGACGATCTCCTTGAACAGCGGGTTCTCTGCCGACTTCTTCTCGGCCACCTGGTCGAACACATCCAACTGCTTCTGGAGGATCGAGTCCGGCGTCTTGTAGAACTTGACCTTGTCCTTGGTCTGCAGCTCCTCGTAGTCCCTGGAGTAGCGGTCGATCGCCTTCCAGGCCATGTCCTGGCCGGCCGCGTCGACAGCATTGGCGATGATCGCCCTCATCTTCTCCGGCAGCGCGTCGAACTTGGTCTTGTTGAACAAGATCTCGAACTGCTCGGCGTTCTGGTGGTAGCTCTGGAGCATGCAGATCTTGGAAACATCCGGGAAGCCGAGGACGCGATCGGATGTGGCGTTGTTGAATTCGGCCGCATCCAGCAGGCCACGGTCCATCGCCGAAACGATCTCACCACCCGGCAACGCGTTGACCGCTGCGCCGAGGCCGGTGAACACGTCGATGGAGATGCCGACGGTGCGGAATTTCAGACCCTGGAAATCCTCCACCTTGGTCATCGGCTTCTTGTACCAGCCGAGCGGCTGGGTCGGCATCGGCCCGTACGGGAAGGAGACGACGTTGGCTCCGATCGAGGCGTAGAGCTTCTCGAGGAGCTCCTTGCCGCCGCCATAGCGGTGCCAGGCGAGCAGCATGTTGGCATCCATGGCATAGCCCGGACCCGAGCCCCACAGCGCCAGCGCGTTCTGCTTGCCATAGTGATAGGCGAGCACGCCGTGCCCGCCGTCGAGCGTGCCCTTCGACACCGCATCCAGCAGGCCGAAGGCCGGCACCACAGCGCCGGCGGGAAGCACCTCGATCTTGAGGTCGCCGCCGGTCATGTCGTTGACCTTCTTGGCATAGTCGAGCGCGTATTCGTGGAAGATGTCCTTGGCCGGCCAGGTGCTCTGCCAGCGCATGCTGATCGGCCCCTGCGCCAGGACGATGGTTGGTGCGGCGACAGTGGCGGCCGCCCCGGTTGCGGCCGTCCTGAGAAAACGGCGGCGCGTCGACGCGCCGTCCTTGCTCGTCTTCGTCATGATGTCCTCCCTCAGCGCGATCCGCGACGGATCGCCCCTTTTTTGTAAGGAGAAGACAAGGACTTGCGCCGGACTTTGGCAAGAAAGTTCCCGACGATGCGACGCTACGACGCGGAGGGCGTGCGGGACGACACCAACTGCCCGTTCGAATTATTCCCCGCCCGTCGGATCAAATTAAGCGGCGGTGTAAGGGCGCCCGCTGCGCATGACGCACTGCACCATTACGCCAGATGACACGCCACGAAATGCCCGCCCGCTCCTTCCTTCAGCTCGGGGGCGCTTTCGGCACAGCGCGGCTGAGCGATCGGACAGCGGGTGTGGAAGTGGCAGCCCGACGGCGGCTTCATCGGGCTCGGCACGTCGCCCTTGAGGCGGATGCGCTCGCGCTTGAGTTTGGGATCGGGCACCGGCACCGCCGATAGCAGCGCCTTGGTGTAGGGATGCTGCGGATTGCGGTAGAGGTCGCTGGCCTTGGCGAGCTCGACGATGCGGCCGAGATACATCACCGCCACGCGGTCGGAGATGTGCTCGACCACCGAGAGGTCGTGGGCGACGAAGAGATAGGTCAGATTCAGCTCGGCCTGGAGATCTTCCAGCAGGTTGATGACCTGTGCCTGGATCGACACGTCGAGCGCCGAGACCGGCTCGTCGCAGACGATCAGCTTCGGCTCGACCGCGAGCGCGCGCGCGATCACGATGCGCTGGCGCTGGCCGCCGGAGAATTCGTGCGGATAGCGCCGCATGTGCTCGGCCTTCAGCCCGACCTTGACCAAGAGGCCCGCGACGCGCTCCTCGCGCTCCTTGGCGGACGAGGCCAGATTGTGGATGGTGAAGGCCTCGCCGAGGATGGCACCGACCGTCATGCGCGGATTGAGCGAGGCGAACGGGTCCTGGAACACCAGCTGCATGTTCCGCCGCATCGCGCGCAGATCGGTACCGCCGAGCTTGCGCACATCCTGGCCGTCGAAGGTGACCTCGCCGTCGGTCGGCTCGATCAGGCGCAGCACGCAGCGCCCCGTGGTGGACTTGCCGCAGCCGGATTCGCCGACGAGGCCGAGCGTCTCGCCGCGATTGACCGAGAACGACACGCCGTCGACCGCATAGACGCTGCCGACCTGGCGCGACAGCAGGCCGCCGAGCACGGGGAAATGTTTCTTCAGGCCGCTGACGCGGAGCAAGGGCTCGCTCATGCCGCGCCTCCCAACTGTGTATCGCCGAGGTGACAGGCCATGCGATGGCCGGGTGAGACCTCGCGCAGCAGCGGCTCCTTCTCGATGCAGACGTTCATGGCAAACTTGCAGCGCGGCGCGAAGCGGCAGCCGACCGGCGGATTGATCAGGATCGGCACCGAGCCGCCGATCGCCTCGAGCCGTGTCTTGTGCTCGCTGTCGAGGTCGATGCGCGGGATCGAGCGGATCAGGCCTTGCGTATAGGGGTGACGGGGATCGCCGAAGAGATCGTCGACGGGCGCCTCCTCGACCACCTTGCCGGCATACATCACGACGACGCGCTGCGCCGTCTCGGCGACGACGCCCATGGCATGGGTGATCAGCATCACCGCCATGCCGAAGCGCTCCTTCATGTCCTGCAGGAGGTCGAGGATCTGCGCCTGGATGGTGACGTCGAGCGCCGTGGTGGGCTCGTCGGCGATGATCAGCTTCGGCTTGCAGGCGAGCGCCATCGCGATCATCACGCGCTGGCGCATGCCGCCGGAGAACTGGTGCGGATAGTTGTGCACGCGGCCTTCGGCATTGGGGATCTGCACCAGCTTCAGCATCTCGATGGTGCGCTCGAGCGCCTGCTTCTTGGTCACCGCTTCGTGCCGGCGCAGGCTCTCGGCGATCTGCTCGCCGATCGTGAGCACCGGATTGAGCGAGGTCATCGGCTCCTGGAAGATGAAGCCGATCTCCTTGGCCCTGATCTCGTCGAGCTGATTGCTGGTCAGCGGGACGAGATCGCGGCCTTCGAAAATGATCTGGCCGGCCGCGATGCGGCCTGGCGGCATCGCAATCAGCTTCAGGATCGACATCGCGGTCACGGTCTTGCCGCAGCCGGATTCGCCGACGACGCAGAGCGTCTCGCCCTTGTTGATGGAGATGTCGACGCCGTCGACGGCCTGGAGGATGCCGTCGTCGGTGGAGAAGTGGGTTTTCAGGCCCTTGATCTCGAGCAGCGGCGCCATCAGATCACCCGTCGCGCATCGAGCGCGTCCCGCAGGCCGTCGCCGATGAAGTTGATGGCGACCACCGCGATGAAGATCGCGCCGCCCGGGAACAGCGCCCAGTGCGGACCGATGTCGAGAAAGTCCTTGGCGTCATACAGCAGTCGTCCCCAGGTCGGAGTATCGGGCGGAAAGCCGAGACCGAGGAAGGACAGCGTCGATTCCGCGATGATGGCGGCGGCGACGTCGATGGTGCCGGCAATGATCACCGGGCCGACCGCATTGGGCAGGATGTGGCGCACCACCTGCCGCACCGGGCTGGCGCCGAGCGCGCGGGCCGCCTCGACGAACTCCTTCTCGCGGATCGACAGGAACTGCGCGCGCACGAGCCGCGCCACCGGCATCCAGCGCAAGCCCCCGATCACGAGCACGATCAGGATGAAGATGCCGCCTTCGGGACCAAACACCTGCTTCAGCCCGTCGCGGAACAGATAGATGAGCAGGAGCAGCAGCGGCAGTTGCGGCAACGACAGGAAGAGATCGGTGAGCCACATCAATCCGTGCCCGAGCGCACCACGCGACATGCCGGCGAGCGCGCCGATCAGCGTGCCGATGAAGACCGAGACCAGCATCGCGGCGAGCCCCACCGCGAGCGAGATGCGGCCGCCATAGATCATGCGCGCCAGAATGTCCTGGCCGAGATCGTCGGTGCCGAAGGGATGGGCGAACGACGGCCCCTGCATGCCCGCGACGATGTCGATCTCGTTGATCTTCACACGCCACACGAAGGGCCCGAGCACGACGGCGAGCACCAGGATGAGGAGCAGGAAGGCGCTGACGACGGCGAGCCGGTGGCGGCTGTAGCGCCGCCACGTCTCGCGCCAGGGCGAGTAGACGCCCCGCTCAGCGGAGGGAGATGCGAGGGTCAAGCCAGCCATAAAGGACGTCCGCGATGAGGTTGAACAGCACCACGAGGCACGCGAAGACGAAGGTGACGGCCATCACCACCGGCGTGTCGTTGGAAAGGATGGAGGAGATCAGCAGCGAGCCGATGCCGGGGATACGGAAGATCTGCTCGGTGACGATGGCGCCGCCGAACACCGCAGGCATCTGCAACGCGATCAGCGTGACCACGGGGATCATGGCGTTGCGCATCACGTGCTTGACGATCACCGTGGCCTGGCCGAGGCCCTTGGCCCGCGCCGTGGTGACGTAGTCGAGCCTGATGACGTCGAGCATCGCCGAGCGCACGAAGCGCGTCATCGACGCCGCCTGGAACAGGCCGAGCACAGCCACCGGCATGATGGCCTGACGGATCATCTCCAGCACCCAGTGGATGCCGGTGGCCTTGATGTCGGTGGTGTAGACGAAGGGCAGCCAGTCCAGCGTGACCGAGAAGATCAGGATGAACAGGATGCCGGTGAAGAAAGTCGGCAGCGAGAAGCCGACGAAGGCGAGCGTGTTGGCGATCTGGTCGAACAACGAATAGGGCTTCGTCGCGGCATAGACCCCGACCGGAATCGCGATCAACAGCGCCAGGATCTGCGCCGAGCCGATCACGTAGAGCGTGGCCGGCAGGCGCTGGAGGATCAGCGTGTCGACGTTCATCCGGCTGACGAAGGAAAAGCCCCAGTCGCCGTGCAGCATGGCGTTGAGCCAATGCAGGTAACGAAGGTGGATCGGATCGTCGAGGCCGAACTTGGCCCGAAGCGCGGCTTGCACTTCGGGCGGCACGTTCGGGTTCGTCGCCAGTTCAGAGAACGGATCGCCGGGGGCGAGCGCAAGCACGACGAACAGCACGACCGAGATTCCGAGCAGGCTCGGAATCGCGATCAGCAGGCGACGCAGGACGTATTGACTCATGAGGGAAGGGCCCCGTCTAGAGTTGGGGGATCATTCCTCGCGGTACCAATCGTGCAGATTGTCGGTTTCGTTGGCCCAGCCGCTGATGATCGGCCGCAGATTGTTGGCCGCCGCTTCCACCTTCAACCGATGCTGCACCGGGATGAACACGGTGTCCTGATACATGAGGTCGTTGGCCTTGATGTAGTGCTCCGCTCGCTTGAGCGGATCCATCTCGCTTTCGGCGGCTTCGATCGCTGCGTCGTAGTCCTTGTTGATCCAGCGCGGGAAATTCGTGCCCTGCCACTTGTTCTCCTTGGTGGCGACGTTGGTCGACAGAAAGCGGCGCATATGCTGCGACGGATCGGGCTGGCTCAGCGGGATCTGGAACATCTCGATGTCGGCATAGAATTTCGCGTAGGTGTCGGGATTGGCGACGTCCGACGAGAAGAACACCGAGGCCACGACCGACTTCAATTCGACGTCGATGCCGGCCTTCTGACAGGCCTGCTTGACGATAGCCTGCGTCTTCTGGCGCGGACCGTTGATCGAGGTCTGGTACAAGAGCTTCAGCTTCTTGCCGTCCTTCTCGCGGATACCGTCCGCGCCCGGCTTCCAGCCGGCATCGTCCAGGATCTTCGAAGCCTTCTCGATGCTGAATTCCCAGGAAGTGTTCTTGGAGACGAATTTTTCCGGGCCGTTGAGGAAATTGGCCGTGGTGCGGCCGGCACGGCCGTAGATCGCCTTCTTCACCGACTCGCGATCGATCAGCAGCGATAGCGCCTTGCGGACCGCAGGGTCGGAGAACAGCGGATGCTTGGTCTTCATCGACGACTTCTCGCCGTCGACCTCGGTGTAGGGGTCGGTGAAGTTGAGCGCGATGAACTCGGTGTCGCCGCCGACGGCATAGATCGTCTTGCCCTTGCCGCCCTTCTCCAGGCGCAGGAGGACGTCGTCCTCGACCTGGATGTTCCAGCCGAAATCATATTCGCCGGTCTGGATCACGGCGCGCGCAGCCGAAACCGCGTCACCACCACCCTTCATCTCGACCGTGTCGAAATAAGGCCGGTTCGGCATGTGGTAATCGGGATTGAGCTGGCCACGGACGAGATCGCCGGGCTTGAATTCGACGAACTTGTACGGGCCGGTTCCGACCGGCGACAGATTGGTCGGCGCTTCCCGCGATTTGGACCCCTTGTAGTCGGCGAACAGATGCTTGGGGATGATGGTGTTGGGCGCGCCAACAAAGGCGTCTGCCCAGAACGGCGTTGGCTTCTTGAACGTAATGCGAACCGTCAGGTCGTCCACTTTCTCGACCGTGATGTCGCGGTAGGTGGCCACGGTAATGGCCGCCGTCGCGGGATCGATGATGTATTCCCAGGTGAAGACGACGTCGTCGGCGGTGAACGGCTTGCCGTCATGCCACTTCACGCCGGGCTTCAGCTTCCACGTCACCGACTTGCCGTCGGCAGCGAGCAGACCGTTCTGGATCGACGGAATTTCGGATGCCAGAACCAGCTTCATGTTGCCGTCCGGATCCCAGCAGGCGAGCGGCTCGTAGAACAGGCGCGAGCCGTCCTGATCCTTGGTGCCGGTGGCGAAGTGCGGATTGAGCAGGGTCGGGCCCTGCCACCACAGCAGCTTCAGCGCGCCACCGCCGCCACGCTTGGTCGGCTTGTAGGTCGAGGGGCCCTCCGCCATGGCGACACCGCCAAGCGCGAGGATCTGGTTGGCCAGAGGGGCGGTGAGACCGACAGCGGCCATGCGCTTGATGAAGGCGCGGCGATCCATCCGCCCGTCCTTCACCTGGCCGATCATCGAACGCAGTTCTTTATCCAGCATGGTTGTCCCCCGTCTGGTTCCCGTATGGATGCAGGCGGCCGCAAGACGCGACCGCCGGGCTTGGCTGGCGGTAGATGGCACACCGATTAGGGGGCACGTCAACTAGGACCGTGTGTATGCAAACGGTCTTCTGGCTGTCCGTTGGGCAAAACCCTGTTCCGCAGCCCAAGCGTTCGGCAATCCGGCGCCAAAATGCGCCGGAAACCGCGCTGCACTGCGGAAAATTTGTTCGCCGGATCAGACGAAGTATCGAGACGGAATTCTACGCCACGGACATATCGAGCGGGGGCGCGACGTGGTCCGGCAGCGGACAAACGTAAGGCGTTTTCGCCGTGCGCTTCTGAAGGTCGGCCTTGGCGGCCTTGATCAGCTCCGGATCCGTCAGCGCCTTGATGCCGAGCCCGGCCATCGCCTTGGCCGCCTGCACCATGGCCTTGTGCGCGTGCGGGCTCTTGCCCTGCGCCACCACCTGCCAGGTGTGGAAGGGCGTGCCGATTGCAACCGTGGGTGCGTGAACCTGCACGGTCGGCACCACCCAGCTGACGTCGCCCACGTCGGTCGAGCCGACAAGCGGATTGCGCTTGGCATCGAGCGGCACCAGGAAGTCGGCCAGCGGCCGATCGGTCGGCTCCATGCCGATCGCGTAGTAGACCGAGGAGATGTCCTTGTCGCTCAGCGTCGCGCGGATCTCTGTGGCGAAGCTCTTGTCCGCATCGTCGAAATGCGGCGGTCCGAGCTCTTCCATGACCCGATGCAGCGCCTGCTCCAGCGGCGCGTTCGGCAGGATGTTGGAGACCGCGGAGATGATCTTCATCTCGACCTTGGTCTCGGTCATCAGCGCAGCACCCTGCGCGATCTTGGACACGCGTTCGACCAGCTCGTTCATGCCGGGAAGATCGCGGGCGCGGATCGAGTAGCGCACGCGCGCATGCGCCTGCACCACGTTGGGCGCGATGCCGCCGGTGTCGAGCAGCGCATAATGCACGCGGGCATCGCTCGGCATGTGCTCGCGCATGTAGTTCACGCCGACATTCATCAGTTCCACGGCATCGAGCGCGGAACGGCCGAGATGCGGCGAGGCCGCCGCATGCGAGGTGCGGCCGGTGAAGATGAAGTCGGCGCGGGTGTTCGCGAGCGACGGCGTCACCGCCACTTCCCAGAAGCTGTGCGGATGCCAGGTGATGGCGATGTCGGCGTCCTCGAACGCGCCGACGCGCACCATGAAGGCCTTTGCCGCGCCGCCTTCTTCGGCCGGGCAGCCGTAATAGCGCACGCGGCCGGGCACCTTGTTCTCGGCAAGCCAGTCCTTCACGGCGGTCGCAGCGAGCAGCGCGGCAGAGCCAAGCAGGTTGTGGCCGCAGCCATGGCCATGGCCGCCGGTCTCGACCGGACGGTGTTCCGCAACGCCCGCCTCCTGGCTGAGGCCCGGCAGCGCATCATATTCACCCATGAAGGCGATGACCGGTCCGCCCTCGCCCCATTCGCCCATCAGCGCCGTCGGGATGCCGGCGACGTTCTCGGTGATGCGGAAGCCCTGATGACGCAGCTCGGCGAGATGTTCGGCGGCGGACCGCGCCTCGGTGTAGCACACCTCGGGCGTGCCCCAGACCTTGTCGCTGAGGTCGATGAAACGCGCCTTGATCGTGTCGACGCCACGCCAGATGTCGCTGCGGTTATCCATGCTTCGGTCCGTGATCCCTTGGTCAAACGAAGCGGCAATGGTTAGCAGCTTCATTGCAGCCCGCCTAGCACCTCGCCGGACAGCAGCCATGCGGCCGGTGCCGGATCGCGCCGTTGCCCGCCCGCTGTGCACGAGGCGTTTCCGTGCGTTTCGAAGATTTCATGCGGCGTTCTCCGGAATTGTTGAGCAACGAGGCTTTCAAGACGGCCCTCTCCGGCCTAAATTATCTGTGCTTCGCGCGTCGTCCGGCATGAATGGCGGCGCGATGCACTCAGCCAGGAGAACTCCATGCCCGCCCTGACCGAATGGAGAGTGCCGCCGGCCAATCAGCCGCGTGCGAGCGATTACGGTTTCGATCTCGACCGCGCTCTCGCTTCCATCGTCGGCCTGCACGCCATCGTCCCGCCGGACGCATTCAGCGCCGAGACGCTGGGCACCGAACGCGCCGGCAACGGAGTCGTGATCGACGACGGGCTGGTGCTCACCATCGGCTATCTCATCACCGAAGCGGAATCGGTGTGGCTGCACCTTGCCGACGGACGTGTCGTCGAGGGGCACGCCCTCGGTTTCGATTCCGTCACCGGCTTCGGCCTCGTGCAAGCACTCGGTCAGCTCGACGTCGAACCCTTGCCGCTCGGCAACTCGGCCGATACCCGCATCGGCGACCGCGTCGTGGTCGGCGGCGCCGGCGGCCGCACGCGGTCGGTTGCAAGCCAGATCGTGGCCAAGCAGGAATTCGCCGGCTACTGGGAATATCTGCTGGATGAAGCCGTCTTCACCTATCCCGCGCATCCGAACTGGGGCGGCACCGGCCTGCTCAACGAGCGCGGCGAGTTGATCGGCATCGGCTCGCTCCAGCTCGAGCGAGAACGCGACGGCAAGGCCGAGCACGTCAACATGATCGTGCCGATCGACCTCTTGAAGCCGGTCCTGGAGGACTTGCGCAAATTCGGCCGCGTCAACAAGCCGTCGCGGCCCTGGCTCGGGCTCTACTCGACCGAGATCGACAACCGCGTGGTGGTGATCGGGATCTCCGCCAACGGCCCGGCCGCACGCGCCGAACTCAAGACCGGCGACGTCATCCTCGCCGTGGACGGCGACAAGGTCACGAGCCAGACCGCCTTCTACAGGAAGATGTGGGCTCTCGGCGCCGCCGGCGTCGACGTGCCGCTGACCATCCATCACGAGGGCGTCACCTTCGACGTCACGGTGACCTCGACCGATCGCTTCAGGCTGTTGAAGGCGCCGAAGCTGCACTGACCCCAAGCCAGGAACGCCGCGATGAGCGAGGCCGTGATCGACGACATCGTGGCCGTGCTGCCGCCGCTGCTCAATGCGCTTGAAGCGCTCGGCTTCTTCCAGCGGCATTTGCACCCGCCGGCCTTTGCCTCGGTGATGAACGCGATCGGCGCGCCGGACGAGGCGCTGCAGGCATCGCACGCTGCGATTGGAGAATGGCCGGAGCAATTCGCCGGACTGCGCGAACGACTCGACCGCGCCTGCAACGAGACACTCGCCGCCTTTACCGGTATCCGCGATGTCGAGCGCGGCAATGGCGATCTAGTCGCCGTGTTTCGCGCACTGCGCCACGCGCCGCGCGCGCTGGAGGCGCTCTATCCACTGGCGGTACAGTTTCCGCCAGTGAGTAACTTCTTCCTCAACGCCGCAAATCGCGAGAATGAGGATCTGCTCTCGCGACTGGAGGTCAGCGCGAATGAGCACACCGGCATCTTCCACGAGCACAACGAGCCCGGCAGCCGCGGCGGCTTCTCGGTCTATGTCCCCGAATATTACAGGCCCGATCGCGCCATGCCGCTGGTGATGGCGCTGCATGGCGGCAGCGGCAACGGCCGCGGCTTTCTTTGGAGCTGGCTGCGCGATGCACGCAGTCTTGGCGCAATCCTGGTGGCACCGACTGCAACCGGACCGACCTGGGCCCTGATGGGCGATGACGCCGACACGCCGAACCTGATGCGCATCCTCGAGACCGTCCGCAGCCGCTGGACCATCGACGCCTCGCGCATGCTGCTGACCGGCATGAGCGACGGCGGCACCTTCTGCTACGTCACCGGCCTCGACGGCGCTTCGCCCTTCACGCATCTCGCGCCGGTCGCGGCGACCTTCCATCCGCTGATGGCGGAGATGGCGGACGCCGAGCGCATGCGGGGCCTGCCCATCTTCATCACCCATGGCAAGCTCGACTGGATGTTTCCGGTGCAGACCGCGCGGCAGACGCAGGCTGCGCTCTCCGCCGCCGGCGCCGACGTCAGCTACCGCGAGATCGACGACCTCAGCCACACCTATCCGCGCGAGATCAACGCGAAGCTGCTGGCGTGGCTGAACGGAGAATGAACAACCTCTCCTTAGATGCGCCGCATGGCCGCGGAACCATCGTGGCCGTGCCGACGTTATCGGCGCGACACCGGAGGCTCGCTATGAGGACTTTTTTCGGAATGATTTTGGGCGCGCTGCTGCTTGCGGGCGGCGTCTATGTCTATGACTCCATGCAGACCTCGTCGGTCGCCAATGGCGAGGTCGCAACCACCAATCGCACCATCGTGAACTGGGATGTCGCGAAGGCCGATTGGGATGCGCTGCGCGATCGCGCGCACAAGGACTGGGTCCGCATCTCGTCGAAGTAACGTCGCGGTATCATGAACAAGGCGCCGTCGCGGGTCCGCGGCGGCGCCTTTGTGTTGGCTACGATCAAGGTTGCGCGCGTCAGTTCATCTTGGCTTTGCGGGCGTCGGCGATCACCTGCTCGAACTCGGTCATGCTGAGCACGCCGGGCACGCGGTACTTGCCGACGATGAAGGACGGGGTGCCGCGGAAACCAAAAGCCTCAGCCTGCTCGTTGTTGCGCTTGAGGATGGCGTCGATGTCCTTGGCGTGTTCGGTGAGATCGCGCTTCAGCCGGTCCATGTCGACGCCGGCGGCCGCGAGCAGCTCGTTGATGCGCGGCTCGGTCAGGCGCGAAGAGACGCCCATCATGGCGTCGTGGGCCTGGTGGTACTTGTCCTGGAATTTGGCCGCGAGCGCGATCCGTGCCGCCGTGACCGAGACCGGCCCGAGGATCGGCCAGTCCTTCATCACCAGCCTCACCTTGCCGTCATCCTGGACGACCTGGCGCAGCTCGGGTTCGAGCTTGCGGCAATAGGGACAATTGTAGTCGGACCATTCGACGATGGTGATGTTGCCGTCGGGATTGCCGGCGACCGGCGTGTCGGGATCGCGCAGCACCTTGGATTCGGTGAGCACCTCGTCGTCGCCGGCGGCTGCCAATGCCGAGGTGATGCCGCCCGCCGCGAGGGTGCCCGCCCCGATCAGCGTCAGTGCCGCGCGCCGGGTCGGCACCAGGCGGTTCTTATTTCCAGATCCAGTCATATCTCGTCCCGTTTCGGTCCCATCTTCGGCAAATACGGCTTGGGACCGGGAATTGTTACCGACCATATAGAGTGTCGCGGCAGCGATGTCATCGCACCAGCAGCGTGACCGCCAAGGGGACCAGGAACGAGGTCACCAAAGCGTTCAGGCTCATGGCGATGCCGGAGAAGACGCCGGCGATCTCGTCGACCTGGAACGCGCGCGCCGTGCCGATGCCGTGCGCGGCCAGGCCCGCGGCAAAGCCGCGAGCCCGGTAATCGGTGATGCCGGTGCGGTTCATCAGCGGCGTCACGATGATCGCGCCCATGATGCCGGTGAGGATCACCGCGACCGCCGCCAGCGAAGGATCGGCATGCAGGGACTCGGCGATGCCCATGGCGACGCCGGCGGTGACGGATTTCGGCGCCAGCGACAGCACGACATCGCGCGGCAGTCCGGCAAGTTCGGCCAGCAGCACCACCGACACGACCGCCGTGACCGAGCCCGCGATCAGCGCCACCAGCATCGGCACGATGGATGAAACCACGCGCTTGCGGTTCTCGTAGAGCGGCACGGCGAGCGCGACGGTCGCGGGCCCCAGCAGGAAGTGCACGAATTGCGCGCCGGCGAAATAGGTGGTGTAGGAGGTGCCGGTCAGGAGCAGGAACGCGCCGATGATCCACGTCGCATGCAGCACGGGATTGGCGAGCGGATGGCGCCGCGTCGCCAGCGACACCGCATCCGTGCTTGCATAGACCAGCAGGGTCACGGTCAGCCACAGCAGCGGGGACTGCGAGAGATAGACCCAGAGCGAGAACGGGTTGTCCTTCATCGCGCGTCCTGTTGCCGCAACAATCGGCTGACGAGGCGGAAGGTCAGCACAGTCGCGAGCAGCGTGACGACCACGGACAGTGCGAGCACGACGACGATGGCGATGCCGTGAGACGCGAGGAGATCGAGCTCCTGCACGACACCGACGCCGGCCGGCACGAAGAGCAGCGAGAGATGGGCCAGAAGGCCCTTGCTCGCCGTCTCGATGCCGTTGTCACGCAGCGGCCCGCGCGCAAGCAGCGCAAAGCGGTCGCGGGCGAGCAGCACGATCAGGAGCAGAAGAAGTCCGAGCACGGGTCCCGGCAATGGCAGGCCGAGGCCGCGCACGACGGCTTCGCCGATCAACTGGCAGAGCAGGATGAGGCCGAGACTTGCGAGCATGGCGTTCGCATCAAGGGATGCGCCGCCAAGCTTGTCAATCGCCGCTATGCGCGCGACGCGCGCACCTCATGCGAACTCGCAGGGCGAGGCAGCATCGCCATCAGCGTCCCGGTCATCGTGGCGATCAGCGTGGTCTTGCCCTCATGCTCGGCGAAGGCCTTTGCCTCGCAGAAGGTGAGCGTACGGCCGGGCTTGACCACCTCGGCCTTGAAGACGAAACGCTCGCCCCGGGCGGGTGCGAGCAGCGTGGTCTTGAATTCGACGGTGAGGATATCGGCCTCCGGCGGCATCAGGGTGAAGGCGGCAACGCCGCAGGCGTTGTCGAGCCCGGCCGTGATGATGCCGGCATGGATAAAGCCGTTCTGCTGTGTGAAGGCCGGCGCATGCAGCATCGCCAGCTCGACCTCGCCCGGCGCGAGACGGACGATCACGATGCCGAGCGTGCGCATTGCCGGCTGGCCGTCGAACATGGCGATGGCCGCAGCACGATAGCCCGGGTTTTTCGGCTCGAACGCGGTCATGGCTCACACCTCGGCCGGTTCGACGAGATGCCTCGAGGCAGCTTCGCGGATGGCATCGGCGAACGGCGCGGACTTGCGGAGCTGACGGTCCATATGCACGCCGGTGATCTCGCAGGTCGCGGCGATTTCCCGGGTCTCGGCATTGCGCATGTCGTGCCGGAAGCGGATCGACTTGTCGCGAACCTCGAGCAGGTGGCTGTGGATCTCGACGATGTCGCCGGCGAGCAGCTCGCGCTTGTAGGCGATGTTCTGCTGGACCGCGGCCATGCCGCGCCCGGAGCTGCGCAGGTAACTCGGCGTCAGCCCGAGACGGGCGAACAGATTCCAATTGGCCTCGTCGAATTTGCCGACATACCACATGATGTTCATGTGGCCGACATGGTCGCATTGCCACGGATAAACCGTGCCGCGATAGGTCGCCTCCCGCTCCATCGCAATTTTCTCCCTGCCCGTTCCGCTCTTTATTTGTTGATACGGTAGCGTATCAGGGCTCCGGCGCGTTAGCAATACGGCACCGTATCAAGAACCGGTGAGGCTTCCTTCATGAGTGACGGCAAGGGCGATGTCTGGGTCGAGGCGGGGTTCGCCGAGCTCGCCCGCTCGGGGGTCGAGGGTGTCAGGGTCGAGGTGCTCGCCAAGAATCTCGGCGTCACCAAGGGTGGCTTCTACCGCCGTTTCGCCGACCGCGCCGCGCTGCTCGAGACCATGCTGGGACGCTGGCGCGAGGGGCGCGCGGCGTCGATCGCGCAGCAGACGAGCCTCGACGGCGAGGCGCCCCGCGAACGGCTGAAGGCGGTGATCCAGCTCTATTCGGAGCGGCTCAATCCGGAAGGCATGGCGATCGAGCTCGCGATCCGGCAATGGGCCCGCTCGGACGAGAACGCCGCGGCCGCGGTCGCGAGCGTGGATGCCGCGCGGCTCAAGCACGTTGCCGAGCTCTATCGCGCGACCGGCTTAGAGGCCGAGGAAGCCGAGGCGCAGGCCTTCCTGTTCTATTGCTTCATCTTCGGCCAGAGCCTGCTGTTCGTCGAGCGCGGCCCGCGCAAGCGTTCGCAGCTCGTGGCGAAGTCGGCCGAGAAGCTGTTGGACTAGACGATCGGATCAAACGAAAATGGCCGGAGCTTTGCTCCGGCCATCGCATCCCGTTCCGTTGAAGCTCAGGCGGCGCCCTTCAGCTTCTTGGTGCATTCGCTATAATAGCCGCCGCCTTTCTGGATCCACTTCAAGCCGCCATTGCCGTTGGTGGTCTTGTTGGCATTGTACTGGTCGACGCAGGTGTGCAGGCGCGCCTTGCCGGCGGGCTCCTTGGCGTATTTCGGATCGACCGCGTTTGGATAGATCGCGGGGCCGGCCGGCAGCGTCGGCGCGGCAGCGGGAGCCGCCTCCTTCTTGGCCTGCTTCGGTTCGGCCGGAGCGGCAGGCGCGGCCGGAGCAGCCGCGGTCGGCGCAGCGGCCGGCGTCGCATCGGCCCCGCACTGGGCCTTGCGGAAGTCGTTCCACTTCATGGTGCCGAGCGAGCCGTCCTTCTTGGCGGCCTGATATTTCGCGCTGCACTCCTGCGAGGTCAGCGCCTGCGCCGGCGCGGCGGCCATCAATGCCACGACACCTGACGCCACAATCGCACACAGCAATTTTGTCTGATTGGTCATCCCTGATCTCCTCCTTGGTCTTCCCTTGATCTTCCCTTGGGGGGAAGTGAAACGAGGATTGCTATCCTAGCGTGCCGCCGGCTCGCGACAAGGAAGCGATGGCTTTCGCCGCAAAAATATAGTGATCGCACCGTTCAAATCATTCATGTCGCGTTCAGCATCGCAAGCCGACGTTCCAGCCCTTCGCAATTCTCGCAAGAAGAGTGCAACATCATGACCCTCGCCTCTCGCCTCGCCGCCACCGTCCTCGTCTCCCTGCTCGCCTCGGGCGCCGCGTTCGCGCAGACCGCCGCGCCGGCCGCCAAGACCGATGCCGCTGCCACCGCCGACAAGAAGGCGGCTCCCAAGGAGCGCTCGGCCGAGTCGCTCGAATGCTCCAAGCAGGCGGATGCCAAGGCCCTGAAGGGCAAGGAGCGCAAGAAATTCCGCCGCGAGTGCATGAAGGAAGCGAAGGCCGGCACCGCCGCCCCTGCCGCCGACAAGAAGTAGATCCGTCACGATACGGTTCGCGAGCATCAAGGAGAGGCGTCGCGCATTGCGGCATGACGTAGCCGCAATTGTGCGCCCCTCGGTGATTTGCAATAAGGTGGTGTGAAGCAAATCACCGCCTCCCTGCCGTTCGAATGGCCGAGCCGTGCCAAGATCCTGAGCACGGTGGAGACGCTCGCCATCGGCACCGCCGGCGGTCTCGTATTTCTCTTCGCCAATCTTCCCGGCGGCATGATCTCGGGCTCGATGATCGCGGTCGGCATCGCCGCGATCGCCGGCCGCCAGCTGACGCTGCCGCCGATCCTGACCCAGACCGTGCTGGTGCTGCTCGGCATCTCGCTGGGCTCCGTGGTCTCGCGCCATCTGATCCAGCAGGTCAGCGCCTATCCCCTCACGATCGGGCTGCTCGCGCTCGCCACCTTCTGCTCGACCTTCGGCTCGAGCTATTACCTGCAGCGCATCCACGGCTGGGACCGCACCTCCGCCTTCCTCGCCGGCAGTCCCGGCGCGCTGTCGCAGATCACGATCTTGGCCGTCGAGCGGGGCGCCGACCTGCCGGGCATCGCGGTGGTGCAGACCATGCGCGTCATCATCCTCACCGCCGCGCTCCCGATGGTGCTGGCATTCGCGGGCGTGGCGCCTTCGGCCGCGCCGTCGCTGACGACGACGATCGCCTCGCCGCTCGGCCTCCTGGAGCTGGTCGCGGCCTCCCTGGCTGCGGCGCTCCTGCTGCGGCTGGTCAAGTTTCCGGCGAGCTGGATGTTCGGCGCGATGATCGGCTCCAGCGTGCTGCATGGCGCGGGCTGGGTCGAGGGCGGCCTGCCGGATTGGGGGCGCGGCGTGGCCCTGGTCGGCATCGGCGCGCTGATCGGCAGCCGCTTTGCGCGGATGCGGATCAAGACGCTGGCCGGCCACATCAACGCGGCGCTGGGCTCGTTCACCGTAGCCATCGCCGTCTCCGCGATCTTCGTCGGCATCGTCGCGCTCACCACGCAGGTGAAGTTCTCCGACGTCGTCGTCGCCTTCGCGCCGGGGGCCATGGACGCGATGCTGGCGCTGGCGCTGACACTGCACATCGACCCGATCTTCGTCGGCGCCCATCACCTGTCGCGTTTCGTGTTCGTGACGATCGCAACGCCGGGCATCGTGCACCTGTTCGGGCGCACGCAGGACGACGTGGATGATTGACGGGCCGCAGCTGCTAGAGCGGAGCCCAACTGCCGTAGGGTGGGCAAAGGCGCGCTAGCGCCGTGCCCACCATTCTTAAGGCAGTATCGCTAGGAGATGGTGGGCACGCTACGCTTTGCCCACCCTACGGCAGTTATGCCCGCTTCGCCGTCCGCACAAATCCCCACGCGGCGATCGCGGCCATCAGGAGCGAGATCAGCACGTTGTAGCCGGCGAGCGAGAGACCGAGGAAGCGCCACTGCACCTCGTCGCAGCGGACCACCTTCACCGTGTCGAGCTTCGACAGCAGATCAGCGGCGCTGCCGAGATTGACGACGGGACCGGAGCAATCGGTCGGGCCCTTCCAGAAACCCCATTCGACGCCGGAGTGATAGGTGCCGAGGCCGGCATTGGCGAGGGTCGCCAGCGCGAGGATCGCAAGTCCTGCGAGCAACAGCGACCGCGGCGCGCCGGCGCGTGCCGCAAGCGCCGTGAGAGCGCCGACCGGGATCGCCAGATAGTAAGCGTAGCGCTGCTCCAGGCACAGCGGACAGGGCACGATTTCCAGCACGAGCTGGAAGAACCAGGCGCCTGCGATCGTGGCCGCCGCGATCACGGTGACCGCAAGCGAGGCGGCCAGCGCGGGGCTCGTGGCCGCCAGCTTGAACGCGGGTATTGCGGCACTCTGGGTCGTCACGGCAGCCTCTTTCCGATCGGTCGCGTTCCCATGCCTCTAGCCCCGGCCCAAGCGGCTGTCGAGAACGGCCGGGATCACTTTGGCGCGGGTTGACCCCGCCTTGTCCATGGCTATAGTCCGCCGGCTTCGTGACGCCCTCCCTGGAGGGGCCGACCGAGGGCCCCTGTGGCGGAACTGGTAGACGCGCTCGACTCAAAATCGAGTTCCGCAAGGAGTGCTGGTTCGATTCCGGCCAGGGGCACCAGCCTTCGCTGCTTCGCAGCTGCGGCTGGGCGAGCCGAGCTCCGCACCATCGCAGCGAAGCAGCGAGGGCTGTCCCGCCGAAACCTTGGCGAAGGCGGGCTGTCTCAGCAAAGCTGATCCTCCCCCTCCACTAGCAATCGTCACATCCCCACTGTATAAGCCGGTAGCTTCTTCTCACTCGAAGGAGCTCACATGAACGACCTGCACGCGTGGCTTTCCGAACAGCACCACGGCCTGCGCACCTTCCGGACATTCCAGCAAAAGCTCGAGACGCTCGGCCGGGACGATCCCGCCCAGCGCGGCCTATGCCGCCTGCTGAGCAGCCTCGTCGGCAGCTATGTCGAGGCCTATGACGAGGCGCCGCTGCCGGTCGAGGTCGCCGACAGCGCCTATCAGCGCCTGCTAGCGCTGGTCGCGAGCATCGATCTGCATGCCGATGCCGACCGCAGGATCGCCGACATCAACCGCGTGGCGGAGAGCCAGCTCTGGCAGTGACGCAAAGGCTCCCGCGCTATTTCTCGACGGTGCGCTTCAGCATTGCGAGCGCGCTGCGCCAGTAGAAGGCGGCGTGCTTCCAGCCCGTGTCCTCGCCGGTCTCCCAGCCCGGTCCGGAGCGCGGAGGCGAGGGCGGCACCTGCTGGTCGACCGTCAGGATCGTCACCTCGCCGTCGGTGCGGAGCGTCATGGTGATCGTCGACCAGGATTCAGGGTGATCCGGCAGGCCGGAGACGCGCGACCAATAGGCGTAGCGAAGCAATGCGGGCGGCTCGACCGCAATGAGGCGGCCCTTGTCGCGGTAGCGCTTTGTCCCGATTACGGCCTCGATCTCGAACGGATCTCCGACGCGCCACCCCGTCTTGAAATGGGCGTTGCGCCATCTGTCCCCGGCCTGGGGATCGGTGAGCGCGTCCCATACGCGTCCCGGCTCCGCCGCGATCCGGATCGATTCAGTCACCGTCTTGAAGGTCATATAGGAGGGGCTTTCGGGCTTGCGATATCGTTGCGCGGGTCACCGTATCGAAACGTCCCGACCTGGACCCGCCGCAAGGCGTTCGACTTCGGCGCGCCAGTACCTATATCCTGCCGTGACGCATATCGATGCAGTGAGCAGCTTTGATGGCCAGACGACGCACGACGGAAGCGGAGGCCGGCGACCTCCCCCGCTATTTCGTCTGGGTCCGGGGCCTCGAAGGCCCCGAGCCGCAGAAATGGATGGCGATGGATTTCGGCATCGGCGACTGGAAGCGGCCGCAGGTGCTGGCGTATTTGGAGCTGCCGGAAGGCGAACGGCACCTGCCGCTGTCGGCGCTGGCGCGGCGTTATCCGCCGCCGCGGGTGGACGTTCTCTAGGACAAGCTTGGCGCAGCCGTCACCTACCCGTTCCCTATTCGCTGAAACTGAAGAGCTGGCCGCGACCGACGTTCCATAGGCCCGACCGCGGCGTGTCGACACGTTCCCGCTTGCTACCTCAGCGGGATTGTGTACAGAATACATCTTATTTCATGACGCAACCATTGATTGAATCAAGGGAATGCAGTCCGCCTCGGGCCTGAAGCGCTTTCCCACGGAATTGCCGGAGAAGCCCCATGTCACATGGCGCGCCGAACATTGATAGTGCCCGACCGGAACACCCTCATCGCGACAGGAATGCCGGTGGGACGACCGATGCCGCCCCGGCAAAACGCAAGCTGGTGCTGTTCGCCGACGGTACGGGCAATGCATTCACGACCCAGGAATCCAGCGTCTGGCGTCTCTATGAGGCGCTCGACCACACCCAGCCGGACCAGATCTCCCACTACATCAAGGGCGTGGGCACCGCCGGCTGGGCGCCGCTCGCAGCCCTCGACGGCGCCACCGGTTTCGGCGTGCCCTCCAACGTCCGCAAGCTCTACCGCTTCCTGTGCTGGAATTGGCGTCCCGGCGACGAGATCTACATCTTCGGCTTCAGCCGCGGCGCCTTCACCGCGCGCACGCTGGCGTCCATGATCGCGAGCCAGGGCCTCGTGCCCGCGGAGATCAAGGGCATCCCCGTGTCGCACGAGGAGATGGAGCGCAACGCGATGGCCGCGTGGCGGGAATACCGCCGCGACACGGTGCCGTGGAAAAAGAGCCTGCCGACGATCTGGATCACGCGCCTGATCCGCGATGCGCTGCTCTATCTCTATCATTCGATCTGCGGGCACCGCTCCTATGCCGACGTCCGCGCGGCGATGTACGGTCGCGAGGACATCGACATCGAATTCCTCGGGCTGTTCGACACGGTCGAGGCCTTCGGCGTTCCGGTCGAGGAACTGCGCGTCGCGATCGACTGGGCGATCTGGCCGATCTCGTTCCGCAATCACCGACCCTCGCGCAAGGTGAAGCACATCTGTCATGCACTGGCGCTGGACGACGAGCGGACCACATTCCATCCGTTGCGGATCGACCAGAGCCATCTGGCGGCCGGCCAGACGGTCGAGGAGGTGTGGTTCGCCGGCGTCCATTCCGACGTCGGCGGTGGCTATCCGGAATCCACGCTGTCGTTCGTGCCGCTGGTCTGGATGGCTGATCGGCTCAGCGGCAGGCTCCGGTTTCAGCACGGCGAGATCGAGCACTTCGAGGATTATCAATCGGCGATCGGACCGATGCACGATTCGCGCAGCGGCGCCGCGGTGCTCTACCGCTATGGGCCGCGCCCGGTTCTCGCCGGCGAGGTCAATGGCGGGCTGCCGGTCGTGCACTTCGCCGTCATCGAACGCATGCTGTTCGGCTGCGACGCCTATGCGCCGATCATGCTTCCGGCGGACTCACTCGTGCTGATGCCTGATGGCCGCAAGCTGAACCTGATGGCGGACGCCACGCGCGAGGACATGAAGCAGGCCTATCTCGCGAAGGCCCAGGGTCCGCGGCGCGAGACGGAGGCCGAAGCCTTCACGCTGATGAACGTGCCCAGCCCCGAAATGGCGAGGCTCACGCGCGACACCGTGTGGTGGCGGCGCGTCGCCTATTTCTCGCTGCTGTTCATGGTCGGCGTGATCGCTGTCTGGCCGTGGGCGGCGCGCAGTCTGATCGTGGTGTCGAAGGACCATGGCCTGCAAGGTACCCTCTTTCTACGCATCGCCGCCACCATCGACTGGCTCGTCGGCGGCGTCCTTGGTCCGCTCGCCAATCTGGTCAGGAACGTGCTGCCATCCTATGCCGCACCGTGGCTGGACATCGCGCTGTACTACCCGTTCGCCACCTCGCTCGTCCTGATCCTCACCTATGTGATCTGGCGCAGGAACACGGTGCTGCGCGACGCCATCCAGGAGCGTGCGCGGCTGGCCTGGAGCGAGCCACGCCGCATGGCAAGCCGGCAGCAGCACGTCGACGATCCGGGTCTGTTGCTGGGCTTTGCCCGATGGATGCGGCTGAATGCCGGGCCGGCCCGCTGGCTGTTCGCCAGGCTCGTGCTGCCCGCGATCTTCCTGTTCATCATTTTTTACTCTGCGCTGCTCATCGGATCGACCAGCGTGTTCACGGCCCGCACCGCGACCGGAAATATTTGTGCAGCGTCCGGACGTGACCCAGGAAAGCCGGTGTCCGACGAGCCGACCGATGCGCGCGGCCGGTTCGCAACGAGCGAATTCTGCTGGTGGAGCGGCCTTGCGGTCGAGAAGGGGCGCAAATATCGCGTCTGGATTCAGATCGAAGATCCCTGGTTCGACCGCACCATCATGAGCGGGACAAACGGCTTCAAGACCTATTTCGTGCGTCATTACCTCGCCTTGCCGACCCTCCGTCTGTTCGGCGCCGACTGGTTCCAGCCCGTCGTTCGCATCGGCGCGAAGGGAATGAGCGATATCCCGCTTGAGGCCGTCAACGTCATGCCGGCCGACGAATTGCCACGACGCATGAATCCGACCGTTCCAGCTGAGGACGATGCCGACAAGAGCAAGGGCCGATATCCGATCCGGCTCGACGATACCGAGGAATACAAGGCGCTTCCGAACGACAATCCGCTCAAGCTCGCGGTGGGCAAGCTCGCCGATTTCGAGCCGGTGCCGAAAGACCCTGCGGCGCGCACGATCTGGGAGGGGCAGCATCTGTCGGGACGGCTAGTCGCGGAATTCGTTGCGCCTGACGCCGGCGATCTGTTCTTCTACGTCAACGACGCCGTCCAGATTTATCCGACTCTGCTGCCGGCCGGATTGCGCCCGGCGAAGCTCGACGCAATCCAGGGGCCATACGATCAATTCTACAAGAACAATGCCGGTACCGCGCGAATCGTCGTGCAGCGACTGCCAGGGCCGCCCACGCCAACCGATGAACCAGCTCTGGCGAAGCAGTAGGCGCCCACCCGGACGCCAGATCCTCTGGTCGCGCCCCCATGATTATGGGTGTCGCGCCCCCCACGCTGCGGCTAAGCTTGGCCTCGCGCCGCGGGGGACACGTGGTGCGGGGCCATGAACATGGGCGAACAGGGCGAGACGGGTGAAGCGATCACCATCCTCCTCGTCGAGGACGACGCGCCGACCTGCTGGCGGCTGCAGGACGCGCTGCTCAAGGCCGGCTACGAGGTGCGCAGCGCCGGCACGCTGGCGGAGGCCCGCTCCGCGCTGGCCGCGGCGGCACCGCGCGTGCTGCTCACAGATCTCAGGCTTCCCGACGGCCATGGCGTCGAGCTGATCCGCGAGATCCGGCAGCGCTTTCCCGACACCGAGATCATGGTGATCTCGGCGCTCGGCGACGAGGAGAGCGTGATCTCGGCGATCACGGTCGGCGCCACCGGCTACCTGCTCAAGGACGCCTTCCCCACCGACATCGCCACCACCGTGCGCGATCTGGTCGCCGGCCATTCCCCGATCTCGGCCTCGATCGCCCGTTTCATCGTGCGCCGGACGCAAGGCGTCGCGCAAAGCTCGGCCGAGCCGTCGCGGGGGCCCGTGCTCAACACGGCAAAGCTGACGCCGCGCGAGATCGACATCCTCTGGGGCATCGCGAAAGGGTTCAGCTACGCCGAGATCGCGAGCCATCTCGGCCTGTCCAGGCAGACCGTGCCCGGGCACATCAAGAACATCTATCGCAAGCTCGAGGTGCACACGCGCAGTGAAGCGGTGTTCGAGGCGGTGCAGCAGGGCCTGATCAAGCTGTGAGCGAGATCGCGGTGAAGGCACCGACACGCCCGCGGCACCGGCTGATCGTGTCGCGCCTCATGCCGTATCTGCTGCTCCAGGCGCTGATCGTGATCGCGACCATCCTCGGGCTACGGCTGCTCCAGCCCAGCGACCCCGACGATTTCGCGGTGAGTGGATTTTCCCTGCGCGAGGACGGCGCGACGCGCCCGGTCACCTTGCCGCACTTCACCTCGTCGCGCTATTCGCTGGCCGATCCGCCGCTCTATACCGGCGCCTTCACGTTCCAGCGCGACCAAGCCGCATCGGGATGGTCGGTGTTCCTGCCGCGCTTCAGCAACGCGGTGGAGATCGCCGTCAACGGCGTCGTCGTGCTCGACTCCCGCCGCGACGCCAACGCCAACCGGCCCGACCGCAACACACCGCAGATCGCGCTGATCCCGGCTTCCCTGCTGCGCGACGGCAGCAATGAGATCACGGTGCGGCTGTTCGTATGGGGGCCGTTGAAGGGCTTTCTCGACACCGTCTATGTCGGTCCCGACGCGGCCCTGCGGCCGGCCTTTGAAACCCGCACGCTGCTGTTCGTGACGCTGCAGGTGGTGTTCTCCGCATGGCAGTCGATCCTCGCCGTCATCCTCGCCATCATGTGGCTGATGCGGCGGCGCGAGCCGGTTTACGGCGTGCTGGCGGTGGCGATGGTGCTCGGTGTCGTGCAGGCCTTCGTCCCACCGCCGGTGCCGCCGATCACCACGTCGCGGCTTGCCGCGGTCCTGCTGGCATCGGCGCCGACCGAGAGCGCGCTGATCGTCATGTTCGGCGTGCTGTTCTTCGGTTGGCGCTGGCCGCGTTACGGCGCGCTGCTGTTCGCTCCGGGCCTCATTGTGTTCGTGGTCGGGCTGATCGCCGGCCCGCCGCTGCCGCGCATTCTGTTTCTCACGCTCGGCATCCCCACGGTCGGGATCTGCCTGTTCCTGATGGCCTGCGTCACCGCGACCGCCGTGATGCGGCGGCAGGACGCGGCGAGCTTCACGATCGGCTGCGCGGTGTCCATCGTGCTGACCTGCTGGGTCCACGACATGCTGTCGGTGTTCGAGATCGTGACCAACGAGCGCATCTTCGTCTCGCGCCTGTCCTATTCGGCGATGCTGGTCGCGATCGGCGCCGGGCTGACCTGGCGCTTCGCCCGCGCGCTGAACCAGGTCGACAGCTTTGCCGGCCAGCTCGTGACGCGCGTACGCGAGGCCGAGGAACGGCTGAAGGCGAGCTTCGCCCGCGAGGAGGAGCGCGCCCGCGCGGCCGCGCTCGCCAATGAGCGCACAAGGCTGATGCGCGACCTCCATGACGGCCTCGGCGGCCAGCTCGTCAGCATCGTCGCGCTCTCCGAGCGCGGCCATGAGGGCGCGACCATCACGGACGCCGCCCGCGCGGCACTGAAGGATCTGCGCCTCGTCATCGACTCCATGGACGACATCGGCGGCGACCTCATGCTCGCGCTCGGCTCCTGGCGCGAGCGCGCGACGGCGCAGTTGCGGCCGCACGACATCGCGCTCGACTGGCGCGTGGCGACGCCGCAGGGCCTGCCGCTGCACCCGGAGCTGCGACCATGGCACGTGATCCAGATCGTGCGCATCCTCGACGAAGCCGTGACCAATGCCGTCAAGCACGCGCAGGCCCGCAACATCGCGGTCACCATCGAGACGCTCGACGGAGGCCAGGAACCTTATGGCGTGATCAGCGTGACCGACGACGGTTGTGGTTTTACGCTCTCGGGCAATGGCGAGACCGCCGGCGCGAGCCAGACCGCACGGGGCTTGCGCAATATGAGAAGTCGCGCCGCGCGCTGTGGTGCGGTGCTCGATCTGAGCTCGGACACCGCGGGCACGCGGGTGCGGCTGCAATTGCCGCAGGTCTTTCCCGACAGCGACGCCGCCGGCGGCTGAAAAACCCCCTCCCCGAACGTGTGGGACGCACGGAGAGAGGGAACGGGCCGGAGTGTTTTGTCTGCGGAGGACGGGGGGTTCGTCCGCTGAGGCTCCTTCGCCCGAAACGATGCAATCAACTCAATGGAACGAGATCGTCAGCGCACGCCCACGCGATTGACCGGACCGCCGCGATTCATCGGCGTGCCGGCACGGACGCCAACGCCGGGCGCACCGACACCGGGTGTCGCGACCGCAGCCGCCGCAACCGGGGCTCCCGGTGCAACCACCACCGCCGCCGTCGGCCGCACCACGCAGCCCTTGGGCACGCCGACGGTCTTGCAATAGACCACGGCCTGCGCCGGGCTCGTGCCCAGCGACACCATCGCCGCACCCGCCAGCACCATGACCGTCAGCCCGGCGCTCAGCGCTCCCGCTCTTTTCGACATCTTGCTCTCCTGCTTCCCGTTCGGCGCCCGATGCAATTCACCGGGTCTCGCAGCCGACGTGCAGTCTGAATGGCAAAAGACGGCGCGCGGATACATGCCATGAAGATGGGGGTGCGCGGCCGAGGCGACACGCCGATGCCATGAACATGGCATGGACCGGCACCAGGCCTTCGCGGGATGGTCCGGCCCGCTTGATCCCAACGGGACCACCGACAATCCCAAAGAGGTGCTTTATGAAGATTTCAGCTCTTGCCGCACTGCTGCTTGCCGCCACCATCCTGCCCGCCGCAGCGCAATCCGGTCCGACGCCACAGGAGCAGATGGCCTGCCGCAGCGATGCCAGCAAGTTCTGCGCCGAGCACATCGGCAAACCGCCGCAGATGAACGCCTGCCTGCGCGAGAACAAGCCGAAGCTTTCGGACGGCTGCCGCAAGGTGGTGGAAGCACACGGGGGCTGAACTAGCGGTCATTCCGGGGCGCGCCAACGGCGCGAACCCGGAATCCATCTCGCTACGGTCGCTGCGGATAAATGGATTCCGGGCCTGCGTGCTGCGCACGCATCCCGGAATGACGAGCTGTGACCAAAGCACAAATCTTGCAAGCACTCCGCGACGTGAATGTCTGCGGAGTGCTCTTCAATGTACGACACCATCATCGTAGGCGCCGGCTCGGCCGGCTGCGTATTGGCCAACCGGCTGTCGGCCGATCCGCACCGCAAGGTGCTGGTGCTGGAGGCCGGCCGGGCTGCGCCGCGCGCGTCCGACATTCCCTCGGACTGGCCGACGATGTTCAACACGGCGGTCGACTGGGGCTATTACACCGAACCGCAACCGGGCTGCCGCGGCCGGCGCATCTTCTGGCCGCGTGGAAAAATGATCGGCGGCTCCGGCGCGATGAACGCGATGATCTATATCCGCGGCCTGCCGTCCGATTACGACGGCTGGGCGCGGGCGGGCTGCGCAGGCTGGGCCTGGCGCGACGTGCTGCCAAAGTTCATCGCCTTCGAGAGCAATGCACGCTTCACCGACAGTCCCTTCCATGGCACGCGCGGTCCCCTGCACGTGGCGGACGTTCCCTATGTCGACCCGAACGAGCTGAAATGGCTGGAGGCAGCGCTAGGTGCGGGGCTGCCGCACAATCCCGACTTCAATGGCGCGACCCAGGAAGGGGCAGGCTTCTTCCAGTTCGTCATCAAGGACGGCGAGCGTTTCGGCACCGGCAAGGCCTATTTGCGCCCGGCGCTGGCGCGCACCAATCTCACGCTGAAGACGGGCGTGCGTGTCATCCGCATCATCATCGAGCGCTCCCGCGCGATCGGCGTCGAATATCTCGAGAATGGGCAGCCGAAGAGCGCCTTCGCCACCACCGAAGTGGTGCTCGCCTCCGGCGCCATCGGATCGGCACAGCAACTCCTGCTGTCAGGCGTCGGCCCGGCCGACGAATTGAAGGCGGTCGGCGTGGATGTCGTGCACGATCTGCCGGGCGTCGGCCGCGATCTCCAGGATCACATCAACATTCCCGTCACCTTCTACACGAAGGAGAAGATCGGCGTCGGCGCCTGGACGGAGCAGAGCCTGGCCGCAAACCTTGCCGAGTGGGAAACCAGCCGCAGCGGTCCGCGCACCTCGCCCTGGGTCGCCGCCGGCGCGCATGTGCAAAGCCGCCCCGACGTCGAGCCGGACCTGCAGCTCTACGGCGCGATCAGCCCGCACCGCGACTACGTCCGCTTCCTGTCGTCCAGGCCGGGCATCACCCTGCATGCGACGTTGCAGCGGCCGAACAGCCGCGGCCGGATCACGCTGCGCTCGGCCGATCCGATCGAACATCCCGCGATCGACCCCGGCTACTTCGCATCAGATGCGAGCGGCAGCGACATCGCGACCATGATCGAAGGCGTGCGCATCAACCGCCGCATCGCCGCGCAATCGCCGCTGAAGGAGATGATCGAGGGGGAGATCACGCCCAGCGCGGAAGCTGTCAGCGACGCCGAGATCGCCGACTACATCCGCGGTCATTGCACAACGCTCTATCATGCCGCCTCGACCTGCCGCATGGGCACGGATGATCTGGCCGTCGTCGATCCGCAGCGGTTGCAGGTGCGCGGCCTCGACGGCCTTCATGTCGCCGACGCCTCGGTGATCCCGATCATGATCTCAGGTAATATCCAGACGCCGACGATCCTGATTGCCGAATGTGCAGCGGCCGCGATTCTCGGCTAGTCGTCGTCGTCAGGCCCGAACAGCCTGATCTGCGGAACACCGCTGCGTGGCCGGCTTGCATAGTCGCGCGCATCGGAATCTTCGCGGATATTGCGTGCCACGTCGTCCCAATCGGTGCGATCGCGCATGCGCGGCTCGCGGGAGTCGTAGCGGTGACGTTCCGCCCAGCGCTCGCGGCGTTCGGCTCGGCGCCGTTCGGACGCGGCACGCTTCAGGTCGGAATCCCTGGCCTTGGCATAGGCGTTATCAGGTGGGGAGGACGGCTCAGTCGAAGCCTGCTGCTCGACGGGTTTTGCTGCGCGCGAAGCCGGTGCCGTTTTGGGTGGCTCGACTGCAGCCGCCTGCGAAGGCGCTGGCGGTTCGGCGTTCGCCTGAGTGGTCGGCGTGTCGGGTCTTGCGGCTTCAGGCTTTGCTTCGGCCTGCGCCGGCGCAGCGATGATCGTGCCGAAAGCCTGCGACCCCGTGAGATATTGCACGCGCTCGGACGGCGCGCTGGTCTGGGCCGACGCGCCGGCGGCCTCCGCGCGCTGCGCCATCTTGCTGGCGTCCGCGCCCTGCTTGGGCGCGATCGGATTCATGATGTTGCCGGCAACGATGCCGCCGCCGAGACCAATGGCAATGGCCACGATGATCGTTCCGGCACCGACGAAATAGGCTGTCGAGGCGCGCATTGATCCACTCCCTCTCTTGGGGCGGGCAACGCGTGGGGATTGCCAGATGTTCCTGATACCCGCGGGTTCCTGAAAGGAAACCCCGAGTGTCAGATCTGCTGCGCGACCTTCTCGAGCCCGATGAGGCGGGCGAGCTTGCGCACTTCTTCCTTCTGGTCGTCGCGCAGCTGGAACAGCAGCGGCATCGCGGCCGACTTCAACTGCTGCACCTCGTCGCAATTCGGATCGATCTGTGCACTGGGCGGCGCGTTCGGATTCGACAATTTGTTCGCCTGGATCCTGCGCGCGACGTTGCGCAGCGCGGTCTCCACCGAAGGCCAGTAATATTCCTGCGACGACGACAGCTTCAGGCGATCCTTGATTCCCGAAATCTGAACGTCGGAGAGCAGCGAATAGGATTTCTGCGGCTGCGGCTTGGCGGCGACTTTCGGCTTGACCGGGACCTCGACGGCTGGAACTTCAGCCGCCGCGGGCGCCTCATGCGCATTTGCTTTTGGCATCGGGAAATCGGACGGCGTCGCAGCGGCAAAGGCCTGGCGCAGCGGCTCGGTCAGAACCGGCGCCTGCGCGAGCTTGTCGGCGGGCACCTGGACCGGCTCGATCGCGGCCGAGGCCAGCGCCAACGTCGGAACCAGGCGATCGGCCTTGGCGGCGCGATTGGTGGCAAGCGGCTTGGCTGGCGGGGCTTCGGTGATCATCTCGGCGCTGACGCTGGGCACACTGTCACGGCCGAGGATGGCGGTGGTGGCGGCGCCAAGGACGAGGAAACAGGTCAGCACGACGATGGTGATGGCTTTGGACAAACGTCCCTCCGCGCCCACAACTTCAAGTCCACGTGATCAGTGCCCGGAAACTGGGCGGTAATTAAGGCTTAACCGTGCCATCGCGGCGGCAATCGCGCGGACTGCGGCGACATCGCCGAAAACCTCAAGAAAATCAGGCAGCTGCCGCCAGATCGTAGGCGTCCTGGATGTCGGCGACGATCTCGGAGGCCTCCCACACTGCGCGCGGCTCGACCGATTGCAGCGTGACCGTCCAGTTGCCGCCCCGGCGGGTGCGGGGGACGCTGACGATGTCGAAGCGCACATTGCGGCACAGCGGGTGGCGGGCCAACGCGTGGGCGACGCGGACGCGGATCTCGTCCAGCGACGCCGCCGTCTTGGTGTTGAGAAAATCGAAGTCCATCGCCTGTCCCTCTCGGTCCTGATTGGCGGCCTTGAGAGGGATTCTTGGCGGGGCTTGGTTAATCCGCCGTTAAATGAGGGGGTTTTGAGGCATGCGGGATTAACTGTGACCGATGCGATCGCGCCCTCTCTCCCTCTACCCGTTTTTACGGGGAGAGGGTCGGGGTGAGGGGCTGTCTCCACATTCACGGTAACAGCTGCCCTTGCGGAGGCTCCCCCTCACCCGCCGCGCTCTGGCGCGCAATTGCGCTGCCGAGCGCGTCGGCCGCTCCCCGCACGCTGGGAGAGGCGAAGAGCTTACCGCCCGCCTGCCTCGCGGTATTCCGCGATCGTCCGCGCGACGAGATCATCGACCCCGAGCACATCGGTGACTCCCGACGTGGAGTGCCCGCCGCTCCAGATGTCGCGCCAGCGCTTGGGCCGGCTCTCGCGCGCGGCGACGTCGATATCCTCTGCGATGTCGATCGCGCCGCGCGCCGGCAAATCGTCGGGGTCGAGACCCGCAGCGACGATCGACGGCTTCAACATGCTGGTCTGAAGCCCCGTGAACGCGGTGGTGAGCAGGATGTCGTCTGCACTACTCTCGACCAGCATCCGCTTGTGACGGTCATCCGCCATGCTCTCGCGCGTCGCGATGAACTTCGTGCCCATGTAGCCGAGATCGCAGCCGAGCACCTCCGCGGCGTGCAGCGCGCGGCCATCGCTGATGCCGCCCGCGAGCACGATGATGCCGGCGTAGAACGCGCGCACCGCGCGGACGAAGGCGAACGGATTGAGCCAGCCGGTCTGTCCGCCCGCGCCCGCGGTGAGCAGCACGAGCCCGTCCGCCCCCGCTTCCGCCGCGCGTTCGGCATGGCGGATCGAGGCGACGTCCGCGAACACCAGCGCCCCGGCGTCGTGCAGCGGCTTCAAGACCGGCGACGGCGAGCCGACCGAGGTGATGACGATCTCCGGCTTGTGCCGCAGCAGGACCGCGAGATCCTGCTCCAGCCGAACGTTGGAGCGGTGCACGATCAGGTTCGGGCAGAGCGGCGCGGCCTTGCGGCCGGTCTGTCGTTCGTGCTGCAGCAGTTGCGCTTCGATCTCAGTGAGCCATGCGTCGAGCTGTTCCGTGCTGCGGCAATTCGCAGTGGGGAAGCTGCCGATCACGCCGCTGCGGCAGGCTGCGACCATGAGCTCGACGCCCGACACCAGAAACATCGGCGCTGCGATCAGCGGCAGGCTGAGACGATCGCCGAAACGTTGCAGTCGGTCTGACGTCACGCATGCCTCCCTCGCGCGGGCTTTGTCGTTTCCTCCCGCAACCCTGTGCTAGCGTTGCGGCAAACATTGGCACGTTAGAAGCTGATGAGAAATGGCGGAGCACTGGAAGCGACCGGAGATCACCGCCGAGACGCTGACGAACGGCTCGGTCCACACCGGCCATATCGCGCGCAAGGACCGGCCTCGGCAAGGGTCGACAAGAAGGTACTGCGTGCGGGGTTCTGGAGCGGACGGGACCGGATGGCGGGTAAATCCCCGGGGTTTTACGGTGTCGTTGTGGCTCCGGCACCACAATGCGCGACGGAGTGTGTGTCCATGGTTGCCGCCCGATTGCCCACGAATCAGGGAATCACCTAGACCGCTGACGGGGCTGGGAAGCGGAGTATCAAATGAGAGTCGCTTCCTTGGAAAGTGCAGTCGCCGCGGTCACGTTGATCACGGCTATCATCGTGGTGCTGTGGGAGATCAAGATCTTCTACGGCATTTGAACTGGCAGGACGCTGGCGTCGAACAAGAGGCCTCCGGACAAGAAGAGGTTCGCGACCAGGGCATCCCTTCCGCGGCGGCGGAAGCTGCCATTCAATTGGCTCCCGGCCTGAGCACGGCGAAAGCCGTCACCCTTACCGCTTCTCGATCACCAGACTTTGCACAGCGCGGCCGAAATAGCCCTGCCGGTCGGCAAGCCGCGACATCGCAAGACCCGCGCCGTCAGGGCCGATCCAGGAGTCGCCGTCGAGCAGGATCCATTCGCCGACCGGCTGGCGCGCAAAGCTCACGGTGAGATCGGCGTTGATGTAGGTCCAGGCGCGGAAATCGAGCGTCGAGGCGGTGCCGTTGGAGAAGTCGGCGGCGACCACGGCGCGCATGGCCTGCGAGATGGCCTCGCCCTCGATCAGGGGATGGTCGACACGAAACCAGATCGCGCCGGCACCGGCCTGGCCGAAGCGGCCGCGCGCGGCGCGCATCGAGACCGACCGCACGAACGGACTGGTGGCGGCGTGACCGTCTTCGATGAGCGAGTCCTCCGGAGACGGCAGCGTGACCGGCAGATCCTTGACATCGTCGGGCAGCGCCTGCGCCTGGCGCCTGATCTTGAGCACGGTAGCGCCGACCACCTGCACGCCGTCGGCGAGCAGCTTGATCTCGCAGAGCTGGATCTTGCGGCCCTCGCGCAGCACTTCGGTCGCAATCGTGAGCGGCGCCACCGGGACCGGCCGCATCAGATCGATGGTGACGCGCGCGATGTCCATCGCAACAGGCGTCGGGATGCGCTCAGCCGCCCATGTCACCAGCGACGCCGGCGCCGAGCCGTGCTGCATGCGCCGGTCCCAGGGACCGGCAGCGTCCGGGCTGGTGACGACGCTGTTGCCGTCGACGCGGTAGATGGGGGGCATTGCGACAGCCCTCACAACGGCGGATCGATCGCTTCGTCATATTCCTTCTTGAAGCGCGCGATCATCTCGGCGGCGGGCACGATGCCCTCGACGCTGCCGATGCCCTGGCCCGAGCCCCAGATCTCTTTCCACGCCTTCGGCTTGGCGCGCTCGCCGGAGGCGTCGGTGCCGAAGTTCATCTTGGAGGGATCTGACGTCGGCAGGTTTTCCGGATCCATGCCGGCGGCGAGGATCGAGGGCTTCAGATAATTGCCGTGCACGCCGGTGAAGAGGTTGGAATAGACGATGTCGTCGGCCGTCGAGCCCGCGATCATCTCCTTGTACTTCTCGACCGCGTTGGCCTCCTTGGTCGCGATGAAGGCCGAGCCGATATAGGCGAAGTCGGCCCCCAAGATGCGCGCGGCGCGGATCGCCTTGCCGTTGCCGATGGCGCCCGACAGCGCGATCGGACCGTCGAACCACTTGCGCGTCTCTGCAACGAAAGCCAGCGGCGAGATCGTGCCCGCATGACCGCCGGCGCCGGCCGCGACCAGGATCAGGCCGTCGGCGCCCTTCTCGATCGCCTTGTGCGCGAATTTCTGGTTGATCACGTCGTGGAAGACGATGCCGCCCCAGCCGTGCACGGCCTGGTTCAGCTCCTCGCGCGCACCGAGCGAAGAGATGATCATCGGCACCTTGTACTTGGCGCAGAGCTGCATGTCGTGATCGAGCCGGTTGTTCGACTTGTGCACGATCTGATTGACCGCGAACGGCGCCGACGGCTTGTCGGGATGCGCGCGGTCATGGGCGGCGAGCTCTTCGGTGATCCGCGCCAGCCATTCGTCGAGCAGCTCCGGCGGCCGCGCGTTCAGCGCCGGAAACGAGCCGACCACACCCGCCTTGCACTGCGCGATCACGAGATCGGGCACCGAGATGATGAAGAGCGGCGAGCCGATCACGGGGATCGACAGGCGTCCCTTGAACAAGGCAGGCATGGACATTGCGGAACGATCCTCTTCTGGCGGTCAAACTGAAGTTGGGAGCCATACCAACAAGGCAATCTTTCCACTGTCAAGTATTGCGTTTTGGCGCCGCGGCGGATGCCGTTACCGCAATTCCAAGCAGCGGAATTCGAGCCTCCTAGGTCTATCCGTCCGTCATTGCGAGCGAAGCGAAGCAATCCAGAAATGTATCCGCGGAGACAGTCTGGATTGCTTCGTCGCATCAGCGCAAAATTGCTACGCAATTTTGTCGCGAGCTCCTCGCAATGACGAGGCGAGAGCTGCGGATGACAGCCCTACCCGATCAAATCCGGGTTGATCAGCCGCTCGAACGAGAACATCTCGTCCCACTTCTCCTGCGTCAGCAGCTTGCGCTCGACCACGACGATCTGGTGCAGCGACTTGCCGCTCTTGTAGCCCTCGCGCGCGATCTCGGCGCACTGCTTGTAGCCGAGCAGCGGCTTCAGCACCGTGACGATGCCGAGCGAGTTCAGCACCATGTTGCGGGTGTGCTCCTCGTTGGCGGTGATGCCGACGACGCAGTTCTCGCGCAGGCTGTTGACCGCGCGCTCCATGGTGCGGATCGAGAAGAACAGCGCGAACGAGATCACCGGCTCCATCACGTTGAGCTGGAGCTGGCCGGCGCTTGCCGCCAGCGTCACCGTGGTGTCGAGGCCGATGACGAGGAAGCTGGTCTGGTTGACGACCTCGGGAATGACCGGATTGACCTTGCCCGGCATGATCGAGGAGCCCGGCTGCAGCTGCGGCAGGTTGATCTCGTTGAAGCCGGCGCGCGGGCCTGAAGCGAGCAGGCGGATGTCGTTGCAGATCTTGGTCAGCTTGCTCGCCGTGCGCTTCAGCACACCGGACAATTGCACATAAGCGCCGGTATCCGAGGTCGCCTCGACGAGGTCGCCGGCGAGGATGAAGTCGACGCCGGTGAGCGCGCTCAGGTGTCGGACCGCGAGCTTGGGATAGCCGACCGCGGCGGTCACGGAGGTGCCGATCGCGGTGGCGCCGAGATTGATCTCGCGCAGCAGCGTCCGCGCCTCGGAGATGCGATCGACCTCCTCGCCGATCGTGGTGCCCCAGCCCCGGAATTCGGCGCCGAGCGACATCGGCACCGCGTCCTGCAAATGCGTGCGGCCCATCTTCAGCACGCGGTCGAACTCGCGGCCCTTGGCGAAGAAGGCTTCCTGGAGCTGCCGCAATGCCGTCATGTAGCTCTCGAGCCGCAGGATCAGCGCGAGGCGGAAGGCGGTCGGATAAGTGTCGTTGGTCGACTGGCCGTAATTGACGTGATCGTTGGGGCTGACGTGCTGATAGTCGCCCTTGGCAAAGCCGAGCGATTCCAGCGCGAGGTTGGCGATCACCTCGTTGGCGTTCATGTTGGTCGATGTGCCGGCGCCGCCCTGGATGAAGTCGGTGACGAACTGGTCCATCATGTCGCCGGCGGTGACGCGGTCGCAGCCGAGGATGATCGCATCGGCCACCCTGGCGTCGATCGCGCCAAGATCGCGGTTGGCCATCGCGGCGGCCTTCTTCACATAACCAAGCGCCTTCACGAAGTAAGGCTCCTGGTTCATTGGAATGCCGGTAATGTGGAAGTTCTCCTTCCCCCGGATGGTCTGGACGCCGTAGTAGATGTCGTCGGCGATCTCACGCTGTCCGAGGAAATCCTGCTCCGTACGGCTCATGGGCGCTCCTTGTTGCACGCGCGCGGGCCATCACGTCAGTTCTGGCACAGCGCGCTGGTCACGAAAGTATCGGTGCGGCAGTCGTCCGGTTTACGCTGCCTGCCTGGGATGAGGACCTTGGCCGAGCATTTCTCGGCGGAGTCGGCATTCAGGCTCTTGCCTTCCTTGTAACCCTTGCCCTGGCAGAGCTGGTCGGCCGCCTGCTTGCAGTCGGGCGCGCCGTTCGACGAGACCGGGCAGACCACGCGTCCCGACACCATGGTCGAGGGCTTGGTCAGCCGCGACAGGTCATTCATGGTTTCGCCCGGACTTTTGATCGGCGGCAGGATCGAGGGCAGCTTGTCGAACAGCTTGCCCATTTCGTTGATCAGCCCGGGATTCTCCTCGCCCGCCGACGGCGCCGATGAAGCGGGCGTCGACGGCGGCGGCGCGGCCTGCGGCCCCGGCTCCTGGAGGCCGAGCGACGGCGGCCGGGATTGCGGCCATCCCGCCTCGCCGGCATTGAGCAGGATCAGCGCCACTGCTGATATCAGCGTCCCGAGCCGAACGGCCGGATTGCCGGATCGAACCATCATGACGGCAACCGTAGCCGAAGCCGGCGCGGCGGCAAAGGTTAGATCAGCTTGACCGCCACCACGAAGCCGAGCACCAGCACGATGGCGCCGATCGCCACCCACAATCCGAGATGCTCCTCGAGCTTGTGCCGGATCCAGTCGCCATAGCGGTTGAGCAGGATCGCCACGATGAAGAAGCGTCCGCCGCGCGCGACGATCGAGCACAGGGTGAAGAGAACGAGATTATAGCCGGCAAAGCCCGAGGTGATGGTGACGAGCTTGTAGGGGATCGGCGTCAGCCCCTTGAGCAGGATGATCACCGCGCCCCACTCGGCATAGGAGGCGCGGAAGGCCTCGACCTTGTCGCCGAGGCCGTAGACCTGGATCAGCCAGTGACCGACAGAGTCGAACAGCAGCGCGCCGATGGCGTAGCCGAGGAGGCCGCCGAGCACCGATGTGATCGTGCAGACCGCGGCATAGACCCAGGCGCGCTGCGGGCGCGCCAGTGACATCGGGATCAGCATCACATCCGGCGGAACCGGAAAGAAGGAGCTTTCTGCGAAAGCCACGGCTCCCATGATCCAGAGCGCGTAGGGCTTGTGGGCGGCGTCGATGCACCAGTCGTAGATACGTTTCAGCATGGCGCCGCGATGAAGCACCATGGGACGGATTTGTCCATCGCGAGTTTATGAAGGTTTTAGTGGCGCTTGCGCGCAGTGCGGCTCTCGAGCGCGACAATTGGCCGCCTGGCGGCCACGCGCGGTGAGGCGACTTTGGGCAGTTTCATTGGTGATTTCGGTAGCTTCTCGGCAATGCCGAGCATGTCTTCCCGCCGCGTCATCTCGCGCCAGACGTCCTCGGGGCGCACGCCGGCCGAGGCCCACAGCACGGTCAGATTGTAGAGCAGGTCGGCGCTTTCCCGGATCACGGCCTCGCTGTCGCCGTTGACCGCATCGATCACGACTTCGATGGCCTCTTCGGCCAGCTTCTTCGCCATTTTGGAGGGGCCGCGCTGAAACAGCCGGGCTGTACGCGATGTTGCCGGATCAAGATCCCTGGCCGCGAGCACAGCCAGATATAGCCGCTCAAGCGAATCACTCATGGTACTCAAAACTACTCTAAACCAATGGCGAGCGCGTTAACGCCCGGCGATAAAAGCAAAAAACAGGCCGGCGCGACAAGCGCGATGGCCTGTTTTGGTCAACCGTTGGTAGCCAAGGGGGCCGGCAAGCCTAGTAGCAGTTCGTGAAGTAGCCTTGGCCACAGAGCTCCGAGGGCGCGGTGCCGCCGTAGCGCTGATACTGGTAGTTCGGGCCCGGGCCGTAATAGGGGCCGTAGGCCGGGGCACTGTAATAGGCGGGACCGCCGTAATAGCCGTAGCCCGGACCGTAGTCATAGGCATACGCGTCGCGGGTCGCAGCGATGGCGAGACCGGTGCCAATGGCTGCGAAAGCCGCGGCGGCCGCAGCGCCGCCACCACCGCCATGCCAGTGGCGGCCGCCTGCGTAGGAGGCCGTCGGAGCGACCGCGGTCAGCGCCAGCACGGCAGCCGTCGCGAGGACGGCTTTACGGCCGGTAAGGCTCGAAAATCTGTCAAACATGTCCTGGACCCTCCTTGGGACCTTGAATGGTGCCTTGAGACAGGCTCATGTCTCTCAAACACCCGCATCCCATGTTGGGTTCCCCAACCCCAACACAAGCTGAACGGGGTTGCGTGATCGTGACGCAACCGCTGCTCATCCGCCGTTCATGTTGGCGCGCGCACCGTCGTCGCCGGCCGGCGCTGCGAGCGTCACAAACCACAACAATGCGGGACCGGCGCAGTTGATGTCAGGATTCAAGACGATCGTCCTTCGCGGCCTGCTGGCCCTTGCTATCTCGCTCGCCGCGCTGACTGCGCGCGAGGTCACAGCGGCCGAGAGCGCCGCTCCCTCCACGGCGATCCACTTCACCTTCGACCGTCCCGTCGATGCCAGCATGGCGCCATTCTTCCTTGCCGCGAAAGACGGCAAGTTCGGCGCCGAGCATCTCAATGTGTCGTTCAACACCGCGCCCGGATCGCCGGAGGCGCTTGCGCGTGTCGCCAAGGGCGACAGCGAGCTCGCATTGGTCGACATCAACGAGCTGATCCGCTTTCGCGACAAGGAGGATGCGGCGCCGATCAAGGCGGTGTTCGTGCTGTTCAACCGCGCACCCTACGCGATCGTCGCGCGCAGGAGCCGCGGCATCCACATCCTGCCCGACCTCGACGGCAAGACCGTCGGCGTCGCCGACGGCGATCTGTCGATGCGGCTGTGGCCGGCGCTGGCGCTGCAGAACAACATCAACGCTTCGCGCGTGAAATTTCACAAGATCAGCGCCGCGGTGCGCGAGCCGATCCTGTCCGCAGGACAGGTCGATGCCGTCGCCGGCTTCAGCCATCTCTCGGCGGTGAACCTGCGCGACCGCGGCGTGCCCGGCGGCGATCTCGTCGTGCTGCGTTATGCCGACTATGGTTGCGAAGCCTATGGCTTTGCCGTGGTGGCCAATCCCGCCTTCGCCGCGGCGAAGCCGGACGTCGTGAAGGGTTTCGTCCGCGCCCTGATCGGCGGCATCAATGCAACGGTCAAAGAGCCGGCGCGCGCGGCGGACGAGGCCGCAAGCCGCATCGAGGATGGCGACCGCGAGCTCGAGCTGGAGCGCCTGCGCACCGTGCTCGTCGACAACATCCTGACCGACGAGGTCAAGCGCAACGGCCTCGGCGGCATCGATCCGGCGCGCCTGCAGCGCTCGATCGACCAGATCGCCCAGGACTTCAAATTCCGCAAGCGGCCGGCAGCGGGCGATATCTTCGATGACCGGTTCCTGCCGCCGGTCGAGAGCCGGCTCATCAATTGAGCAAAACCAAAAGCTTCCGCTGTATCTCGCGGGTGATCCCGGCTTAGAATACGGACTCCATTAGCTGCCAAGTTGCCAGTCCGCATGTCCATTCTCCGTCTCTACTCCCGCGTTCTCGAGCTACTCGGCAAGGAGGCACGGCTGGGCTGGCTGCTCGCGGTCGCCAACCTCCTGCTCGCCGCCTCGCAATTCGCGGAACCCGTGCTGTTCGGCCGGATCGTCGACGTGCTCTCAGGCAAGACCGTTGCCGGCTCAAGCTCGGCCTGGCCGTTCCTGGCCGCCTGGGTGGCGTTCGGGCTGTTCACCATCGCCTGCAGCGCGCTCGTCGCCCTGCAGGCCGACCGGCTCTCGCACCGCCAGCGCCAGGCGGTGCTGACCGACTATTTCGAGCACATCCTGCAGCTGCCGCTGACCTTCCACTCCGGCACCCATTCGGGCCGGCTGATGAAGGTGATGCTCAACGGCACCGATGCGCTGTGGCGGCTGTGGCTCGGCTTCTTCCGCGAGCATTTCGCCGCGATCCTCTCGGTCGTGGTGCTGCTGCCGCTGTCGCTGTACCTGAACTGGCGGCTCGCGATCCTGCTGTTCGTGCTCTGCATCGTCTTCACCGCGCTGACGACCTTCGTGGTGCGCAAGACCTTCGGCATGCAGATGGAAGTCGAGGAGCACTACAGCGAGCTCTCTGCCCGCGCCTCCGACGCGCTCGGCAACGTCGCGCTGGTGCAGAGCTTCGTCCGTGTCGAATCCGAGGTGAAGGGGCTGCGCTCCGTCGCCGACGATCTGCTGGCGGCGCAGATGCCGGTGCTGTCCTGGTGGGCGCTCGTCACCGTCATCACGCGCGCCTCGACCACCATCACGGTGCTCGCGATCTTCACCCTCGGCATCGCGCTGCACGACCAGGGGCTGACCTCGGTCGGCGAGATCGTGATGTTCGTGAGCTTCGCGACGATGCTGATCCAGAAGCTCGAGCAGGTCGTGAGCTTCATCAACAACGTCTTCATGGAGGCGCCGCGCCTGCGTGAGTTCTTCAACGTGCTCGACGCCGTGCCCGCCGTCCACGACCGGCCCGACGCGATCGATGCCGGCCGGCTGTCCGGCCTCGTCGAGTTCAACGACGTCACCTTCTCCTATGACGGCAAGCGGCCGGCGATCGAGGACCTCACCTTCACCGCACTGCCCGGGCAGACGATCGCGCTGGTCGGCCCGACCGGCGCCGGCAAATCCACCGCGATCGCGCTCTTGCACCGCGCCTTCGATCCGCAATCCGGCTTCATCAAGATCGACGGCATGGACGTCCGCGGCGTGACGCTGACCTCGCTGCGGCGAAACATCGGCGTCGTGTTCCAGGAAGCACTGCTGTTCAACCGCTCGATCGAGGAGAATTTGCGCGTCGGCAAGCCGGATGCGACCGAGGCCGAAATGCGCAAGGCCGCCGAGCGCGCGCAGGCGCTCGATTTCATCGAGCGCAGCGGCGGCTTTGCGACCAATGCCGGCGAGCGCGGCCGCATGCTCTCGGGCGGCGAGCGCCAGCGCCTCTCGATCGCCCGCGCGCTGCTGAAGGATCCGCCGATCCTGATCCTGGACGAGGCCACCTCCGCGCTCGACGCCGTCACCGAGGTCAAGGTGAACGCTGCTCTCGACGAAGTGATGAAGGGCCGTACCACCTTCGTGATCGCCCATCGCCTCTCCACCATCCGCAACGCCACGCGGATCCTGGTGTTCGAGAATGGACGCGTGATCGAAACCGGAACTTTCGATGAACTCGTGGCCAAAGGCGGCCATTTTGCCGAGATGGCCAAGGCCCAGTTCATGGTCCAGGAGAACGCACGGGCCAGCGTGACGGCCGCCGAGGCTGCCGCGACAGCTGCCAAATCCCCCTAGCAAGTCCCGAGAGGACCGTCGAAATTCGGCCTACTTCCTTGCGGAATACCCACCCGAAGCCCCTATTCTCGACGCACCAGCCGGTATAGGTTTGCGACGCCGCAAGCGGCGGCGCCGGATTTCAGAACCCGAAACTCAGATCACGAGAACCGCCCGTATCAGGCGGATCTCCAAGGACCGGAATCGGATAGTGCACGCCCTTCGCCCGCTGCTTCGCAAGTCCCTGTTCAACCTGTTCGCTGCGGCCTTCGCATGTGCCGCGCTGCTTGCGCCGCGCGCGGCGAGCGCCGAAGCGCTGCTGCTGATCGAGGCCGATAGCGGCAAGGTGCTGCAGGCGGACAACGCGACCATTCCCTGGTATCCGGCCTCCGTCACCAAGATCATGACAGCCTATGTGACGCTGAAGGCGGTGAAGGACGGCAGGCTCACGCTCGACACGCTGCTCACGGTGTCGCCGACGGCCGCCTCGCAGTCGCCGTCGAAGATGGGGTTCCGTCCGGGAACACAGCTCACCGTCGACAACGCGCTGAAGATGATGATGGTGAAGTCGGCGAACGACATGGCCGTGGTGCTCGCCGAAGGCGTCGGCGGTTCGATCGACGGCTTCTCCGCGATGATGAACGACACTGCGCAGAGGCTCGGCATGACGCAGACGAGCTACGTCAATCCGAACGGCCTGCCCGCCGACGGCCAGATCACCTCGGCCCGCGACCTCGGCATTCTCGCCCGCTCGTTCCTGCGCGATCTGCCGGAATACGAATATTTCGTGCACATTCCGGCGATCCGTTTCGGCAAGCGCACCACCGGCAATTTCAACAAGCTGATCGGCCGCTATCCCGGCGCCGACGGTTTCAAGACCGGCTTCATCTGCGCCTCCGGCTATAATCTCGTGGCGTCAGCGACGCGCAACGGCCGCCGGTTGATCGCGGTGGTGCTGGGTGCGAACTCCGGCACCGCCCGCGCGGTGAAGGCGGCGCAGCTGCTCGAGCGCGGCTTCAGCCAGGACGGTCTTACCTGGCTCCGCCCCTCGCTCGGCACCGTCGACAAGCTGGTGCCGGTCGACGCCTCGCCGCCGAACCTGCGCGACGAGATGTGCGGCGGTCATCGCAAGCGGCCGGCAAGCGACGACGACGACGCGCTGATCGCAGCCAATGGCGGCACATCAGGATCGGCCTCCGCGACCGGCGGCGAAGCCCAGGTGACGTTCTTTACGGCCGGCCTCCAGCCGCCTTTGATGAAGGCCTCCGAACTGATGGCCTCGGCGCCGGCGGCGACCGAGCCCGTGCTGGTCTATACCGGTCCGACCCGCACTGGCACCGCCCTGATCGCGGCGGTCGCGGCCGATGCCGACCAGCAGGCCACGCCAAAGCCGCGTGGCAAGAAGTCGCGCGTCGCCAAGAAGCCTGACGCAACCGACAAGCCCGCCGATAAGCCGAAGGATACCAAGACGGCAGCGGCAAAGCCGGCTGACGCCAAGAAAGACGCCAAGAGCGACGGCAAGACCGCAGCCAAGCCGGCTGGGATCAAGCATGCCGCGGCCAAGCCCGATGCGGCGGCAAAGCCCGCGGCGAGCGGCGACCAGGCCGTGAAGCCCGCCAAGCCCAAGGCCGCAACCAAGCCTCCGGCCAAGCCGGCCAACAACAGTTAACGCCCCCGCGAGGCTAAAACCGCGGCCCGCGCTTCGCACCTGCGGCAAAGCGGTTTGCGACGATTCCAGTAGCCACTCTCCGACCTTTGCCCTAAGCCACGACGGCTTGCCACCCGTTCCGGCAGGCTCGATACTGGCGGCAACGAGGCAAGCCCGAGACACAACGGGCTCTGGTAAATTGAGGGGAGTTTTCCATGGAGCGCATCTGGCTCAAGCAATATCCGCCCGGCGTGCCTGCTGATATCGAGCCGACGCAATACGCATCGCTGGTCGACCTGCTGGAGGAGAGCTTCACCAAGTTCGCCGACCGCAAGGCGTTCATCTGCATGGACAAGTCGATCAGCTATCGCGACCTCGATCAGATGTCGGTCGCGCTCGCCGCTTACTTGCAAGGCCGCGGGCTGCAGCGCGGTGCCCGCGTCGCCATCATGATGCCGAACGTGCTGCAATATCCGGTCGCCACCGCCGCGGTGCTGCGCGCAGGCTTCGCTGTCGTCAACGTCAACCCGCTCTACACCCCGCGTGAGCTCGAACATCAGCTCAAGGATTCCGGCGCCGAAGCCATCATCGTGCTGGAGAATTTTGCTCACACCGTCGAGCAGGTGATCGCGAAGACGCCAGTGAAGCACGTCATCGTCGCCAGCATGGGCGACCTGCTCGGCTTCAAGGGCGTGATCGTCAATCTCGTCGTCCGCCGCGTCAAGAAGATGGTGCCGGCCTGGTCGCTGCCGGGCGCGGTGTCGTTCAACGACGCGCTGTCGTCCGGCCGCTCTCTGGCCTTCAACAAGCCAAAACTGTCGCCGGGCGACGTCGCCTTCCTGCAATATACCGGCGGCACGACCGGCGTCTCCAAGGGCGCGACCCTGGTCCACCGCAACATCGTCGCCAACGTGCTGCAGAACGACGCCTGGCTCCAGCCGGCAATAGCCGCGCCGCCGCATGTCGAGCAGTTGATGATCGTCTGCGCGCTGCCGCTCTATCACATCTTCGCACTGACGGCCTGCTACCTGCTCGCGGTGCGCGCCGGCGGCTGCAATCTCCTGATCCCCAACCCGCGCGACATCGCGGGCTTCGTCAAGGAATTGGCGAAGTACCAGGTCAACAGCTTCCCGGCAGTGAACACGCTCTACAACGGCTTGATGCACCATCCTGATTTCAAGAAGCTGGACTTCTCCAAGCTGAAGATCTCCAACGGCGGCGGCATGGCGGTGCAGCGCCCCGTGGCCGATCAATGGAAGGCGATCACCGGCTGCTTCATTGCCGAAGGCTACGGCCTGTCGGAGACCTCGCCGACGCTGACCTGCAACCCGGCGACGGCAACGGAGTTCACGGGATCGATCGGCATTCCCGTGCCGTCGACTTACATCTCGATCCGCGACGACGATGGCAACGAAGTCCCGCTCGGCCAGCCCGGCGAGATCTGCGCCAAGGGCCCGCAGGTGATGTCGGGCTACTGGAACAGGCCGGAAGAGACCGCCAAGGTAATGACCGCGGACGGCTATTTCCGCACCGGCGACATCGGCGTGATGGACGAGAAGGGCTACACCAAGATCGTCGATCGCAAGAAGGACATGATCCTGGTCTCCGGCTTCAACGTCTATCCGAACGAGATCGAGGAAGTGATCGCGAGCCATCCGGGCGTGCTCGAATGCGCCGTGATCGGCATCCCCGATTCCAAGTCCGGCGAGGCGGTGAAGGCGTTCGTCGTGAAGAAGGACCCGAACCTCACCGCCGAAGCCGTGATCAAGTTCTGTCACGAGCAGCTCACCGGCTACAAGGTGCCCAAGCACATCGAATTCCGCACCGACCTGCCGAAGACCAATGTCGGCAAGATCCTGCGCCGGCAGCTTCGGGACGAGAAGAAGGCGGAGGCGGCGTAAGGCGCGCCTCCCGTTCATGACCGACGCCCGCGACATCACGCCGGCAGGCGTTCTCGCCTTCTGGCGAGAGGCCGGCCACGAACGCTGGTACGAGCGCAGTGACGCCTTCGACGCGGACGTGCGACACCGTTTTGCCGCGCTCTGGCAGAAGGCCGTCGCCGGCGAACTCTCGTCATGGGAAGACAGCGACGACGGCGCGCTCGCGCTCGTCATCTTGCTCGACCAGTTTCCCCGCAACATGTTTCGCGGCACTCGGCAAGCCTTTGCCAGCGACGCCTTGGCACGCGATGTCGCCCGCCGCGCCATCGCGCGGGGCGTCGACCGCAGGATCGATCCCATCCTGCTCGAATTCCTCTACATGCCCTTCATGCATTCGGAGCACCTGCCCGACCAGTTGCACTGCGTCGCGCTGTTTGCGAACACCGACAATACCGAGAACCAGAAATACGCCCGGGAGCACGCCGACATCATCGAGCGGTTCGGCCGCTTCCCCCACCGCAACCGCATCCTTGGCCGCGACACCACCGAGGAAGAACAGGCCTTCCTCGACGGCGGCGGATTTGCGGGCTGATGACATCACGGTGAAGGGACGCGGCCCACGCCGCTTTCCCCGCCGGCAATATTGTGCAGGCCCGCCGCCCGGTCTAAAAAGCGGGACCGATTTTCAGGGAGACTGACGATGGCGATCCAGACTGGCGACAAGCTGCCCGAGGCGAAATTCCGCGTGATGACGGCGGACGGCCCGCAGGTGAAGACCACCGACGATATCTTCAAGGGCAAGAAGGTGGCGCTGTTCGCCGTGCCCGGTGCCTACACCGGCACCTGCCACAAGATGCATCTGCCGAGCATTTTCCTCAACGCCTATGCCATGAAGGACAAGGGCGTCGACACCATCGCCATCGTCTCGGTCAACGACGCCTTCGTCATGAATGCCTGGAAGCGCGACACCGACCAGCGTGACGAGGCGATCTTCCTCGCCGACGGCAATGCCGAGTTCGCCAAGGCGATCGGCATGGAGCTGGATGCCTCCGCCAACGGCCTCGGCATCCGCTCCAAGCGCTATTCGATGCTGGTCGAGGACGGCGTTGTGAAGAAGTTGAACCTCGAGGCGATGCCCGGCAAGGTCGAGGTGTCCGGCGGCGATACGCTGCTGGGACAGCTCTGAGCCACGGCGGAAGTGCCGTAGGGTGGGCAAAGGCGCCAGCGCCGTGCCCACCATCTTTCCTCGATTGAGAAGCAGCGGTGGGCACGCTTCGCTTTGCCCACCCTACGAAACTGTCATGCCCCGCGAAAGCGGGGCATCCAGTGACGTCGAGATTTATCACAGCCGCCGCAGCGTACTGGATCGCCCGCCTTCGCGGGCGATGACAGTTGAGAGTGGAGCCGACCGCCCCCTACTCCGCCACCCGCTGCTGCAGCCTGGCCTTCACGATCCCGTCGCGCGCGAGCTGATCGGCGCGCTCGTTCTCGGGATGGCCGGCATGGCCTTTGACCCAGTGCCAGCGGACCTCGTGCTGCTTCAAGGCAGCGTCGAGGCGCTGCCATAGCTCGACATTCTTCACCGGCTTCTTGTCTGCGGTGCGCCAGCCGTTGCGCTTCCAGCCGAATATCCAGCCGGTGATGCCTTGCCGGACATACTGGCTGTCGGTGTAGAGATCGACCGTGCACGGCTTCTTCAGAGCCTCGAGCGCGGAGATCGCCGCCATCAACTCCATCTGATTGTTGGTGGTGTGGCGCTCGCCGCCGTTCAGCTCCTTCTCCTTGTCGCCGAACTTCAGGATCGCGCCCCAGCCGCCCGGCCCGGGATTCCCCGAGCAGGCGCCGTCGGTATAGATCGTGACGACGGGCTTTTCGCTCACGCGACCAATCCTGATGGCATCAGCCCGTAATCGCGCACGCTCGATACGCTCTGATGGAAGCGCAGCTTGCGGACATATTCCAGCGGATCCTTCGGCTTGACCAGCGCGCCGGGCGGCACGTTGAGCCAGTCCACCAGCCGCGTCAGCAGAAACCGGATCGCAGCGCCGCGCGCCAGCAGCGGCAGCGCGGCCTCTTCAGCCTCGCTCAGCTTGCGCACGCGGCCATAGGCATTGAGGAAGGCGCGCGCCTTGGTGACGTTGAAGGAGTGATCCGGCTCGAAGCACCAGGCGTTGAGGCAGATCGCGACGTCATAGGCCAGCATGTCATTGCAGGCGAAGGTGAAGTCGATGATCCCGGAAAGCTTGTCGCCGAGGAAGAAGACGTTGTCGTTGAAGAGGTCGGCGTGGATCACGCCCTCCGGCAGGTTGGTCGGCCAGACCCCGCTCGCGAGATGATCGAGCTCGGCGGCGAGGAACGCACGCAGGCCGGGCTGCACCTGGTCGGCACGGCTCGACGCCGCGTCGAACAGCGGCGGCCAGCCCGCAACCGACAGCGCATTGGCGCGTCGAACCGCGAAATTTGCGCCGGCCAGATGCATCCGGGCCAACCCCTCGCCGACGCCGGCGCAATGGGTCGCGTTCGGCTTGCGCGGCCAGACGCCTTCGAGAAAGGTGATGATCGCGGCCGGGCGGCCCGACAATTCGCGCAGCGCTTCGCCGTCTCGTCCCTTCACGGGCAGCGGGCAATTGACGCCGTGCTCGGCGAGATGCGTCATCAGCGCGAGGAAGAACGGCAGATCGTTCTTCGCCACGCGCTTCTCATAGAGCGTGAGGATGAACGACCCCTGGCTGGTATGCAGCAGGAAGTTGGAGTTCTCGACGCCCTCGGCGATGCCCTTGTAGGAGAGCAATTCGCCGAGATCGTATTGCTTCAGGAAATCCGCAAGCTCGTCGGCGGCGACGTCGGTGTAGACCGCCATAAGGGTCTACTCGGCGGCAGCTTCGGGGCGCACCTGACGCGGCAGCGGGAAGAACTCGTTCTCCTCCGCGGCCGAGACCGTCTCCACATGCAGCGTGTAGCGCTCGGCGAACGCGTCCATGATTTCTTCGACGATCACTTCCGGCGCGGAGGCGCCCGCGGTGATGCCGAGGCTCGCGATGTTGCCGAACTTGTCCCAGTCGATGTCGGTGGCGCGCTGCGCCAGCACCGCGATCCTGCAGCCCTCGCGCTCGGCGACCTCGCGCAGGCGCTGCGAGTTCGACGAGTTGGGGGCACCGACAACGATGAGCGCGTCCACCACCGGCGCCACCTTCTTCACCGCGAGCTGGCGGTTGGTGGTGGCGTAGCAGATGTCTTCCTTGTGCGGCCCGTTGATGTTCGGGAAGCGCTCCTTGAGCAGCGCCACGATCTCCGCGGTGTCGTCGATCGACAGCGTGGTCTGGGTCACGAAGGCGAGGTTGTCAGGGTCCTTCGGATTGATGGTCTTGGCGTCCTCGGCGGTCTCGATCAGGGTGACGGCGCCGACGGGGAGCTGGCCGAGCGTGCCGACCACCTCGGGGTGATGGGAATGGCCGATCAGGAAGATCTCGCGGCCGCGCTTGAAGTGGATCGCGGCCTCGCGGTGGACCTTGGTCACCAGCGGGCAGGTCGCGTCCAGCGAGAACAGGTTGCGGGACTGGGCGTCGGCCGGAACCGATTTCGGCACGCCATGGGCCGAGAACACCACCGGTGCGGTGGTATTTTCCGGGATTTCGGCCAGTTCCTCGACGAAGATGGCGCCCTTCTTTTTCAACCCATCGACGACGTATTTATTGTGTACAATCTCATGGCGAACATAGACGGGGGCGCCGTACTTATCGAGCGCCCGTTCCACGGTGTCGATCGCCCGGACCACCCCGGCACAGAAGCCGCGGGGAGAACAAAGCACGATCTTGAGGTCTGGTTTGGCTGACATTGGGCGATCTCGGGACCGAATCACCTCGCCAAATGGGGCGGGAAGCGGTCGGATGGATGAATAGGGCTTAGGTACGGGCTTACGGGACTGCAGAGGGAATTGGGCCCCCTTTCGGGCGCTGTCAAGGCACTATCTATAGCAGAACCATTGCGTGGCCAGCCCCTCCGGGCTTATATAGCGCGAATTCCCTGTCATCGCTGATGACCACCGGTTTCGCCTCCAGAGGGGTGGGCGAAGCACAAAGGAGATTTGCCATGAGCAACGCACCTCTGATGCCCAAGGCGACCGCCGTCTGGCTGCTCGACAACACCGCGCTGACCTTCGACCAGGTCGCCGATTTCACCAAGATGCATCCCCTCGAGGTGCGCGCCATCGCCGACGGCGACGCCGCCCAGGGCATCAAGGGCATGGACCCCCTCTCCAACGGCCAGCTGACCCGTGAGGAGATCGAGAAGGGCGAGAAGAACCCGGATTATCGGCTCCGCCTGCAGGAGAGCAAGGTGGTGCTGCCGCCGCAGCCCAAGCGCAAGGGCCCGCGCTACACCCCGGTCTCCCGCCGCCATGAGCGCCCGAGCGCGATCCTCTGGCTGCTGCGCAGCCATCCGGAGCTCAAGGACGCCCAGATCATGCGCCTCGTCGGCACCACCAAGAGCACCATCGCCAGCGTCCGCGACCGCACCCACTGGAATACGTCCCAACTGACCCCGATCGACCCCGTCACCCTCGGCCTCTGCTCGCAGATCGAGCTGGATTTCGAAGTGCAGCGCGCGGCCAAGGAAAAGCCGATCGACGCGGCCTATGGCGGCGCCACCCTGCTGCCGGCCTCCGAGACCACCAAGAAGGACGAGTTCGAGCCGGCCGAGCGATCGAGCGACGACCTCAACGTCGACGCCGTGTTCGCCAAGCTCAAGACGCTCGGCGGCAAGAAGCAGGACGAGGACGAGGAGTAAGGCTCCGCTCTCCGTTGCTATCGAATGCAAACGCGGCGGGAAAACCCGCCGCGTTTTTGTTTGTGAGAGGGGTTTGAGCGACAGAGCGCGCCACAGCCACGGTGTCGTCCCGGCGAACGCGGGGACCCATAGCCACAGGGAGAGGTTTGGCGAAGACTCGTCGTTCGGTACTGCTACCGCGTTCAATCGATAGCTTCCGCGGTATGGGTCCCGGCGTTCGCCGGGACGACAGCGGAATTTGTTGCTCTATGCGAGCGTCCCTCAGAACTTGTACGTCACACCGCCGCCGACCAGCCAGGGATCGATATGCGCGGTGCCGGTGACGGGCAACCCACTCACCGTCGCCGAATAGTCCGGACGCAACCAGAGCTTCTTGACGTCGACGTTGAGACCCCAGTGCCGGTCGAGCATGTAGTCAAACCCAAACTGCACGGCGCCACCCCACGCGTTGCTGACATGCAGGCTGGTGGTGGTGGCGACGATCGCGGGGGGACCTGCGATCGCGGCCGGCGCATTCGCGGCCGAATTGTTGAAGAACACCGTGTAATTGACGCCGGCGCCGATATACGGCTTGAACGCGCCGAAATTGTCGAAGTGATATTGCAGGGTCAGCGTCGGCGGCAGCAGCGTGGTCTTGCCAATCGGCAGATTCGCGAGCGAGCCGGTGCCGCTGATCGAATGCCGGGTCACGCCGAGGATCAATTCGGCCGCGATGTTTTTGGTGAAGAAGTAGCTGATGTCGAGCTCGGGCACGACCTGGTCGCTGATCGAGAGGCCCGAATTCGGGGACGACAGCGACGGCACGCCCGCGACATTGACGGTCGAGCCACCCGCATCCGGCAATACGCCGAGCACGCGCAGGCGCACCATCCAGGGATTGAAGCTGTCAGCCGGCGGCGGCGCCTTCTTGTAAACAGGCAAATCGGCAGCCTGCACCGAGGCAAAAGTCGCCGCGAGCATCGCGCCGACCGTCGCAAGCCGCGCTACGTTTCTTATCGTTCCGTTCATTGCAGTCCCCTTCAGCCATCTTTCGCGCGTCGTTGCGCGACATCAGCGTCAGAGCAGAAAGGGGATGCGGAAGGATTTGATGCCGATCAAATCAGGACAACCGCGACATGATTTGGCCGCGGCGTTGCAGATGTGTCGCGGCAGGATAGTGCCGCACTTTGCATCATGGCCGCTCGGGATGGTTCAGCATGTACTCGCCGAGATCGCGCTGGCGGCGGTCGGCGCGTGAGCCGCCAACGTGCGGTCCACGCGAACGGCGAATCAGCCCAGCTCGATCGTGTTGTTGACCTCGTGGACGAGTCCGACGCTGTCGATCGTCAGCACCATCTTCGCGGTGAGCTTCTCATGGCCCTTGATCCGGCCCGCCGCGATCGCATCGCGCACGGCCTTCTCGATCTCACGCTGCGAGGTGACGCCGACTTGCTTCAGGAATTTGCGCAGGCTGGTGTTGAACTGGTCCTCGTTCATGACGGCCTCCGTTGAGCGAGGCGGCCTACGGCCGCTCGGGATGGTTCAGCATGTATTCGCCGAGGTCGCGCTGACGGCGGTCGGCGCGGGCGGTGGCGGCGTTGCGCTGGACGTCGCGGTCCTTGCGGCAGGCCACGTATTCGGGTGAGCCGACCGCGTAGCCGCGGCCCTGGCAGACCGCGTCGTCATCGTCACCGCCCACCGCCACCGGCGTCTGGTAGCGCGCGGAGCAGGCGGAAAGAGCGATGGCGAGAGCTACGGCTGCAAGCAGGCGCGGCGCGGTGGCGAGTGGCATACGAGGTCCCCTGTTGGCCGGCCCTGTTTAGCGTGGAATGAGGAGATTGTAAGTCGGCAACACCGTCATTCCGGGGCGGTCCGCAGGGACCGAACCCGGAATCTCGAGATTCCGGGTTCGATGCTTCGCATCGCCCCGGAATGACAGATCAAGTTCGCCTCAAACCCGCCCCTTCAGCGCCTCGCCGATCTCGTCCAGCACCTTGGGATCCTCGATCGTCGCCGGCATGGTCCAGGACTCGCCGTCGGCGATCTTCTTGATGGTGCCGCGCAGGATCTTGCCGGAGCGCGTCTTGGGCAGGCGGCCCACGGTGATGGCGAGCTTGAAGGCGGCGACCGGGCCGAGCCGGTCGCGCACCAGCGCGACGATCTCCTTCTCGATCTCGGCGGGGGCGCGCTTCACGCCGGCCTTGAGCACCAGGAAGCCGCAGGGCACCTCGCCCTTGATCGCGTCCTTGACGCCGAGCACGGCGCATTCGGCGACGTCCGGATGCGAGGCCAGGATCTCCTCCATACCGCCGGTCGAGAGGCGATGGCCAGCGACATTGATGATGTCGTCGGTGCGGCCCATGACGAAGACATAGCCGTCCTCGTCCTTGTAGCCGGCGTCGGAGGTTTTGTAGTAGCCGGGGAATTCGCTCAAATAGGCTTCCCTAAAGCGCGCGTCCTGATTCCACAGCGTCGGCAGGCAGCCCGGCGGCATCGGCAGCTTGATGACGATCGAGCCCATGGTGTTGGGGCCGACGGGCTTGGCCGCTTCATCGACGACATCGACCTGATAGCCCGGCATCGGCACCGTCGGCGAGCCGTGCTTCACTGGCAGCATGCCGAGGCCGACCGGATTGCCGGCGATGCACCAGCCGGTCTCGGTCTGCCACCAATGGTCGATGACAGGCACTTTCAGCTGCTGCTCCGCCCATTCCACCGTCGGCGGATCGGCGCGCTCGCCGGCGAGGAACAGCGTGCGGAATTTCGACAGGTCATATTGCCGGATGAACTTCCCGTCCGGATCCTCTTTCCGGATCGCGCGGAACGCCGTCGGCGCGGTGAACAAGGCGACCGCCTTGTGCTCGCTGATGACGCGCCAGAATGCGCCGGCATCGGGCGTGCCGACCGGCTTGCCCTCGTACATGATCGAGGTCGCGCCATGCAGCAGCGGGCCGTAGATGATGTAGCTGTGGCCGACCACCCAGCCGATGTCGGAGCCACACCACCAGACCTCGCCGGGCTTGACGCCATAGAGGTTGAACATCGACCATTTCACCGCAACCAGATGGCCGCCATTGTCGCGCACGACGCCCTTGGGAATGCCTGTCGTGCCCGATGTGTAGAGGATGTAGAGCGGATCGGTGGCGGCAACCGGCACGCAAGAGGCCTTCTTGCCGTCGTTGATCGCCTTGCGGCGCAGGCTCGCCCAATCATAGTCGCGGCCGGGCGTGAGGTCGCAGGTCAGCTGCGGACGCTGCAGCACGATACAGGCCTTCGGCTTGCTGCCGGCAAGTTTGATCGCCTCGTCGAGCAGCGGCTTGTACTGCACGATGCGGCCGGGCTCGATGCCGCAGCTCGCCGAGAGAATGAGCTTCGGCTGCGCATCGTCGATGCGGGTGGCGAGCTCCTTTGCGGCAAAGCCCCCGAACACCACCGAGTGCACCGCACCGATGCGTGCACAGGCGAGCATCGCGACCACCGCCTCCGTCACCATCGGCATGTAGAGGATGACGCGGTCACCCTTGGTGACACCGAAATCCTGCATGATGGCGCCCAGCGCCTGCACCTCGCCCAGGAGCTCGGCATAGGTCAGCTTGGTGATCGAGCCCGTCAGCGGAGAATCATGGATCAGCGCGACCTGGTCGGCGCGGCCGCGTTCGACATGGCGGTCGAGCGCGTTGTAGCAGGTGTTGACCACGCCGCCGGTGAACCAGCGGCCGTAGGGTCCCTGCGCAGGATCGAAGATCGTCCTCGGCGGCTCGATCCAGTCGATCTCCTTGGCCGCTTCGCCCCAGAAGCTCTCGGGATCGGCCAGCGAGCGCGCATAGACCTCGTGATAACTACTCTTCCCGTCGACGTTTCCCTGGACGTTCATTCCCGCGCTCCCGTTCCCTTTTTGGCCTGGCCCTGACCCTTGTGGCAGGACAGGCGTCCCGCCATGACCAGGATCAATTGCCGGTCTCGTTTGAGGGCTATTTTCCCGGGAAAGGGCCGCGGTTCAAGCTGAAAAGGATGGGCTTTTTTGGGGAGAGGCGTGGAGCTTGCGCGGCTTCGGCAGTCGGCTCCCTCTCCCGCTTGCGGGGGAGGGTTGGGGTGGGGTGCCTCCGCGTTGGGTTTGTGCAGGACTCATGAAGGTCCCCAAGAGGAGAGAGCCCTCACCCGCCGCGCTCTCCGAGCGCGTCGACCTCTCCCGCAAGCGGGAGAGGTACGGAGCCAGCCGCAAGGCTTCGGCTCCTTCGCCTCTCAGCTTTCCATCGCGTTCAGCTTCTGCAATCGCTCCTGCATGACCTTTTTCAGATCGTAGCCGGGGCGACGGAAGCTTGCATCGCGCGTGACGAGGAAATCGCGCTGGGACTTGCGCAGGCCATCCGCCGAGCGCTTGCCCGCCGCTTTCAGCACGCGCTCGTAGGCCTCGGCGATCTGGCGGTCGAGCACGCCGAGCTGCGGATCGGCGCAGATCACCTTCTCGACCTCGCGCTTGGCGGAGGCGCAGTCGAATGACGGATCGCTGGAGGCGGCGTTCAGCACACGGGACGGCTCGCCGCCGAATTTTGCAATCTCGGCGATCATCGCGCGGCGGCCGTTGAGCGCGTTCTCATTGGCGGGATCGAGCCGCAACGTCGCCTCGTAGTCGGCCAGCGCCTTCTTGCGCTCGCCCATCTTCTTGTAGAGCACGGCACGGTTGTTGTAGGTCTTGGCAAAATTCGGATCGAGCTTCAGCGCGTCATTGTAGTCCGACAGCGCAGCACCGAGTTCGCCCTTGAACTGGTAGGAGTCGCCGCGGTTGGTCAGGAAGTTCACACGCTGCTCGAGACGGATCGCCTGATCGTAATCGGCGATCGCCTTGTCGTACTCCTTCAGCGCGGCATAGGTGAGGCCGCGGTTGTCGAAATACTCCGGCACCTTTGGATCGAGCCGGATCGCCTCGCTGTCGTCTGCGATCGCCTTGTCGAGCTCGCCGAGCTTCTTGTAGGCGGCGCCGCGGTTGGTGTAACTGCGCGCCCGGTTCGGATCGAGCCGTAGCGCCTCGCTGAGGTCAGCGACAGCCTTGTCGTAGTCGCCGCGCAGATAGAAGGTCGCGCCGCGGTCGGACCAGGCCTGGGCGGAATCCGCCTTCAGCTTGATGGCCTGGTCGTAGTCTGCAATGGCGCGGTCGAAGCGATGCTGGTTGGTGTAGACGACGCCGCGCAGCTCGTAGGATTCCGCATCCTGTGGATCGATCTCGATCGCCTTGCTCAGATCCGCCGCGGCCCGATTGAGGTCGCCGCCGGCCTCGCGCAAGAGGTTGCCGCGCACGCGCCAGGCCTTTGCGTTCTTGCCGTCGAGCGCGATGGCGCGGTCCAGATCGCGCAGCGCCTGCGACTGGCCTCCGGAGGTTCGCGCATTGGCTTCGGCGCGAGCGACGAGCGCCATGGAGCGTTCAGACGCCGGATTTGCCGTCTGGTCGATGATGGCGCTGCACGCGGAGATCAGTTCCGCGGGAGCAGCCTTGCTGCCCGGCACGCAATCGGTGCCGGCAGAAGCCGGACCGATGAGGGTCAGGCCCATAGCCGCGCCGAGGAAGAAGGCGCGGAGCGAGATTTTGGCAAACGAGGACATTTGCGCGGAACGGGACATGCCGCACATGGCTTTGGACTCCAGGACAAGGGCTTTCCCCATTGTCGCCGCCATCCGGCAACAGGTTCAAACGGCGGGCTCTCCCTCCCGCCGCAGGCGGCATCAATATCCGTCCACGCCGTTGATCTGTTGCAAGCGCTCCTGCATCGCCTTCTTCAGGTCGTACCCGGGCCGCCCGAATTCGGCGTTGCGGCGGGCGACGAAGGCATCCTGCTCGCGCTGGATCTTGCGCGCCTCCGCCGGGCTCTGGGCCTCGCGGACAGCGCGCAGATGCGACCCATAGATCTCGCGGTCGAGATCGGCGAGCTCACGATTGCCGCAGATCGCCTTCTCCACGGCGCGAGCCGCGCGGGCGCAGTTGAAGCTGGGCTTGCCGGCGACCGCCATCTGCGCGCCGATGCGCTCGAGCTCGCGCGCCATGGCCTTGTGATTGGCCTTGGCCTTCTCGTGGTTCGGATCGATCTTGAGCGCGGCACCGAAATCCTGCACCGCCTTGGGCTTGTCGCCCTTCTTCAGCCAGAGCTCGCCGCGGGCGTTGAAGATATCGGCGAGCGTGGGATCGAGCAAAAGAGCGCGGCTGTCGTCGGCGATTGCGCGATCGATCTGGTCGTGCCGCGCATAAAGCGCACCGCGCGCGATCAACGCCTTGACCAGGTCCGCCTTCGCCGTCTTCTCGTTGTCGATCACGGCCGCGCATGCGGAATTCGCCTTGTCGATGTCGTCGGCCGCGGTGGCCGCGAGGCACGGTGCGATATCGACCTGCGTGACGGCCGCCGGCTCGCCGCCGGTCGCAGCATGGACCGCGCCGATCGGAAGCGCCGAGAGCGCTGCGGCAGCTGACCATTGGATGAGTTTTTGAAAACGCATGCTTGTTGCAGTCGGAAGGTCTTGCTTCACTCTTGCCTTGGGGCCGCATTATCCATCATACGGCCGGATTGGTGCTAGCTTGTGGCGCCGCTCAAATCGGTCTCGGGGACTATCGTGTCGACATTCGAATGGACCATCGCCCTGCTGCTCGGCGCCGTTGCCTTATCGGCGCTGGCGCGGCGGATCAAGGTCCCCTACCCGACCTTTCTCGCCATCGGCGGCGCCCTGATCGCGTTCGTGCCGTCGAGCCCGACCTGGACGCTGGAGCCGGACCTGGCCTTGGCGCTTTTTGTCGCACCGGTGCTGCTCGATGCCGCCTTCGACACCTCGCTGCGGGATCTGCGCAACAACTGGGTTCCGGTCTCGACCCTGGTCGTCGCCGCCGTCGGCCTGACCACGGCGGGCGTCGCCTATGTCGCGCACCGGTTGATGCCCGACATGCCCTGGGCCGCTGCGGTTGCACTCGGCGCCATCGTGGCGCCGCCGGATGCCGCCGCCGCGGTCGCGATCCTGAGCCAGGTCAAGCTGCCCCACCGCATGGTGAAGGTGCTGGAGGGCGAGAGCCTGCTCAACGATGCGAGCGCGCTCCTGATCTACCGCATCGCCGTCGGCGCGGTCGCAACCGAGCATCTGACCTGGAGCCAGGTCGCGCCGACCATGGCGCTGGCGCTGGTCGGCAGCGTCATCGCCGGCCTTGCCGCAGCACGCATCATCGCGCCCATGATGGAGCGCGTGACGGAAGCCCCGAGCGCGATCATCGTCCAGTTCGCCACCACCTTCATGATCTGGATCGGCGCCGAGCATCTCGGCCTGTCCGGCATCCTCACCATCGTGATCTACGCCATCGCCCTCGCACGCACCGCGCCGGCGCGCATCCCGGCACGGCTGCGGGTGCCGTCCTATGCGGTGTGGGAGACGACGGTGTTCGTGCTCAACGTGCTCGCCTTCATGCTGATCGGCATGCAGATGCGGCCGATCTGGACGCGGCTCGATGCCGACGTGCGCTGGGAATATTGCGTGGCTGCGGCCTGGATCCTGCTCACGGTGGTCCTGGTGCGCCTGTTCTGGGTGACGTTCTATCGCACGGCGCTGCGCGTGCTGATCGCGCATAACCTCTACCATCCCAAGGATCCGAAGCAGGTCGCCTCGCCGAAAGGCGGGCTCATCATTTCCTGGTGCGGCATGCGCGGCCTCGTCACGCTCGCCACCGCCTTTGCTCTGCCGGAGAACTTTCCCTATCGCGACTTCATCGTCTTCATCGCCTTTGCCGTCGTGCTGGGATCGCTCATCATCCAGGGTCTGACGCTGCGGCCGCTGATCCTCGCCTTCGATCTCAAGGACGACGATCCCGTCGGCATCGAGGTCGCGCGCGGGCGCGCCGTCGCCTATCGCGCGGCGCTCGATGCGATCGAGAGCGATCCGTCGGAGGAGGCGGAAATCCTGCGGCTCGAATATCGCGCCATCCTGATGCAGACCGAGACCGATCCGAACGGCGGCATCGCGAGCGGCGAATTGCCCGCCGACCCCCTGCGCCGCCGCGCCATCGAGGCCGCTCGCAAATCCATCTTCGACCTGCGCACCACCGAGGTGATCGGCGACGACGCGTTTCACCGGCTCGAGGAGGAGCTCGATCGTGCGGAGCTGAGCGCGGGCGGATGATGATCTCGCGGTAGCCACAAACTCTCCGTCGTCGTCCCGGCGCAGGCCGGGACGACGTGCGATTTGAACCAAACGCCGCCCCTCCAGACTCATTCTTGATGACAACCCTGATCGACGACCGTCGTGTACGCGCGCGTGATGCGTCGCCTGCACGGTATTTTTATTTCCACATGGCCCTGGCCTGCGCGGCCACCGCCTTTCTCGGCTTCGCGCCGACCTATTGGGTGCCGCTCGCTCAACGGACATTCTCCGCAAGCCCGGTGATTCATTTTCACGGACTGTTGTTCTTCACCTGGTCGATCTATTTCGCGCTCCAGACCTGGCTCGCAGCCTCGGGCCGCGTGGTCAATCACCGCTCGCTCGGCATTGTCGGCGTCTCGCTTGCGACCGCGATGACGATCTTCGGCTTCCTCGCCTCCGTTCATGTGATGCAGCATTCCGCCGCGCTCGGGCAGAAGGACGCCGGTATCGCGTTCTCGATCGTGCCGATGAGCGGCATCGCGTTCTTCGCATTGGTGTTCGTGCTTGCCATCATGAACACGCGCAAGCCCGAGATTCACAAGCGCCTGATGCTGCTCGCCGCGGTCTCGATCCTCGACGCCGCGATCGCGCGCTGGTTCCTGACCTTCCTCGCGCCTCCGGGACCACCCGGCCCGCCCCCGGTGCCGGTGACGATCGCGCCTGCCGTGGTCGCCGCACTTCTGCTCGTCGTCGCCATGGTGCGCGACTGGCGCACCGAGGGCCGCGTGCATCCGGTCTACATTTACGGCACGCTCGCGCTGCTGGCGGTGAAGTTCTTGAACTGGCCGATCAGCGAGACGGCCGCGTGGCATTCCTTCGCCGGCGGGATTTTGGCGCTGGCGCAGTGAAGATGTCGTCCCGGCCTAGTGCGCAATTGCGCACTAGGCCGGGACGACAGCGGAGTGGGAGGCGGCGCCTACGCCCCCGCCTTGCAGGTGATCCCGCCGTCCACCACCAGCTCGATCCCCGTCACATATTTCGACTCGTCCGATGCCAGGAACAGCGCGGCATTCGCGACATCCCAGGCCTCGCCCATGTGGCCCATCGGCACCTGCGCATCGCGGGCGCGCCACATCGCCTCGACGTCGCCCTTGGCGTAGCTGTTGGCGAGGCCTGCGGAGTGCTCCACCATCGGCGTCTTCATCAGGCCGGGCAGGATCGCATTCACCCGCACATGGTTCTTCGCGAATTCGATCGCGGTCGAGCGCGTCAGCTGGTTCATCGCCGCCTTGCTGGCGTTGTAGCTTACGTAGGAAATCCCGACATGGCGGATCGAGGCGATCGAGGAGATGTTGATGATCGAGCCGCCGCCCTGCTTCACCATCACGGGGATGACGTGCTTCATGGCGAGGTAGGAGCTCTTGAGGTTCACGGTGAAGACGCGATCCCAGCTCTCCTCGGCAACGTCGACGACGCTGCCCATCTCGGCGATGCCGACATTGTTGTCGAGCACGTCGATGCGGCCACAGGCCTTCAGGCACGCCGCCACCATCGCCTCGATTTCGGCAGGACGCGCAACGTCGGCCGTGAACGCCGTCGCCTTGCCGCCTTCGCCCGTGATGATCTTGGCGGTCTCCTCGGCCGCGGCACCGTTGCGGTCGACACAAAACACCTGCGCGCCCTCGCGCGCAAAGGTCACCGCGGTCGCCTTGCCGTTGCCCCAGCCCGGTCCGATCGAGCCGGCGCCCACCACCATCGCAACCTTGCCCTTGAGCCGATCCATCGCGTTTCTCCCTGTTTATTGTTCTTGTAGCCCGGATGGAGCGAAGCGCAATCCGGGGCGGTGGTCCCGGATTACGCTGCGCTCCATCCGGGCTACGGATCGTTGCAAACTCTCATCGTCGTGACGTTAGCACCGATGGGATGCCCGACAATCTCCGACAATGTCCGGCACGTTCCCTCATGGCATAGCCGCCACTCCCCGGCCGCACCGGAATTGCCCAGCACCACCTCCGGCATCGGCGCACGCTGCGCCCGCCATTGAAACCAGCCGTCGACGAGCCGCGCCTCGGGCGGCGGCTCCATGCCGGGACCGGTGCCCTTGACGCGCGCCTGCACCAGTTCGAGGCCGGCGGGTGTTACGCGCCAATCCTCCTGCCACTCGACCTTCGCGATTGAATGCGTCCATGCAAGCGTGAACGCGGACAGCGCCAGCGCCTTCACGCCGGCGGCTGTTGCGAAGCAGAGGCTCACACCGCCTCGACCGGCGCCGGCGGCCGCTGCCGCCATTGCCACAGCAGAAGCGCAGCGGACAGCACGAAGCCGGCGGTGTCGCTGAACGCGAAGTCGCCGAGCAGGCAGAACGCGGCGCCGAGCGCGACTAGGCGCTCGACGAGCGTCAGCTTCGTGAACAGGAAGCCGATCGCGACCATGCCGAACAGGCCGATCGCCACCAGCGCCTTGACGGTCGCGAGCGCCACCGCGCCGTAGAAGCCGAGTTTTACCGCCATGGGATCGCCGGCCTGCAGCATCAGGGCCGGCGAATAGACGAAGATGAAGGGAATGACGTAGCCGGCGAGCGCGATGCGCATCGCCTCCCAGCCGATCTTGTCCGGATTCTCCTTCGCGATCGGCGCTGCCGCGAGCGCGGCGAGCGCCACTGGCGGCGAGAGGTCGGCCATGATGCCGTAATAGAAAGCGAACATGTGGCTCGCGATCAGGGGCACGCCGAGCTTGGCCAGCGCCGGCGCTGCGAGCGCGGCGGTGATGATGTAGGTCGGGATGGTCGGGATGCCGGTGCCGAGCAGGATCGACAGCAGCATGGTCATGATCAGCGCCAGGAACAGGCTCTTCTCGCCGAGCCCGATCACCCAGCCACCAAAAATGGTGCCGACGCCGGTCTGCGACATCATGCCGATGATGACGCCGACGATGGCGCAGGCCATGCCGACGGTGATGGCGGATTTGGCACTCTCGGCCAGCGCGTCGCGGCACTCGCGCAGAGCCTTGAACCCGCCGCGGACGAACGCGGTGATCACGATCAGCCCGACCACGACGCTCGCGACCGGCACGATCTGGAGGCCGTCACGCGACAGCGCGGCGACGACCAGCGCAAGCCCGACCCAGAAGATGATGCGGATCACCGTCGAGGACGCCCCCGTCGTGATGGCGGTGCCGAGGATCAGCGCCACTGTGAGCGCAAGGCCCATGCTGCCGGCATAGAGCGGGGTAAAGCCCTCGAACAGCATGTAGACGAGGGCTGCGAGCGGCAGCACGAGATACCAGCGCGTCACCAGCGCCTTCCAGGCGCTCGGGATCTCCGAGCGCTTCATGCCGACGAGGCCATGCTTGCCGGCCTCCAAGTGCACCATCCAGAACGCGGACGCGAAGTAGAGGATCGCGGGGATCGCGGCCGCCTTCACGATCTCCGAATATTGGACACCGAGCGTCTCGGCCATGATGAAGGCGACCGCGCCCATCACCGGCGGCATGATCTGGCCGCCCATCGACGCCGTGGCTTCGACGCCGGCGGCGAAGGCGCGGCGATAGCCGAACTTGATCATCAGTGGAATGGTGAACTGGCCGACGGTGACGACGTTGGCGACACCCGAGCCGGAGATCGTGCCCATCATGCCCGACGCGAACACCGCGACCTTGGCAGGTCCGCCGCGGGTGCGGCCGAACAGGCCGAGCGAGACGTCGGTGAACAGCTGGATCATGCCGGCGCGCTCCAGGAACGAGCCGAACAGGATGAACAGGAAGATGTAGGTCGCCGAGACGTAGATCGGCACGCCGTAGAAGCCTTCGGTGCCGAACGACAGATGCGTGACGATCTGGTCGAAATCATAGCCGCGATGGTTGAGCGGCGACGGCAGGTACTGGCCGAAGAACCAGTAGAGCAGGCAGGCACCGCACATCAGCGGCAGCGCCGCGCCCATCAGGCGCCGCGTGCCCTCGAAGATCAGCACGGCGAGCAGCGTGCCCACCGCGAGATCGAGCTTCGTCGGATCGCCGTCGCGCGCGATCAGGTCGGCATAGAATATCCACTGGTAGAGGCCACAAAAGAATCCGGCCCCGCCGATCACCCAGCCGAGCGCGCGGCCAAAATTGCTCTTCGCGGTGAAGTTGGCGATCAGACCGAAGGTGAGCAGAACGAGGAAGCCGACATGGACGCCGCGCACCACCTGGCTCGGCAGATAGTTGAAGGCGGCGACATAGAGCTGGAAGGTCGCAAACGCGATGCCGATCCAGTAGGCGAGCTGGCCCCACCAGCCCGGACCAAAACCTTCCGGAAAACCGTGCTCGAAATTGTCGAACTCGACCTTGATGGGCACTGGAGCACCCTCAGCCTGCAACATCGATAAGTCCCCCGCCCTGAAATTCGTCGTGCCCGACCCCGGCACCCACTCTCACTCCGTCATTCCGGGGCGATGCGAAGCATCGAACCCGGAACCTCGAGATTCCGGGCTCGGCTCTGGCGAGCCGCCCCGGAATGACAACAGAGGAAGAATTACTTGATCAGCCCTTTTTCCTTGTAATAGCGGATCGCGCCGGGGTGCAGCGGAACCGGGCTGCCGGTGGCGGCCGTCTCGAGCTTGATCTCCTTGCCGGCCGCATGCGCATTCTGCAATTCCGGTAGCGACTCGTAGACCAGTTTCGTCATCTGATAGGCGAGGTCGTCGGAGACGGCGGAGCTGGTCACGAGATAATTGACCACGGCCGCGGTCGGTACGTCCTTGTCCTGGCCGGTATAGGTGTTGGCGGGAATGGTCGCCGAGATGAAGGGCGGGCCGATCTTGTCGACGGTCTCCTTCGGCACCGACACCACCGTGATCGGGCTCGAGGTCGAGAGATCCTTCAGCGAGGCAACGCCGAGGCCGGCCGATTGCAGCGTCGCACCCAGCTGGCGGTTCTTCATGAGGTCGACGGATTCGGCGAACGGCAGGTACTCGACCTTGCCGAGATCCTTGTAGTTCATGCCGGCGGCGGCCAGGATCGCGCGGGAATTCAGCTCGGTGCCGGACTTCGGCGCGCCGACCGACAGGCTCTTGCCCTTGAGGTCGGCCAGCGTCTTGATGCCGCTCTCGGCGGTCGCGACGATCTGGATGTAGTTCGGATAGATCGCGCCGATGGTCCGGAGCTTGTCGAGCTTGGTCTTGAAGCCCGCCTCCTCCTCGCCGTCCCAGGCCGCTTTCAGCGAGTCACCCAGCGTGAATGCCAGCTCGCCGCGGCCCTGCTGCAGCAGGATCAAATTCTCGACCGACGCCTTGGTGGCCTGCACCTGCGTCTTCACGTTCGGAATCTTGTCGCCGTAGATCTTCCCGATCGCGACCCCGAGCGGATAGTAGACCCCGGAGGTGCCGCCGGTCAGCACGTTAATGAAGGATTGCGCATGCGCGCAAGGTGCCGACGCCGCCAGAGCCAGAGCCGCGGCCACGCCGAAGAACGTCCGTTTCATGATTTTTGTACTCCCCAAACCGGCGGCGAAATTGGCCGGACGAGGGATGCGGGTCAACCCATCCAAAAGGCAAAACAGCACTGCGGTAAACGGCCGTTCCGGCTGGACTTTTGGGAACCGGCAGGTGCGGCGAGGTGGCGCAGGAGCGCACCTCGCCATAGCTGGCAAAGTCCTACTGGAACGTCATGTCCAGGCACTTGGAGATGTCGGAGCCGAGGCCGGAGGAGATGATGATGCAGCCGCGCACCTTCTGCGTGGTGACGTCGGCGGCCCAGACCGAGTAGCCGCCGGGACCGAAGAACGAGTTGGTGTTCGGCGGCTCGGTCTCGGTGGCGTCGAAATCATACTTGCCGTCGGTCTCGAAGATGCGCGGTTTCTTGGTGCAGCCGCCATCGGTCTGGACGTTGATGACCTCCTTGTTGTCCCGCGTCAGCGCCAGCGAGACCTGGCAGCGGAAATATTCCGAGGTCTTGGTGTTGAAGAGGTAGGTGTAGGACTTGCAGGTCGCCGTGTTCAGCTTGCCCGGGGCAAGGCCGCGGCTGCAGGAAATCCGCTGGTTGTGGCTGAGCTGGTAATCATCGGCTCGGGCGGCCGGCGCCAACGCCGTGAGCAGCAGCGCGGCAGCCGAGCAGGCTTTAATGACATGGTTCATTCGAATCATCCCCACCAATATTTTTGTCGAATTGCGTTCTAGACGGAAAGCGGAACATAGTCGCGAGGGGACGAAGGGAAAATCACAAACTGCTGGGCGAGACGTGATGCGCCGCGGCGCTTTCGCGAATTGACCGGGAAATACCGTTCGTGATTTGTTCAAGCGGGCGCCCCGAGGATGGGGAGGATGGAAACATGGCATTTTCAACGAAGACATTTGCAATCGCTGCCGCCCTCGCGGCATTCGCAGCCCCCGCATTGGCGCAGACAGGGCCGACGCCATGGGAGCTCAAGCCCGACACCGGCTACGCCTATGACAAGGAGGGCAAGACCTTTTCCTACAAGATGGGCACCAGCAATGCCGGGGAGCTCTTGAAGGGCGCCAAGAAGGTGCCGAAGGGCACGCTGTTCTTCATCGGCCACAACGGCCAGCTCTACATGCGCAGCGGCCCGTATCTGGAAGGCGACGGCAAGTTCAAGTTCGGGCCGGATCAGTAGGGGCCGGCTCTCGCCACAAGCGAGCTGCCGTAGGGTGGGCAAAGGCGCGTCAGCGCCGTGCCCACCAACCGTCAGCAAACTCTGGTCGAAAGCGGAGGGCACGCTTCGCTTTGCCCACCCTACGGCAGCTTCGCCGGGACGACACCTATGTCTAAAACGCCGCCGCCAATTCCCTTGCGCCGGCGTTGTTGCTGTTCGAATCCATCCGCGTGTCCGTCACCGCGAGCAGCTTGGCCACCGTGTTGTGGCGGATTGCGACCGGGTTGCGCTCGTAGCCGCCGCGCTGGAAGAAGTTCGAGGTCGGCACCTGCTCGCGCATCGCCTGCGGCATGGTCACCATGTCGAGGCCGGTGCCGTCCCCGGTGAGGTTCATCATCTCGAGCTCGGCCGCGGTGAGCGGACGGCTGTAACCCTTGGCGCGCGCGAACAGCACCGAGGTGAGCAGCTTGTGGGTCTGCAGCATCGGTCCGATGTCGACGTCCAGCACCATCGCATGCATGGCCCAGCCCTGTGCCGTGTTGCCGATCTTCTCGTGCTCCGACCAGGTGTCGGGCACCGATTTCGCATGCGCCACCATTTTCTTCAGCACAGCGAGCTTGTGCTCGAGCGCCTGGCGCGCCGGCCCCGAGGTCCGCGCCACCTTGTCGGAGAGCGCACGGATGAATTCGTGACCCTGCTCTGCGAGCAGCTCGACGCTGTTGGTGGTGAGCAGCTGGTTGTAGCCCATCGCCGTCGAGATCGCGCGCTTGCCGCCATGCTCGATGCCCGCCTGCACGTCGTAGCTGCCGGTGCCGCCGGTCTCGAACGAATAGACCCGCACCGCCTGCTCGCGCGTCAGCCCCGAGGCGAGCGCGTAGCGCGCATAGGCGCGCTTGAACTCGACCTCGCTGGACGGCCGCTGCGGCGTGAACTGGTAGAGCTCCTGCGCCGCGCGCAGGAGGTCGGCGACCACGGGAATCGGCTTCTTGGTCGGTCGCTCCGGCGTTTCCTCCGGCTCCGGATTCACCGGCCGTTTCGGCCCGGTATAGAGCGGCGGATGCTCCAGCACGTAATCGTCGAGCGTCACTTGCTGCCCGCTGCGCCGCTTGGCGTTGCGGCCTTTCCGCTTCTCGGAGATCTGGCTCCAATAGGCACCGGCTTCCTCGTCGAAGGCGGCGCGCGCGGCCTGATATTCCTGCAGCTTGCGGCGATATTCGAGCACGGCGGGCGAGGCGCCGCCTTGCGCGAAGAACTGCGACAGCAGCTGGGCGTTGGCATTGGCGACGGAAGGCGGCAGCGTGTCGGCCTCGCCGCCACGCGCGGCGGGCGCGAGCAGAAGAAACGCGACTGGAACCGCAACCAGGCTTTTTCGAATCGATTGATGCATGCTGCCCTCTTAGCAGGCATCCGGTAACCGTCACGTTAACGTGCCGTTTACCATCGTCACTTCCAGGCGAACACCGGCTGTTCCAGCTCGGCCACGCGGGTCTGCCGCCCCGCCAGCACCTCGCGGAACTGGTAGATCAGCGCCGCCGTCGGCGCGTGGATCAGACTCATCTGGTGATGAAAGCGGATCACCCGGCGCGCGCTCTCGGGAATGACAGTGAAATCGAAGGCATCCTCGCGCTCGATCGTCGTGAGCGCGATGCGGTGGACCGAGGCGACCTCATCGGGGTTCGGCCGGATCGCGGCGCTGTCTGCGGCCCAGACCACAACCGGCGTGATCAGATAGCCGGAGCGGGTCGGATAGTCGTCGAGCGTGCCGAGCACATCGGCGCCGGTGAGGCGAAGGCCGAGCTCCTCGTCGAGCTCGCGCAGCGCCGCCTCGACCGGCGTCTCGCCGGCATCGCAGCGCCCGCCCGGCAGCGCCCATTGGCCGCGATGGGCGCGCAAATGCGATGCGCGCAGCGTGAGCAGGAACGCGGTGTCGTCGCCCTCGCCTGCTGCGGTCAATGCGACCGCCACCGCGGCGCGCTTCAGCGCCGGTGCGTCGTCATGCTCCGACAGCCGCGTGAAGGCTGCGCAGGCAGCCGCGATATTCCGCCGTGTGGCATCGTCGAACGGTCTCATCATGCTTGACTACACCACGTCCGGCCCCGATGAAATGAGATCGAAGGCCCGCACAGGAATGGACGACACGATGACGAGCAAGGCCGCCGCAAGGCTCAAATCTGAGGGCTGGAGCATCCTGGAGACCACCGGCTTCATGCACCTGATTGGCCCGTTGTGGGAGCGCAAGGTCGACGGCCACTACGAATTCGCACTCGCCACCGAAGACAAGCACCACAACCGCCGCGGCATGGTCCAGGGCGGCGTGACGATGACCTTCGCCGACCGCACCTGCGGCATGACCGCCCGCTACACCTCCGGCAAGGAATTCATGGCGACGGTGCAGCTCGACACCCATTTCGTCGAGGCCGGCCAGATCGGCGACATCCTGATCTCCCGCCCGCGCGTGGTGCGCTCGACCCGCAGCCTGATCTTCATGAGCACCGAGGTGACGGTGGACGACCGCTGCATCGTGATGGCCAATGGCGTGTTCAAGATCTTGAAGGGGCCGGCGTAGGCGCGCGTTAGGCAGCCCGCTGCCGACCACACCCACCGCCGTCATTCCCCGCGAAAGCGGGGAATCCAGTACGCCGCGGCCCATCGATTCCATCACTATCGGCTCGGAGTACTGGATCGCCCGGTCAAGCCGGGCGATGACAGTTGAGAGTGCGGCAGGTATTTTCCGCCACCCGTCATTGCGAGCGCAGCGGAGCAATCCAGAATCCCTCCGCGGACACATTTCTGGATTGCTTCGCTGCGCTCGCAATGACGGAATGACGCCGCTATGCTGTATCCGAAAACGCAGCAAGGACTTAGCTCATGCAATACCGCCAGCTCGGCCGCACCGGCCTGAAAGTCTCGCCGATTTGTCTCGGCACCATGATGTTCGGCGGGCCGACCGATGAAGCTGCCTCGAAGCGGATCATCGACAAGGCGCACGGTGCAGGCATCAATTTCATCGACACCGCGGACGCCTATTCGAAAGGCGCCTCCGAAGAGGTCGTGGGGCGCGCCATCGCCGGCAACCGCAATGCCTGGGTGCTCGCCACAAAGCTCGCCAACCCTATGGGCGATGATCCCAACCGTGTCGGCGTGTCGCGACGCTGGGTGTTGCAGGCCGCGGACGAAAGCCTGAAGCGGCTCGGCACCGACCACATCGACATCTACTATCTGCACAAGGAAGACCATGCGACGCCGCTGGAGGAGACGGTGCGCGCGATGGGCGACCTGATCCGATCAGGCAAGGTGCGCTATTTCGGCGTCTCCAACTACCGCGCCTGGCGCATCGCCGAGATCTGCAACATCTGCGACCGGCTCGGCATCGACCGGCCGGCGGTGAGCCAACCCTATTACAACGCGATGAACCGCATGCCCGAAGTCGAGCATTTTCCGGCCTGCGCCTATTACGGCCTCGGCATCGTGCCCTATAGCCCGCTGGCGCGCGGCGTGCTCACCGGCAAGTACAAGCCGGATGCCGCCCCGGACAAGGAGACGCGCGCCGGCCGCAACGACACCCGCATGATGCAGACCGAGTGGCGGCCGGAGTCGCTGCAGCTCGCGCAGGAGATCAAGACTCACGCCGAGAAGAAAGGCATCACCGCCGGCCAGTTCGCGGTCGCCTGGGTGCTGAACTCGGCGTTCGTGACCTCCATCATCGCCGGTCCCCGCACCGAGCAGCAGTGGGACGACTATATCCGCGCACTCGACTATCGCTTCACCGCGGAGGACGAGGCGCTGATCGATCGACTAGTCGTGCCGGGCCATCCCTCGACGCCGGGCTACAACGATCCGGCCTATCCGATCGAGGGCCGCCGCGCGCGGACGAGCTGACAGCGGGAGACGACGATGCCGCTTGAAGATCGCTACGGTCTTCCGCTTTCTACCTCCTCGGACGAGGCGGCATCCGCCTATCGCGAGGGCATCGACCTCATGCTCTCGGGCTGGACCGGTACGGCCGAGACGCTGGAGCGCGCGATTGCGGCTGATCCGGGCTTCGCGCTTGCTCACATTGCCCGCGGCCGCGTCCACGCCTTCTACCAGCAGGGCGATCTCGCGCGGCAGAAGGCGGCGCTGGCGCGCGAGCTCGTTGCCAGGCGCGGCACGGAGCGCGAGCGCTCGCATGTCGAGACACTGGCGCTGGCGATCGAGGGGCGGCTGCCCGAAGCGATCGCGACGATGTCAAAGCACGTCGACGCCTGGCCGCGCGATGCCGTGGTGCTGTCGCTGCCGCTCGGCGCCTTCGGCCTGTTCGCCTTCTCAGGCATGGCCGATCACGACCGCGCGCGGCATCAGCTGTGCGAGCGGGTCGCACGGCACTATGGCGAGGACTGGTGGTTTCTCACGATGTCCGGCTGGGCGATGACGGAGAATGGCGATGTCGCGCGCGGCCGCGCCGTCACCGAGCGTGGCTTCAACCTCCGCCGCACGAACGCCCACGCCGCGCATGCGGTGCTGCATGCGATGTTCGAGGACGGCTCGATCGAGGAAGCCGATCGTCTCGTCGACGACTGGATCCCCTCTTACGACCGTGCCGGCATCCTGCACGGCCATATCCTGTGGCACCAGGCGCTCGGCGCGCTCGAGCATGGCGACGCAGCACGCGCGCTCAAGATCTATGCCGACGTGCTCCAGCCTTCCGCCACGCAGGCGCCGCCGCTCAACGTCGTCACTGACGGCGCCTCGCTGCTCTGGCGCCTGTCCGCCTACGGCCACGCCGTGCCCAGAGCGTTGTGGCTGGAAGCCGACACGGCCGCGCAAAACCTATTTCCAAAATCGAGCCTGCCGTTCGCCGACGTCCACATGGCGCTGTTCGCTGCGGCAACGCAAAACAATGAGGCGCTGGCGGCGCGGCTTGCCGCGATCGAGCAGCGCCTCGCTGAGGGCAAGCTGCCCGCCGGTCCCGTGGTCCCCGCGATCTGCCGCGCGCTGGCCGCCTTTGCCGACGAGGACTATGCGGCCTGCGTGCAAATGCTCGCACCCGTCCTCGGCGAGGTCGTCCGCATCGGCGGCAGCCACGCCCAGCGCGAGCTGATCGAGGACACCTTCATCGTCGCGCTGATGCGCAGCGGCGACGTCCCTCGCGCCCGCACCCTGCTCGACGCCCGCCTGCACCGCCGCCCCTCCCTGCGCGATACGCGCTGGCAGGCGACGATGGCTTAGCTCCGCCACGAAAAAAACACCGGCCTGACGGCAAGTGCCCGGCGGGACGGTGGGGCGATTTGGACGAATCGCCAGGGATGGTGCGGTGGTATTCCAGACGGACTCGGCAGCGCGAACGGGATCGCAACCAATTTGCGGTTCGATGGTTATGAAGCGGACCTCCAGCGTCCCTTGGCATACGAGCCTGACGATGCGCCTCCGCCGACCGGTCCTCGCAGCAACCCTCGTCGCCTCCCTTGCAGCTTCGGCAAGCCCTTGTTTCGCCGAGGATTCCAAGCCCATTCCGGTCAACAATCCACCGGCGCAGCAGAACGCCTTGATCGACCTGCTGGCGCTGATGTCCGGCCAGTGCAAGACGCTGAAGGTCGCGGGCCGCACCTTCGCCTGCAAGACGGTCGCCTACGCCCATGGCGACACGGGCCGGGTCAATTTCGCGGTCGCCGTCGACGACCCCAGCGACGAAAACCACGTCGTGTCGTTCTCCGGCGAGAACGGCAAGCGCGCTGACGATAATTCCTACGAGCTGCCGATCGACCGCATGCTGCTCAACTCCAAGGACCGGCCCAAGGTCGACGGACTGCCGGTACCTGCCGAACAGGCCTCCACCGGCATTTGCCGCCAGACTGGTAACTTCGCTGCCAGGAAGGTGAACGACGTAACCTGCTCCGCGACCGACAGCGAAGGCCGTCGATATGAACTGCTGTTCGTCTCCGACGGTACGCCGGTGAGTGTGCGCCGCATCCGGCAATCGTCGCCGTCGATCCAGGACCCGTTCAAGTAGCGGCACTTCGTCCCGCCCTGCCCGGCAGCGGAGCAGACGCGCATCCTTCCATTTGAAACTCCGGACCAGGCGGGTATGCTCGCGCGCGCGTCCTCATCGAGGAGGCCCGATTGCAACTGGAGCCGCGGGGCCGAGAGTCCAGCAATGCGTATGATCACCGGGCTCGTGCGCATCCTGATCGTCTGCCTGCTCGCAAGCCTGTCGCGTGAATGCATCGCAGCCGACGGCCCACGGCAGCGTTCGATCCTGGTGCTGGAAGAAGCCGACTTTCGCTCGCCCTTCTATTCCGAGATCTTTGCCGGTATCCGCGCCGCCGCGAAGCAGAACGGCAAGGGTCATACGGTGATCTACGGCGAAAGCCTCGATCTCGCCCGCTTCCCGGGGCCGGGCTACGAAGAGAGTCTGGTCGGTCATCTCAAGACCAAATATGCGCAGCGGCCGATCGACGTCATCGTTTCGATCGGCGTGACATCGGCGAAATTCCTTCAAGCGCGCAAGCAGGACATCTGGCCCGCCGCGCCCGTCGTTTACGGCTTCGTGCCCGATCTGCCCGAGACGCGCGCGCTGTTCCTGCCCAACACGACAGCCGTCTTCGCAAGGGTGAGACCGGCACAGCTCTTGACCGCAGCGCGCGCCATCGTTCCCGACTTGACCCATGTCGTCCTCGTGGGCGAGGCCTGGAAGAATCCACTAACCTACGGACATTGGAAACAGGACTTCGCGGCCGAGATGCCCGATCTCGAAGTCACCGATCTGTCCGGCGCGGTGCTGCGTGAGGTCCGCAGCCACGTCGCTTCCCTGCCCGCACGCTCTGCGATCCTGACCTCGGCGATGTATTCCGACGGCGAAGGCACCTATTATTCCCCCGCCTCGGCGCTCGCACGCGTCGCCGAGAGTGCGAACCGCCCGATCATCATCACATCAGATACGTTCCTCGGGCGCTCGGGCGTGGGCGGCTTCCTGCTGCTGCCAGAGATCATCGGACGGGAAGCCGGCGAGGTGGCGATGCGGATGCTCGACGGCGAAGCGCCGTCGAGCATCGTTCCGTTCAGCGGCAACAACGTGAAGCCGATCTTCGACTGGCGGCAGTTGAAGCGCTGGAATGTAGATGAGGTCAGTCTGCCCCCCGGCAGCGAGATACGTTTCCGCGAACCGAGCTTCTGGGCGCAGTATTACTGGCACTCCATCATCATCGCGGGCGTGGTGCTGATGCAGGCGCTGATGATCACCATTCTGCTGCGCGAGCGACGCCTGCGCTTCGTGGCCGAGGTCGAGGCGCGCCAGCGCATGTCGGAGCTCGCCCACATGAACCGCCGCGCCACCGCGGGAGAGATGTCAGTCTCGCTCGCACACGAGCTGAACCAGCCGCTCGCCGCCATTATGATCAATGCCGAGACGGCCCAGCAGATATTACGGAAGCCGGCGCCCGACCTCGGCGAAGTCAGGGACATATTGGACCACATCCGCCGTGACGATCAGCGGGCCGCCGAAGTCATCGGCCGGCTGCGCTCGTTTCTGAAACGAGACCCGACCGAACGGCGCGAGCTCGACCTCAATGCCACCGTCGGCGAGGTGTTTCGATTCCTCTCCGTGCAAGCCCTGACCCACGATGTCGAACTCGTAACGGAATCGTCGTCCTTGGACATCCGCGTGAAGGGCGACAAGGTGCAGCTCCAGCAGGCCATCCTGAACATCGTCGTGAACGGCATGGAGGCCGTGTCCGAACTTCCGGACGAGCGGCGCCGCGTCGTTGGACGAACCAGTCTCACTGAGGGCAACCTCGCCCTTGTCTCCATCGCCGACGCAGGTCACGGCATCCTCGCGGAGAAAGTGACCGAGATCTTCAAGCCGTTTTTCACGACCAAGGCGCAGGGCATGGGCATCGGTCTCTCGATCGCGCATACCATCGTCCAGGCGCATGGCGGCCGCATCTGGGCCGAAAACGCCCCGTCAGGGGGCGCCGTCTTTCACGTCAGCCTGCCGCTGGCAGCGCCGCGGTAGCGATGCCGTCCCGGCGAAAGCCTCACGCGAACGCCTTCTCCAGCGTCGCGAAGATCACCGCGAGCGACTTGTCGTGGCGGGTCACCGGCGGCACCGGGCGATCGATCTTCATCAGCTGATAGACCGCCATCTGCGCCGCGCGCACCGAATATTCGACGGTGAAGACGACGTCGTCGGGGATTTCGACGAACTGGCTGACAAAGGCGAGGTTGACCGAATTTTGGGGCACCGGCAACGGCCGGTCGGCCAGATTGCGCGGCATGAACATGCTGGTGATGTAGGGCATCCGGCAGGGAATGCAGGTCGCAGTCTCGAACATTTCGCGATCGAAATTGAGGTGCCCGCAGAGCTCGTTCAGGATGTCGGCGCCGCCGCAATCGGACATCGGCTTTCCGACGAAATTGCCGACGCGATCCGGATGCAGCGCATAGCCCCAGAACACCTGCACGTCCCTCGGCTGACCGGCGAAATGCGGCTGGTGATACAGCACCACCGACATCAGCCAGTTGGAATCCCTGAACGTGACCAGCCCGCCGGTGCCGGCCCTGTTGCCGGAAAACGCCTCCATCTTCTCGAAGAAGCGCGGATCGCGGCAGGTGACGGTGAAGGACAGCCAGTAGGATTCGGGAATCGAGGTGTTGAACGCGGCGGGATTGCCGAATTCGGGGCGCCCTTGCGCGATGGTCTCCCACAGCGCCCAGCCCTGGCTGTCTTTCTTGGTCAGGTGCGGCGCCGGCTCGGTCATGGTGCCGAGGCTGGAGGCGTCCGTCATCGATCCATTCTGGAAGAACACGAGGTCGCCGTCCTCGAGGCGGACATTGGCGGTGCGGCCGTCGCGGTCGAGCACGAGCTGGCGGACCCGCACGCGCCCGCCTTCATCCTCGAGCACCATGTCGGTGACAGCCGTGCCGCGCACGAATTGCACGCCCTGCCGCTTCAGCCAGTCGGCGAGCGGCCGCACGATCGCGTCATACTGATTGTAGACGGTGCGCTTGACGCCGGCGAGAGTCTCGATGCGCGGAAACTCGTTCATGAAGCGGTGCAGATAGCGCTTCAGCTCGACCGCGCTGTGCCAGGGCTGGAAGGCGAAGGTGGTCTGCCACATGTACCAGAAATTCGACTCGAAGAATTTCGGCGACAGCCAGTCGGTGATGCGGCTGTTGCCGAGCGTCTCCTCCGAGGCCTCGGTGAGCCGCAGCAGCTCGAGCCGGTCGCGCGCCGAGAACCCCATATGCGTCACGTCGATCTTGAAGCGGTTGCGGTCGACCAGCCGCGCCTGCGAATGCGCCGGATTTTCCAGATTGAACGCGATCGTCTCCTCGCGCACGCTGAGGCCGGGCTGTTCGAGCGAGGGGATGCTCGACAGCAGGTCCCAGGTGCATTCGTAGTGATCGGTGGTGAGCATGCGCCCGCCGCGCAGCGAATAGGCGCCGCTCGCGAGCAGCGCACCGTCGAGGCTGCCGCCGACCAGCGGCTGCGCCTCGTAGATCACGATGTCGCGTCCCGGCAGCTGCGCGTCGCGAACCAGGAACGCCGCGCCCGCGAGCGATCCGATGCCACCGCCGATGAAATACGCCTTCATGACTTGCCTCGATTGCAATTCCACTTTCCAAAGCGACATTGCATGGCGGGGCGCAGCCAAAGTTGCGCTGGATCAAGCAGGGCGAGAGCCGCGAATCACGTCGACGTTATTGCCGCGGCTTCACCGAATGCGGCGGTCCCGGATTGCGCTGCGCTCCATCCGGGCTACGAACCTGCAACGACGTCACGAAACGAGGGAAGATTGGCATTGCGCCCGGTCGATCGCTGCGCATAGTCGGCTCGACAAACGTCTGAAGGCCCCACCATGCCCACGCCCCTCCCTGCCCTCGTCGTGGTCGACGTCCAGCGCGCGTTCGACGAATGGGAGGCGGCGGGCAAGCGGCGCAACAATCCCGATGCGGTGGCGCGCATCGCCGAACTGCTCGCAGCGTTCCGGACAAACCGCGCGCCGATCTTCCACATCCGCCACGAGGGCACGAGGCCGAATTCGTCATTCCTGCCGTCGCGCTCAGGCTACGCGGTCAAGGACGAGGCGCGCGAACAGGACGGCGAGCCCGTCATCGACAAGCGCGTCAACAGCGCCTTCATCGGTACGGATCTCGAAACGCGCCTGCGCGAAGCTGGCATCACCACACTCGTCATCTGCGGCGCCACCACCAATCATTGCGTCGAGACGACGGCGCGGATGGCCGGCAATCTCGGCTTCGATGCGCGCCTCGTGCGCGACGCGACCTGGACGTTCGACCGGATCGGGCCCGATGGTGACGCGCATTCCGCCGAGGAGATCCACGCGATGACGCTGTCGAATCTCAACGGCGAATTCGCGCGCATCGTCACGGCAGACGAGGTGATCGCATCATTCGCGGCGGAGTGATGGCAACAATGCGGTCAGCGCGGATGATGCGACAATAAATCCCACGACACGCGATCATCATTACGAGTCAGACATCGCGCGCTGCGTCGTTTCGACGCCCGCACTGGCCGGAACGCAGCCAGCCCCCATGTGTTGTCACACGACATTCAACTGGAGTGACGACATGAAGTATCTCATTGCCGCGATGGCCATCGGTGCCGCGGCGCTTGTCGGCGGATCGGCGGCGAACGCGGCCAACAGCACGAGCGCGAAGCAGAACGCGCCGACCGACATCAGCGCGCAGCACCGGCACCATTATGGCCACCGCCATCATCACTGGCGCCATCACAACCACGGCTATTATCGTCCGCACTACCGGAACTACGGCTATTACCCGCGGCACCACGGCTACTATGGCGGCGGACCGTACGGCTATTACGGCGGCGGCCCCAGCGTCACGTTCGGCTTTGGCGGCAGCCGCTGGTAAACTGGCACGGACGAACGAAAGGCCCGCGCATGCGCGGGCCTTTTTCATCCGCGCAACATCATCTCCGCCGTCGCCAGCCCGCTCGCCAGCGCGGCCTCGACCGTACCCATGTCGCGGCCGCGATAGAGCGCTTCGCCCGAGAACAGCACGGCACCATCTGCGCGCGCGAGGATCGCCTGCGCATCGCGCGTGCGCGGCGTCGCCCAGGAATAGGCGCCGCGGGCGAAAGGGTCATGCGCCCAGTTGGCCGCCGCCGCCGCGACGAGCTCGCGCGCGACGTCCTCGCGGCGCAGGCTGAAGATCGCGGCGAGCGAGTCCAGGCCAGCGTCGACCAATCCTTGCGAATCAAGATGCGACAGCTCCGCCGTCCGCGGGCCGCCGAACCAGCCGGTGAGCACGGGATGCGCGTCCGGATGGCGCGTCCACCACACCGGAATGGCCTGCTCCGACAGCAGGAAGGTCATATCGGCGAGATCCGGCTTGCGCTCACGCCACCATGGCCGCGCGAAGCGCAGCAGGATTTTGATCACGCTGCCGAAGCCGATGTCGTCGGCAGCAGCGGCCTTCATCCGCGCAGCCGCGGGCAGAGCGATGTCCGGCAGCAACGGCAGCGGCACGGTGACGATCACGCGATCGCAGCCGTGCACCTCGCCATTGGCGCAACGGACGAAGAGGGCGCCGCCCTCTTCGTCGATGGCCGTCACCACGCAGCCGAAGCGGATCGCGGCGCCATGCCCGCGGCACTCTTCCGCCAGGATTTCGATCAGCGCGCCGTAGCCGCCGACGATGCGCGCCTGGGCGTGATGCCCGCCGTCCATCCATTCCTCGCGCAGCGCCAGGATGGAGGCGCGCGCCGGATCGGCCGCATCGTAACCTTCGACCATGCGCTCGATGGAATGGCGCAGCCGCTCGTATTTTGGTCCGGCAAAGAACCGCCGCAGGAAATCAGCGACGGTGAGATCGTCCTTCAACGCCCCGAGCACGGCATGCAGCCTTGCCTCATGCGGATCGTGCCGCTCTTCGCGCGAGAGCCCTGTGCCATCAAAGCTCCATTGCTTGCCCTCGATCTCCCGAAGCGGCAGCCCCGCCTCGCGCAGCAAAGCGCGCGTGACCGGCGCTTCGCCATGGATGAATTCGGCGCCGCCATCGGCGGGATAGCCGAACTCCGATGCCGGCAGTGGATGGATGCGGCCGCCGCAGCGCTCGCGTGCTTCGAGGATGGTCACCCTCTTGCCGGCGCGCGCGAGCTCACGCGCCGCCATCAGGCCTGCCGCACCGGCGCCGACGATGACAATGTGCTCTGGTGTATCAGGCATGGCGGCGCGCTATCCGGCCACGCCTTGCGGATCATTCTTGATCAGATAGCGCAGCAGCAGGACACCGCCACCGAGCTCCCGCACGCTGTCCAGCGTCATCGCAGCAAGCGGCGCGCGCTTGTCGCTGTCCGCTTCCGTCGAGTCGAACACGAAGGGTGCGCCCTTGGCGCCGTCGATCGCGGGGCTGAGGATCAGATTGAATTCGTCGATCAGACCGGCGCGCAGGAAGGCGCCGTTGGCGACGCCGCCGCCCTCCACCAGCAGCCGTTTCACTCCCAGCTCGTGATTGAGGATGTCGAGCGCCAGCGCCAGGTCGATCTCGGACTTGCCCACGAAGATGTAGGACACGCCCTCGCCGCGCAGCCCCGCGAGATGCGAATCCGGCACGCTCTCGGTCAGCACCACCACAATCGGATCGCCGCCGATATCGGAGCGGCCCCAGCCGATCTTGCCCTGCGCGTCGAGCACCACGCCATAGGTCTTCGCATCGCGCCGCGCGAACCAGTTCTGACGCGGAAAGGTCTCGCCCGACATCGCGGGATAGGGCTTGCCCTTGGCGAACTCCGAGCCGGTGACGCGGCCGATCACCCAGGCATCGCCGCCGAGCTCCTCGTGGATCTTCTCGAACCAGTCCGTGCCCGCGCCCTTCGGTCGCCAGCGGCTGGGATGCGTGCGGCCGTCGAGGCTCGAATGCATCAGGCAGATGACATACGGCTTCATGCAAATCTCCGGATGACGCTCACGCCGCCGTTCCGCTGCCGCCGTCGGCTTTGGCGCGATCGTTGACGATCACCGCGAGCGGATTGAGCTTTGGCGGTGCTACGAGCTGGAGCGTGTTGGCGTCGTGGTGATTGAACGGCGCGCCGCGGACGAACAACTCGGTCTGGATCAGATAGGTCCAGCTTCCATCGTCGTTGAAGGTGATGTCGCAGCGATAGGAATCCGTGCGGAAGGCCTGTTCCAGGAAGTCGGTCGAGCAGATCCCGTAAGCGGTATCGCCGCGCTTGGCGGTGACGGAGATCTTCCGGTCATCCGGCGCGGCCTTGCCCGAGGCCAGCAGCACCTGCCCGCGCGGGATCGCCAGCGTCTGCATGATCAGCCCGGTCGCGGGCTCCCACAGCCAGTAGCCGACCTGGTCGTGGAAGGTGATGTCTTCTTCCGGCGTGTTGATGTGGATGTGATAGCGCAAGCCATAGAACAGCTGCGGGCCGTTCGCCTGCGGATCGATCGGGTCCATCCGGACGCGCTCGATGAAGGTCCGCCGCTCCGGCCCGTCCGCCTTCGGATTGATGTCGATGCCCTTGTCCGCCTGCCACGTGCCGGCAAGACGGCGAAGCGGGCCGAGATTGGCAAGGGCGTCGGGCGAGACGTCCTCGGGCTCGGTGAAGATGTCGGCGGGAATGGGGAGCATGGGAACCTCGCGTCGTTGCGGGAGGCAGCAATAGCACAAGGCCAGCGCAAAACTACTGGGACGGAACCAGAAGCCGTGCCGGACGTTGTCGGCCGTTGAGTCTTCGAAATCCGGGCTCGGTTGGGCAAGGGTGCCCATGTCACGCGTCGCGGGGAGTTCGGTGCTGTCTGAGAAAGCCGCTCGGCAGTCAACTGATGCAAGCTTCCTCGCCGATGGCGGCGAGCTGGGCGCGATGATGCGCGCCCTCGACTGGTCGGACTCGCCGCTCGGCCCCCCCAATCATTGGTCACAGGCCCTCCGGACGACGGTCGGCATGCTGCTGGCGGCGCAAGCCCAGATCGTTCTGTTCTGGGGGCCCGATTTTGTCGCGCTCTACAATGATGCCTATGCGCCGGGCATCGGCGCCAATCATCCCCGCGCCCTCGGCCGCCCGGCGATCGAGAATTGGGGGGAGCTGTGGGACGATCTCGAACCGCTGCTGGCCGGCGTCCGCCGAACGCGGACAACATTCGCCGCAAAGGACCGCCCCTTCTACGTCGAGCGTCACGGTTACGGCGAGACGAGTTACTGGGACGTCTCCTATTCGGCCATACCGGATGACGATGGCTCGGTCGGCGGCGTCCTCTGCATCGTCTCCGAGACCACCGAGCGTGTTCTCGGCGAGACCCAGCTGCGGGCCAGCGAAGCGCGCTACAGGGAGCTCAATACCACGCTCGAACAGCGTGTGGCCGAACGCACCGCCGAGCGGCACCTGCTCGCCACGATCGTGGAAACCACCGACGGACAGATTCAGGCCCTCGATCTCGATTACCGCTGGCTCGCCATCAACGCGTCCTGCGCCGATGCCTATCAGCGCATCTTCGGCAAGCGGCCGAAGGTCGGCGATTCCCTGCACGAATTCCTCGCCGACCGTCCGGAGCATCTTGCTGCGGCCACGGCGATCTGGAGCCGCGCGCTGGGCGGCGAAGCCTTCACCACAATCGAGGAATTCGGCGATCCCCGCTTCGACCGCCGCGTCTACGAGATGAAGTTCGAGGCGCTGCGCGCGCCGGATGGCACACGGACCGGAGCGTTCCTGACCGGGATGGACGTGACCGATCGCCTGGAGGAGCAGGCGCGTCTCGCACAGGCGGAGGAGGCGCTGCGTCAGGCCCAGAAGATGGAGGCCATGGGCCAACTCACCGGCGGCGTCGCGCATGACTTCAACAATCTTCTCACACCGATCGTCGGCCTGCTCGACAGGTTCCAGCGCAGGGGCATCGGCAGCGAGCGCGAGCACCGCCTGATCGCCGGCGCAGCGCAGGCGGCCGAGCGCGCCAAGACCCTGGTGCAGCGTCTCCTCGCCTTTGCGCGCCGGCAACCGCTGCAGGCCGTCCCGGTCAATATCAGCCGGCTCGTCGCCGAGATGGGCGACCTGATCTCGAGCACGACCGGACCACAGATCCAGGTGACGGTGGACGCGCCCGAAGGGCTTCCCGAGGCGATGGCCGATCCCAACCAGGTCGAGATGGCGATCCTGAACCTCAGCGTGAATGCACGGGATGCCATGCCCGACGGCGGCAAGTTGCGCATCTCGGCCAAGGCCCGCACGGTCGAGCGCGCACACACATCGGGACTGATGCCGGGCACCTATGTCTGCATCGCGGTCGCCGATACCGGCATTGGCATGGACGAGGAGACACTGGCTCACGCCGTCGAGCCGTTCTTCTCGACCAAGGGCGTCGGACAAGGCACCGGCCTCGGGCTTTCGATGGTCCACGGCCTCGCGTCCCAGCTCGGCGGCGCGCTCACGATCAGGAGTGCCGTGGGGGCCGGGACGACGGTGGAGTTATGGCTGCCGGTGAGCTACGTGACCCCAGGCGCGATCGACATCATCTCTCGGCCAAAACTGCAGCCGCTTGCCGCCGGCACGGCGCTGCTGGTGGACGACGAACCGCTGGTGCGCATGAGTACCGCCGAGATGCTGAGCGAGCTCGGCTACAGGGTCGTCGAGGCGGCCTCGGCGGAAGACGCCCTTCAGCGCGTCAGGGAGGGCCTTCGGCCGAACCTGCTCGTCACCGACCATCTCATGCCGGGCATGAGCGGCACCGACCTCGGCCGCATCCTGCGCGATCAATACCCCGAGCTCCAGATCCTCGTCGTCTCAGGCTACGCCAACAGCGAAGGCATCACGCCGGATTTGTCGCGGCTGACAAAGCCATTCCGGAGCGACGAGCTGGCGGCGAGCCTTGCGAACCTCACCAAGGTGGCGCAGTAGGCCGCGGGACCGCCGCGCATCAGCTCGTAGCCCGCATGAGCGAAGCGATATGCGGGAACGGTAGCCCCCAGAACCTGGACAAGACCCGGATGTCGCTTCGCTCATCCGGCTACTTGAGTGAACACTGGCCCGGTCAACTACAGCCGCAACTCTTTCAACGCCAACCCGCCGCGAGTGCCACGCTGCTGCAATACGCCGAGGTCTCACCCGATCGCCAGCCGGTGACGCGTCCCGCCTCTTTGCACTCGTCGTAGCTCTTGTAGTTGCCGACGTTTCGACACGTAGCCGAGTACACACCGCCCGTCGCGTTGCAACCGACCCAGGGCTGGTTGCCGGTCTTGAAGCTCGATTGGCAGCCACCGACGCAACTGCCCGTCGAGCGCTCGAGCTTGGCAAGCTTGGCGGCATCCGACATCGGCGCAGCCGATGCCGTCGAAATCACTGACGGCGTGCCGGAGGCGGGACGGCGCGCTGTCACGTGATGTGCCGGCCGGTGTGGCCGCACAGCGTGCTCCGGCGCATCGACCGTGACGCCGGGAATCTGGGTGTCCGCAGGTGTCGGTTGAGACATTGCCGTGCCGCCAAGAGCGCACAACAGCAGTCCGATCGAAGAGACGGCGAGAGCGGGACGCGCAACGAAGCGTGACGACAGCGTCATGGCCATGTCCTTCCAGATGCGGGGACGGCCAATTCCATCCCCGCGCGGAAGGATACTATGCCTCAATTGAAGTTGCATGGAATAATCATGCAACTTGACGTGAATCTACCGCAACTGGCTGAAGCGCCCGCGCCGCTTCAGCCCGCCTTCGCCCCCGTGATGGCCGCAAGCGCCTCGACGAGGCGGTCGAGATCGGCCTCATCGGTGTAGAGCGCCGGCGTCACGCGGATGCATTGGCCCTTGGCGACGCCCGCCCGGCGAACCGTCAGGATCTTGTGCGTGTCCCTGAGCTTCGCCACGATGGCGTCGTTGTCGGCCTTGCTGGTCTTGCCGGCGAGGCGGAAGGACGTGATCGCACCATAGAGGCCGGCCTCGTCCGGCGTCAGGATCTCGAGATCCCTGAAGCCCCTGCTGCGGCTGACCCAGTAGTCGCGCAGATAGCGCAGCCGCGCCTGTTTCGCCGCAGCGCCGATCTGCTGATGGAGCTCGACGGCCGTGGGCACCGTCAGCACCGTGGCGAAATTGACCGTGCCGGTGTGCACCCGCGAGCGGATGTCGGTTTCCGGAAAGTCCTCGTCGCCGAGGTCGCGGTCGATGGCGGCGAGGCGGTCCTTCTTGATGTAGAGGAAGCCCACGCCGACCGGCGCGCCGATCCATTTGTGCAGGTTGAAGCCGACGAAATCGACCTCGAGCTCGCTTACCCTGAAGTCCATCTGTCCCCAGGAATGAGCGGCATCGAGGATGACGTCGATACCTTTCGCCTTTGCCATGCGCGCGATCTCGGCGACCGGCATGATGAGGCCGGTGCGATGACTGACATGGGTGAGGAGGAGAAGCCTGGTCTTCGGATTGGCCTCGAGCGCGCGCGCATAGGCGTCGAGCACGCCCTGACGGGTGGCCGGCTCCGGCACATCGAATTTGACCACGTCGACACCGCGGCGCGCCTTCAGCGCATTCATGGCGTACTGCATCGAATCATAGTCGAGGTCGGCGTAGAGCACGCTGTCGCCGGGCTTCAGCCTGTTGTAGCCGCTGATGAGCAGCTGCAGCGCTTCGGTGGCACCGCGGGTGAGCGCGATCTCCTCCGGCGCAGCTCCAAGCGCCGCCGCCACCTTGGCCCGCACGGCCTCGAAATCCGCGCCTGCGCGCTGCCGCGCGTAATAGGTGTTCTGATAGTTGACCATGTCGGACAGGCGGATGAACTCGCGCCTCACCGGCTCGGCCATGATGCCCCAGAAGCCGTTCTCCAGATTGACGACGTCAGGCGTCACGGCATAGAGCCCCTTCACGGCCGTCCAATAGGCCTTGTCGGTGGCGATTGCGGCCACAGGTCCGGTCGGCTGCGGCGGCAGGCCCTCGGCGGCAAGCACCGGCGCCGCCAGCGGCGCGACGGCCGCGGCCGCGAGGCCCTTCAGGATCGACCGGCGGTCGGAAAAAATTGTCTTGATCAGTTGCATGTCCACTCTCCGCGAAGCGCGGCGAAAGGAGCAGCATTCATTGACCGGGCGATGACAATCCGATGATTGCCGGCGACCCCGCACAGGGAATGTGCGTGCATCGTGCGGGCGGTCGCGGGAATGAGGGCCGCTGATCGCGGCCCTCAGCCGAAGGCCGCGCTCAAGCCGCTTCCGACATCGATTTCGCACGCTGCTCGAGCACGCCGATCGTCGACACCAGATTGTCGCGTCGCGCGCGAAGATTGGCCGCGAGCAGCGGATAGGTCGACTGGTTCACGTCGAACACCCCGGTTCTCGCTTCTTCCTCGAGAATGTCGGTGTTCAGCAGCCGAACACGCCACCACAAATCGGCGATCAACGCATCAAGCTGGAGTTCACCAGCACCAGAACGGGACACTTCCTGCATCACTTGCCTCAACCTGAAACGGCCACCTCTGCTGGGGCCTGGATTGGTCCCGACTGAGCAAGCGGAGTGCCAGGAATGGGCGGGCGGGATCTGGTTCAGGAGCGAGCAGCGCGATGGTCGAGCGCCAGTCAGCGCAAACCACGAACTCATATATAATTGAAATTGCTATATAAATTCAATTTTCGCGGGAGCATCGGCTAACTACGTGCTCCCAACGGTTTCCGCCGAGTGAGCTGCTGCCGGTTTGATGGACACCGAGATTAGGTGTTTCATGAAGCCGGAGGTGGGCGATGAAGAGACGGAAGTTCAGTCGCGAGTTCAAGGTCGAGGCGGTTAAGCTGGTTCGGGAACGTGGTGTGTCGGTGGCGCAAGCCGGCCGTGACCTGGACGTTCATGAGAACGTTCTGCGTAAATGGGTGAAGGAGTTCGGCTCCCACCCGGCGCAAGCCTTTCCCGGCCACGGGCAGATGAAGCCGGAGCAGCAGGAGATCGACCGGCTGCGCCGTGAGGTCGCCAAGCTGAAGGCCGAGCGGGATATCCTAAAAAAGGCCGCAGCCTACTTCGCGAAGGAAGCGACATGAAGTTCGCCTTCGTCGCGAAGCACCGGACGATCTGGCCGGTGGCATGGCTATGCGATGCGCTGGGAGTTTCGCGGTCGGGCTTCCATGCCTGGCTGAACCGCTCTCCCAGCGCCAGATCCCGCAGCGACGAGGAGCTCGGTGGCAAGGTCAAGGCCAGCTTTGTCGCCAGCGACCGCACCTATGGCGCGCGCCGGGTCTGGCGCGATCTGCTCGCCGGTGGGGCTGACTGCGGCCTGCACCGGATTGAGCGGCTGATGCGCCTGCAAGGCCTGCGGGCGCGGCCGCGACGTCGGCGCTTGCCGAAGGACAGCGACGATCGACAGCTCGAGACCGTACCGGCGAACCTCCTTGACCGGCAGTTCGCCGCCGAACGGCCGAACCAGAAGTGGATCGCCGACTTCACCTATCTCTGGACGGCCGAAGGCTGGCTCTACGTGGCGGCGGTGATCGACCTGTTCTCACGCCGCGTGGTGGGCTGGTCGATGAGTGCCGCCATGACGGCACAGCTTGTGGCGGACGCATTGTTGATGGCCGTCTGGCGACGCGGCAAGCCGGATGCGCTGTTGCATCACTCCGACCAGGGCAGCCAATACACCAGCGAGCAGTTCCAGCGCCTGATGGCCGACCATGGCATCGTCTGCAGCATGAGCCGCTCCGGCAATGTCTGGGACAATGCGGCGATGGAGAGCTTCTTCTCCTCGCTCAAGACCGAGCGTACAGCTAACAAGATTTATCGAACCAGAGACGAGGCACGCGCCGATGTGTTCGACTACATCGAACGATTTTACAACACGACCCGCAGGCACTCGACTATCGGCTATCTCAGCCCGGTTGAGTTCGAGCGCAAGGTGGGATTAGCTTAACCGGGTGTCCGTCAAACCGGCAGCAGCTCAGAGCTTATGATGGACGCGGCTTGGCGGCCCGCGCCACGGCCGCGCTCTGAGCTGCCCAGCACCAGAGCCAAGCAGGATTGGAGACCAGGCTTCGAGACTGGCGCAGGCCCCGAGGGCGGCTCGTTGGCCGACCGCATTGATTGGGATAATGATCGTTGCCGGTCGCCTTGGCTTCTTCGGCGACCACGCCCACCTCGCCAAATTCCCAATGCTTCGCAGCCTTTCCGGCGCAACTGCTGGTTTACCGTGGGTAAGCTTTGTGCCATGAACGATGTCACCGCTCGAACGAACGCCGATGCCTTGACCGAGAGACGCCTCGCTCAGACCAAGACTCGAGAAAGCCCGCCACGCACCGATGTCGGGACGATCATCCTCCATTGGGCAATCGCGCTCGCGTTCGTCATATGCCTCGTTACCGGCATACGCATCGCAGCGGACGCGCTGCACGCCCCCTTCTCGAAATGGCTTGCTCCGGTCCTGCCGCAGGGCGAGATCTTTTCCTGGCATTTCCTCGCCGGGCTTGCCGTCTTCTTCTGCGGGTCGGCCTACGTCGCCTACCTCGCGCGCAGCGGCCTCGTCGAGCGCAACAGCCCCAAGAAGACGCGCATCCTCGCGATGCGCGCCCCGGCTCGCCTCAAGTGGGGAGCCGTCAACGTCTTCCTGCACTGGTTCGCCTATGCGCTCGTGATCTTCCTCACGGGGACGGGCGTCATGATGTATCTCGGCTATGGCGGCTGGTGGGCTTATCTCCACTCGACCGCCGCCTTCGTCGCGCTCGTCTATATCTTCGCGCATGTCGCCGCGCATTATCTCTATGGCGGCTGGCAGCAGATTTTCCGGGTGTTTCGGCCGACGCCGCTCGCGATCACGAAGGCCGTACGGCCGAGGCCTCTTCTCATCGCCGCTGCAATCGGGGTGGCCGTCGCGTGCGGCGTCGCCGGGCTCGACTGGGCGACGCGCGATACGCTCGTCATCGCGCGGGTGAGCGCCGCGCCCAAGCTCGACGGCGCCATGGGAGATCCCGCCTGGTCGCGCGCGCTCCCCGTCTTCATTCGCACGCAGCAAGGTGCCAATCTCGGCGGATCGGGCGAATCGCTCGTGGAGGTGCGCGCCCTGCACGACGGGCAGAAGATCTATTTTGCCTTCCGCTGGGAGGATCCCACGCGCTCCCTCCGCCGCATTCCGATCATCAAGCAAGAGGATGGCTGGCACGCCCTCGACGAGCGTGCGGGTCTGCAAGACGCCTCCGACTTCTACGAGGATAAGCTGGCGGTCATTTTCTCGGATAATCCATCGCTCGGCGGCGCAGGCGCGACGGATCTCGGCGCCAACCCGCTGCCCGGCAAACCGATGCCGATCAACGGCCGGGGCTTCCACTTCACGACGGATGGCAGCTACATAGACATGTGGCAGTGGAAGGCATCGCGCGGGGGCATGCTCGGGCGCGTCGACAGCCAATATATCGGCCCGCCCTACGCCCCGACCCTGGCCGAGCAGAATTACGATGCCCGCTATCAGGGCGGCTATTGGAATAAGCCTGGCCGCTCTCTTTATTCGTATAACTTCAAGTTCATCCACCGGGACGACAAAGGGCCCGTCACGGTTCTGCGGCTTCCCAAGGACTTGAAGGCGCAAGTCGCGGCCCTCGGCAAATTCGATCTTAATCCCAACAGCAGCGACGACGAGAACGGCCGCTGGTACATGTTCGACGGGGAGAGCGAACCCTACACTCCAGAGGCCGACGCGAGGATTCCCGTCGGCACGATCCTGCCCGGCGTGATCATTGCCGGCGACACCGAAGGAGAGCGAGCCAATGTCGCCGGGGTTTCAAAATGGAGCAACGGACATTGGACGCTCGAGCTGACGCGCAACATGAAAAGCGATGGCAGATATGACAAAGCCTTCGTGCCAGGCCGCGATCTCTACATGTGGGTCGCTGTCTTCGACCATACACAGACGCGGCATGCGAGTCATAACCGTCCGGTGCGTGTCGTGTCGGAGAAATAGGCGTCTCATGACGGGCGAAGGGCTCGACCGGAGGCTACTGCGGCGCGGCTCTGCTGAAGCCTGGCGTCGCCCTCACCCGCGCATCGCATTCTGGGTGGGCGAGCAGTGGCCTGCTCGCCCACATTCGCAGCGCCTAGAGGCCTCGCGATGAAGAGGCATTGTCGGCTCGTCATCAACGGCAAGCCCGTCGAAGCCCGCGCCGGCGAAAGCCTGATCGACGCGGCGCTCGGCGGCGCAATTCTCGTTCCACACGACTGCAGATCGGGACAATGTCAGAGCTGCCGGGTGACGGTCGTTTCGGGCTCGGTCGATGACGGCGGCTCGGGCCATGGCCGCACTGTGCTCGCCTGCCAGGCAGCGGTCGCAGGCGATGCCGAGATCGAATTCGAAGAACTGCCGCTACCGGTGAAGCGGGCGGGCGCCGTCACCGAGATCAACCAGCTCTCGTCGGAGATCGCCGAGGTCGTGCTGACGACCTCAGCGCCGCTCGAGTTTCGGCCGGGCCAATATGTGCGCGTCAAGTTTTCCGGCTATCCTGCGCGCGAGTTCAGCCCGACCTTCAGGCTCGATGGTTCCTTCAAGCAAGTCGAACTCGTCTTCCACATCCGGTGCCTGCCCGACGGCACCGTGTCGGGGCAGCTCGGCAAAGCCATCAGGCTAGGCCATGCGGCGCATGTGCAAGGCCCCTTCGGACAAGCCTATCTGCGACAGGGCGAGGGGCCGCTGGTGCTGGTCGCCGGCGGAGCAGGCTGGGCCCCGATCTGGGCGCTCGCCCGCTCGGCGCGCTCGACCCAGCGCAACCGCGAGATGGCGGTCGTCGCCGGCAGCCGGGATGTCGATAATCTCTATATGCTTCCCTCGTTGCAGTGGCTGATCGACGACGGTGTCCGCGACGTCATTGCGACGACGGAGGTCGGGTCTACCCTGCCGATCAGGCCCGGGCGCCCATCGCACTACCTGCCCCTGCTTGGGCTGGAGGATACGGTCTACGTCGCCGGCCCCGTTGGTCTCGTCGAGATCGTGAAGAACAAGGCGCACTCGGCCAATGCGCAGTGCTACGCCGATCCTTTCCTGCCGAGCTCTCAAGCCCCATCGCTGATGGACAAAGTCACCCGTCTATGGCGAAGCCGGGAGCAGCCTCATCGCCCCGGTCTGTGAGCCGATGCCGAGTTCGGCAGCGTCGGCGGCCGCCGAGCCCCGGCGCCTCACGGCTTGACGGGCAGACTACCGAGGCTGGTGATGACGTCGGCTGCTTTCTGCGCATCGGCAAACCGCAGGAAGGCCAGGGCGTCCGGATCCTGCAACGTATTCAAATAGATCAGCGCCAGCACCACGCTCGAGGGATAATCCGCGTCCGTCGGGTAGTGGCCGTCCACGCGAAGCACCGTGAGACCCTGTTCCAACGGCCGCGAGAAAGGACCGAAGCCGATCGCGCCTTGAACTTCGCGAACCGTCTCGATCGCTTCCTGTGTGGTCGTTGCTATCTTCGATTTCTCGGTGATCTCGAGATCATGCCAGCCGGGCATGCTGGCCCGTAGCACGGTGAGAGTGCTGTCCTGGTCCTCGCGCCGCACGACGCGGATGCGCATATCGGCGCCGCCCAGCTCCTTCCAATTCGCAACGCGGCCCGAATAGATCGCAACGAGCTGAGCGCTTGTGACGGCACTCACTCCGCAGCCGGGATGGACGATGAAAGCTGAGGGGAGACGGGCGATCGCCTTGTAGACCATCCCGGAAGCCGCTTCGGCGTCGGTCAGGCGGCGTGCGACGCGCCCTAAGATCGCCTTACCGGACCCCACGGCCGCGATGCCTCCGCCAGAACCGATGCTCGGCGGGACCTCAACCTGTGCCGATCCTTCCTGCTGCATGAAGCTCGCGGCGATGGCGCGCAGGACATCGATGCCGTCTCCGGTCCCGACGATGTCGAGCTTGCGTGTTTCGGCGCCAGCGGCATTCACCACCGCAAGGCAAAGGCCCAAAAGGGCTGCCATTATCCTCGAAAATGCCATTGCAGACCCCTTCGAACCACGAGGTGCACAATCTGGCAAAGAAACCTAAACCTTCTGTTGTCGCAACGCCGTGCCTTTTGGAATCATCAGCGTGGCGAACAGAAAGTGAAAGTACACAATCTGATGGTTTCGAAAAACCAATTGGTAATTAACTAGGCACAAATAGACGAGAAATAGACGATTTAGAGGGTTTCACTCGCCTAAATTCGGCGCCTGGAAGACAAGTCAGTGGGGGCCTCAGCGAGCGACATTTGATCGGTCCCCGCAAGTTCAGGATGCTGGCAGTAGTGGCGACTGACACCGATATGACGAAGGCATCGAAGGCGCCGCTCCGCTGGCGTCGTTGGGCCGTTCCGTCCGGGGTTCCAGGTTTCCCCTCGTCTATCGCCATGCGCCTTGTTGCCGTCGTGCTCGCGACCGGCGTGCTCGGGCTCGGCCTCATCGGTGGCTTGACGGCGCTACGCCTGCAGCAGCAACTGGGGCAGCAGGCTGCGGCACTGGGTGAACTCTCGGAAGACCAGCTCGCTCATCGCCTCGACGGCGAGGCGCAGTTGGCGCGCGCGCGAATCGAGGTCCTCGGCGCAGAAACCGCATCACGCCTGCGTCAGATCGCTCAGCGCGCCGATGTCGCCAAGGCGGTCGCCTCGAACAACGATGTGACGATCCGCGAGCTGCTCAGCATAGTTGCTTCGACCTCCGGCTTCGAAAGGCTGATCGCCTTCGACGAAACCGGCCGCGTGATCGGTGCCAACACGCCCCTCGACCTCCTCGCTCTGAACGGGGCCATCGAGGGGACCGACCTCTCTGTCAATCTCAGGTCGATCCTCAAGCACAATAGCCGCTCGCACCCGCGGGGTGAGGAAGGCACCTATGAGCTCAAATCAGGTGAATTGTCAGCGCTTGGCCTGCCGCAGCGCCACACCATAGCGCACACCGCAATCGAGCCCGTGTTCGACGACTTCGGCGACCTCATCGGCGCGCTTGTCGCCATCCGACCGCTCGGGCGGACGGAAGGGACTCTCGAGAACTTCACTTCGCTAGCCAATGCCGGCGTGGTCATCATCACGGGAGACAACGAGATCGTGTCGTCCGCGGGGCCTGAAGGGGTGAAATTCAGCAGCGCCAGGACGCGTTTGGGCGGGCTGCAGCGCTCGGATGACGGCAACTACGTCGCGCGCTGTGTCGAATATGAGGCGACGCTCAAGGTGTGTACGTTCGCGAGCGCATCGCTCGTGACGACGACACGCGATCAGATGTTCCAGATCGGCGCCGCCCATACCCGTTCGCTGATGTGGCAGTTCCTGGCATCCGCGGCGCTGGCGCTCGGTGCCTTGGTCATCGCGCTATTGGTCGCCGTGAGGCACATCACGAAAGGGCTTTCGGCGCTCGCCAAGACCGCCCAGGAAATCGCGGGAGGCAATCTCGACGTTCCGTTCCGCGCAACGGGCATCGGCGAGGTTCGCGGCCTCGGCCTCGCATTCGAGCGAATGCTGACGCATTTGCGGGCCAGCACGCGAAGAATTCGTCAGCTCGCTTTCTACGATACGGTGAGCCGCATTCCCAATCGGGAGAAGATGCGCCTCGATGCGCCGGCGCTCATCGACGCTGAGGAAGGCGGAGCGCTGTTCTTCCTCGACCTCGATGGCTTCAAATCCATCAACGACACTTTCGGGCACAAGGCTGGCGACGAGCTGCTAAAGATGGTGGCCGAGCGCTTGAGCAATTTGCTGACGTCCAAGGTCGCTGCCGGCAAAAGTCTGCTCGCCCGGGTCGGGGGCGACGAGTTCGTCGCCATCATCGCCGGGGTGAAGACGGTCGAGGCCGCGAGCCTCTGTGCCCGCGAGATGATCGACACGCTGCAGGTTTCGTTCAAGCTCCAGAGCAACCATGCGACCATCGGCGTCAGCATCGGCGTTGCGATCTGGCCCACCCACGGCACGACCTATGACGATCTCCTGATCCGCGCCGACCTTGCGATGTACGTCGCGAAGAGCTCGGGACGCAATACCCATGCGTTCTTCACTCCGGATCTTGCAGAGGTCGCGCGTGCCCGGCATGCGCTCGAAACCGATCTCGCCTTGGCGATCCGCAATGAAGAGCTCATCGTCCATTACCAGCCCAAGGTGTCCTGCGTGGATGGCCGCATCGTCGGGGTGGAGGCGCTGGCGCGCTGGCATCATCCGAAGGAGGGCAACATTCCTCCTCAGCGCTTCATCAAGATCGCGGAAGAGATCGGCCTCATCATGGAGATCGACCGCTTTGTGCTCAGGCGCGCGCTCGCCGAAATCGGGGGCTTGATCCGGGCCGGCTCAAACCTCGTGCTCGCCGTCAATGTCGCAGCGACGGAAATCGAGGACCCGCTGTTCATCAAGGATATCGTCACGACCGTTCGCAAGGCCGACTTCCCGCCGCCACACCTCGAGATCGAGGTCACAGAGTCGGTCGCGATGCGCAATCCTGATGTCGTGCGCGAGAGAATAAGCCTGCTCAGGCAATTGGGCATACGCTTCGCAATGGACGATTTCGGAGCCGGCTATTCGAATCTTTCGACGCTGGCGAGGCTCCCCTTCGACGCCGTGAAGCTCGATCGCACGCTCGTCGCGGGTGTCGCGGAAGACCGCGAGAAGCAGACGATCCTTCGCCTCGCGCTCGGACTTGCGGACGAATTGGGGTTTGAAACGGTCGTAGAAGGCATCGAAACGGCCGAAGACCTTCGGTTCGCGGCCGAAAACGGCGCGACCATGGCCCAAGGTTATATTTTCTCTCCGCCGGTATCGCTCGAAGAGTTCACGGTCCTGCTCCAGCCGACCCTTTTGGCTTCGGCGGTCGAAGTGGCGCCCAGGCGACACGGAGCGGAGCGGCAGGCTGCTATCCGCTGAGGCGTCGGCGACGACACCGCCGCAGATGCCGATCGGGGACCGAACAGGCCTGCGAGAGCCCTGCAATGGCTCGCGGTTTTATACCGAATGGTGGGGAAATGGTGCCCAGGGGCGGAATCGAACCACCGACACTGCGATTTTCAGTCGCATGCTCTACCAACTGAGCTACCTGGGCGTGCTCCAAGAGAGGGGCCAAAGCCCATCGAGCGGGCGGTTTATAGTGGGCCGAGAGCTGCCTGTCCACCCACGCTTCGCCTTTGGCTTCGCGGGGGGTGGCCCGGCTGTGCACAAGGTGGGGCGGGCTGGCCGCGGCTGGCGCGCGGCGCATTGGCCATTCTCTTAAATAATTGAAATCATTTGACTATTCAACATCATCCGCCTCGTCGTCGCGGCCGGGGATGACGTAGGAGCCTTTCAGCCAGCGGTTCAGATCGACGTCGCGGCAGCGCGAGGAGCAGAACGGGCGGGTGGCCTGCGCCTGCGGCTTGCCGCAGATCGGGCAGGTTTTGAGCGGCCCGGCGGGCTTGTTGACCTGGTCGTCCATGAGATGCGCAGCTTACACGGGGTGAGGGAGTTCAAGCGCCTGTCGGCGAACGGGTTCCTGGAGCACCGGCGCGTGCACCGCCGCCCGGACCCGGCCAGGCCATTCTACTGTGCATGGGGTTGTTTTCGAGGTTTTTGTCGGCGGCCTGGCGCTCACACCGCAGTGGAGTTGAGCCAGCCGAAGCGGATCGGAAACCCCTCGCCGCCCAGCAGCGTCGTGGTCTCGTAGAGTGGCAGGCCGACCACGTTGGAATAGGAGCCGACCATCTTGACCACGAAGGAGCCGGCGATGCCCTGCACGGCATAGCCGCCGGCTTTGCCGCGCCATTCGCCGGAGCCGATATAGGCCTGGATGTCGTCCTCCGAGAGGCGCTTGAAGCGGACGCGGGTCTCGACCAGGCGCTGGCGGAAGGCCTCGCGCGGGGTGACGAGGCAAATCGCGGTGTAGACGCGGTGGTTGCGGCCCGACAGCAGCCGCAGACACTGCGCGGCTTCGTCGACGAGATTGGCCTTGGGCAGGATGCGGCGGCCGACCGCCACCACCGTATCGGCGGAGAGGATAAAGGAGCCGCGCAGCTCGTCGTCGAGCTGCACCGATTTGAGTGCCGCATCGGCCTTGGCGCGCGCGAGCCGGTTGGCGCAGGCGCGCGGCAGCTCACCCCGCCGCGGCGTCTCGTCGACGTCGGCCGGCCGGAGCGCGTCCGGCTCGATGCCGGCCTGGTTGAGCAGCGACAGGCGTCGCGGCGAACCGGAGGCAAGTACGAATTTGGGGCGGCCGAGCATCAGGTGATTTGGGGGATGAGGCAGGGGTGAATTGCGCGCGGAACCTATCGGAAGGGGGCTGATTTCACAACCCGGGAACCCGGACTTTGCTTATTCGAGGTGTCCGACATCGCTGTGCCCTCAGTCTGTGACGCGGGTGTTACGCCCGCCGGATGCTACCCGCTCGCCGCGCCGACCTTGGCAAACCGCCGGCGGATGCGCAGCAGGAGCTGGTCGCAAACCTCGCGGTAGGCGGCGAGCTTCTGGTCGCGGCTGCCCTCGATGGTAGTGGGATCCTGGGTCGGCCAGTATTCGACATCGGCGGCAAGCGTGCGGGTCAGCTCCAGCGCCTTGTGGTGCGCCTCCGGCGACAGCGTGATGATGAGGTCGAAATTCAGCCCCTCCCAATCCTCCAGCTCCTCGAAGGTCTGCGGCTTGTGGCTAGAGATGTCCTGACCGAGCTCGCCCATCACGGCGACCGCGAAGGGATCGAGCTCGCCCTTCCTCGCCCCGGCGGACTTCACGTAGAGACCTTGCGGAAACATGTGCTGCAGCAGGCTCTCGGCCATCGGCGAGCGCACGCTGTTCATCGCGCAGGCGAACAGCACCGATTGCGGATCGCGTGCGCGTGGCGGACCCGCCATCGCGCTTAGCCCTTCCAATGAAGGACGGTAATGAGCGTGAACAGCCGGCGCGAGGTCTCGAAATCGACCCGCACCTTGCCCTTCAGCCGCTCCTGCAGCGTGCGCGATCCCTCGTCATGGATGCCGCGGCGGCCCATGTCGATGGCCTCGATCTTGTCCGGTGTCGCGGTGCGGATCGCCTGGTAGTAGCTGTCGCAGATCATGAAATAGTCCTTCACGATCCGCCGGAACGGCGTCAGCGAGAGCAGATGCGCGACCACGGGCGATCCGTCCTCGCGGCGGATGTCGAACATCAGGCGGTTGCCGGTGATGCCGATATGCAGCGTGAACGGCCCCTTCCCGTCCGCGCCATCGGGCGCGAACAGGTTCTGCTCGATCAGGTCGTAGATCGCGATCGCGCGCTCATGCTCGATGTCCGGCCCGGAACGGCCGATCGATTCCTCGTCGAGGGTGACCGCGACGATGCGATTGCTGGAGTCGTCCTGTTCGGGCGGCTTTGTCATGACAGATTGAGGCGCAATCCAATCGAGCGCGAATGGGCATCCAGTCCCTCCGCCTTGCCGAGCGTCATCGCGGCAGGTCCCAGCGCGCGGAGCTGATCCGGGCCGCATTTCAGGATCGAGGTGCGCTTCATGAAGTCGTGCACCGACAGGCCTGAGGAGAATCGCGCCGAGCGCGCCGTCGGCAGCACGTGGTTGGAGCCGCCGACATAGTCGCCGATCGCCTCCGGCGTATGGGCCCCAAGGAACACCGCGCCGGCATTGCGGATCTTTGCCGCGAGCGCGTCGGGATCGACGGTCATGATCTCGAGATGCTCGGCCGCGATCGCGTCCGCGAGCGGGATGGCGTCGGCGAGATTCTTCACCATGATGACGGCGCCGAAATCGGCCCACGAACTGCCTGCGATCGCCGCGCGCGGCAGCGTCTTCAGCTGCGCCTCGACGGCCTTTTCGACATCGGCGGCAAGCCGCGCCGAATCGGTGATCAGGATCGATTGCGCGCTGGCATCGTGCTCTGCTTGCGCCAAGAGATCAGCGGCGATCCAGTCGGCGTTGCCGGTGTCGTCGGCAATCACCAGCACCTCGGAGGGACCGGCGATCATGTCGATGCCGACCTTGCCGAACACCAGCCGTTTTGCGGCGGCGACATAGGCATTGCCGGGCCCGACGATTTTTGCGACCGGCGCGATGGTCGCTGTGCCGTGCGCGAGCGCGGCCACGGCCTGCGCACCACCGACGCGGTAGATCTCGGTGACGCCGCCGAGATGGGCTGCCGCCAGCACCAGCGGATTGAGCTTGCCGTCTGGCGAGGGCACCACCATCACGAGGCGCGCAACGCCAGCGACCTTCGCAGGCACCGCATTCATCAGCACCGACGACGGATAGGCCGCGGTGCCGCCGGGGACGTAGAGGCCGGCGGATTCGATCGCGGTGTAGCGCCAGCCGAGCTCGACGCCGAGTGGATCGGTGAAGCGCTCGTCCTTCGGCAGCTGGCGGCTGTGGTAGGTCTCGATGCGGTCGCGCGCGAGCTTGAGCGCGTCCAGCGTCGGGGCATCGCAAATCTTCACCGCAGCATCGATCTCTGCAGCGGTGACGCGCAGGCCGGATGCATCCAGCTTCAGCCGGTCGAATTTTGCGGTGGCCTCGAGCAGCGCCGCATCGCCCCGCTTCGCCACATCGTCGACGATGGCGCGCGCGGCGGCCTCCACGTCGGCCGAAACCTCGCGCTTGGCGGCGAGGAAGGCCGCGAATCGCTGGTCGAAATCGGCGCTGCTGCGGTCGAGACGGACGGGCATTTTGGCTTGGCTTCCGGCTGGTCTTTGGGGCGGATTGGCTCACCCGGGCCCCCTGCTCAATGGCGCGGCGGCCCCCCGCCGTCAACCCTTGGAAGGTGTCGTCCCGGCCTAGTGCGCAATTGCGCACGGGGGCCGGGACCCATATCCACCGGCGGTAATTATTGGGCATATCGGAGCCCCATCTCGTTTCAACAACAAAGCCTTGGGGTTATGGGTCCAGGCCCCCGTGCGCAATCGCGCACTAGGCCGGGACGACACTGTAGGCCACCTCACCCCTCCCCTTCGACCTCCACGCCCGTCCCCAGGTCGTCCGCACCCAGATCCGTCAGCTCGCATTCCAGGCATTCGACGTCGAGGCGGATGGCGCCGCCCTGGGCGAACAGCAGGAGGGCGCTGCCGCCGGGCTCCTCGGCGCGGCCGTCCTGGGGGTGAAACTCGATGCCGACGAGGTCCAGAACCTTGTCCAGCGCGCCCAAATCGATATTGCGCGATTTGCAGGCGAGCACGCGGTCGAAGCGGAGCGCGGCGACCAGCCGGCGCGGCTCGGTCTCGCCGTCCAGGGTCTGCTCCCAGTCCAGCCGGCTCATTCCGACCACCAGGCGCTTCTCGCCCTGCCGCCAGATGATGTCCGAGGCCTGCACGCGGGCGTCCTGGACATGGGCCGAGATCACGGCGAGGTCGTCGGCATCGAGCGCGATCATTTTGAGCTGGGGAGACATCGCCGGCGCTTCTCCTTCAGGGCGGACGGGGCTCAACGCGCGCAGGCGCCGAAATTTCCTCACAACTAACGGGCCGGCCGGCTAGATGCTATTGATATCCTCCATCTCCAGCACCTTCCGTGGATACCCTTCCCGGGCAACATGGATCATGGCGCGGCCCATCTGCTCGGTCGAGGTGACGAGCCTGGGCGAAATCCGGCGCAGCACCGACCAGAGCGGCCAGGTTGCGGTATACACGGCCTGCACCCAGGCAGTCTTGGAACGGGCGCCGTGCAGCGGCTGGATTGCGCCGGGCCGGAACATGTAGGCGCCCTTGAACGGCAGCTTGAGGAGATCGTTCTCGGTCTTGCCCTTGATCCGGGCCCACATCCGCGACCCCTGCTCGGTGGAATCGGTGCCGGCGCCGGTGACGTAAGTTAAGGTCATCTGCGGATTGAGCCGCGCCAGCGTCGTCGCGGCCGCGAGCGTGAGGTCGTAGGTGAGGTGGCGGTAGCGCTCCTCGCTCATGCCGATCGAGGAGACGCCGAGGCAGAAAAAGCAGGCGTCGAAGCCTGTGAGCTCGGCTTCGATCGCTGAATAGTTCAGGAAGTCATCGTGGATGATCTCGGCGAGCTTGGCGTCGCGCACGCCGGTCGGGCTACGCCCGACCACGAGCACACGCTCGATCCCGGGATCGATCAGGCATTCGCGCAAGACGCCCTGCCCGACCATGCCGGTCGCGCCGAAGATGATCACGCGCATCGCGACGTCCCCAACAATGTCGCGGCTCATGCAGCGACCGCGATCTCGTCGAAGGATACACCGGTCAGCGTTGCCGAGACATCCCACAGCATCGCAGCCGCGGCAAAGTCCTTCGCCTGCGGCATGATCCGCGCAGGCGCGGGCGCCCCCTTCAGTTCGTAAAATCCGTTCGGACCGTAATAGCCGCCCGGTTCAGCACCGGGCGAGGTCGCCGCGAACAGCGTCGGCAACGCGCCCTCGGCCGCGGACTGGCTCATCAACGGCTGAAGCAACCGGCCGACCCGCCACTGGAATGTGTTGGCGCCCGGCCCGTTCGAAATGAGATCGGTCCGCGCATAGCCGGGATGGGCGGCAAGGCTCGTCACACCCCAGCCGGCGGCGAGGCTGCGGCGCTGCAACTCCAGCGCAAACATCAGCATCGCGAGCTTGGACTGGCAATAGGCCCGCCAGGGACGATAGGAATGCCTGCCTTGCAGATCGTCAAAATTGATCGCGCCGGAGCGGTGCGCAAGGCTGGAGAGATTGACGACACGCGGCGCCTTCGCCCGGCGAAGCTGCGGCAGCAGACGCGCCGTCAGCGCGTAATGGCCGAGATAGTTGGTGCCGAGCTGCATCTCGAAACCATCCTCGGTCTGCTGCCGCTTCGGCAGCGCCATCACGCCGGCATTGTTGACGAGCAGATCGAGCTGCTCGTTGCCAGCGGCAAAGCGCCTGGCGAAATCGGCGACGGAGGACTGGCTGGCGAGGTCGAGATGCTCATAGGCGATCAAGGCGTTGGGAAACCGCTCGCAAATGCTCTCGATCGCCCGCAGGCCCTTTGCGTCGCTGCGCCCGGTGAGTATGACAATGGCACCGGCGCCCGCCAGCGCCATCGCAGTCTCGTAACCGAGCCCGCCGGTGGCGCCGGTCACGACCGCGGTCTTGCCGCTGAGGGAGAGAATGTCTGCCGTGGTCCAGTCGGTCATGCCGTGTCTCCGTTCGGCCTTACAAAAAGCCCGCGACGGGTCTAAATGTGCACTGAGTGCAAATTTGCAAGAGGTGAAATGATTTGAAGGCTTCGAAAGCGGTCAGGAAAGGCGCCAAGCCATTGTCAGCGGCCGCAAAATCGGCGCCCTCTGCCGGCCTGCGCCAGCGCAAGCAGCAGGAGACTCGCGAGCGGCTGACCCGCGCAGCGATGGCGCTGTTCCTGGAGCGCGGCTTCGAGGCCACGACCATCGACGACATCGCGGCGGCGGCCGACGTCTCGCGCCGCAGCTTCTTCCACTACTTCGCGTCGAAGGAGGACGTCGTTTCCGCCTGGCAGGAGGACGCCGCGGCCGCGCTGGTCACCGAGATCCTGGCACGGCCCGCGGAGGAATCCATGCTGACCGCGGCGGAGAATGCGATCGCAGCGGCAGTCAAGCGGATCGATCCCGCGGAAGCCGCCGCAATGTCGCGGCTCAAGCGCGACAATCCCGCACTCCACGCCCGCGACCAGCTCAAATACGAGAAGCTCGAGCGCGCGCTGGCGGAAGGGCTTGCACGGCGTGCGCGAAACAAATCGGACCAGCTGAAGGCGCGGCTCGTCGCGATGATCTCGACCGGCGCGATGCGCGTCGGTGGCGAGAGCTGGATCGGCGAGGGTGTGCGCGAAAAGCCGGAGGCGTTCGTGAAGCGCACCTTCGATGCGATCCGGGCGATATTGAAGTGAGCCGCTTACCCTCCCCTGGAGGGGGAGGGTAGGAGTCGCGTCCCGCTCACTCCTTGAAAAACGCCAGCAGGTCGGCGTTGATCGTTTCAGCGTGGGTGGTCGGCATGCCGTGCGGAAAACCCTTGTAGGTTTTCAGGATGCCCTTCTTGAGCAGCTTGGCCGAGAGCGGCGCCGAATCGGCATAGGGAACGATCTGGTCGTCGTCGCCGTGCATCACCAGCACGGGAACGTTGATCTTCTTCAGGTCCTCGGTGAAGTCGGTCTGCGAGAACGCGACGATGCCGTCGTAATGCGCCTTCGCGCCGCCCATCATGCCCTGGCGCCACCAATTCTCGATCACCGCTTCCAGTGGCTTTGCGCCGGGGCGGTTGTAGCCGTAGAACGGGCCCGCCGCGATGTCGCGGTAAAATGCGGAGCGGCCGGCGGCGAGCTGGGCCTGGAAATCATCGAACACGCTCTTCGGCAGGCCGCCGGGATTGGCCGCGGTCTGCACCATCAGCGGCGGCACCGCCGAGAGGATCGCAGCCTTCGCGACGCGGCTCTCGCCGTGACGCGCGATGTAGTGCACGACCTCGCCGCCGCCGGTGGAGTGGCCGACATGGATGGCGTTCTTGAGATCGAGATGCGCGGTAAGCGCGGCGAGATCGTCGGCATAATGATCCATGTCGTGACCGTCGGCGACCTGCGCCGAGCGGCCGTGACCGCGGCGGTCATGAGCGATGACGCGATAACCGCGCGTGACGAAATACATCATCTGCGCGTCCCAATCGTCCGACGACAGCGGCCAGCCATGGCTGAACACGATCGGCTGCCCCGCGCCCCAGTCCTTGTAGAAAATCTCGACGCCGTCTTTGGTGGTGATGGTGGGCATTGGAGGGCTCCTTCAGTGAGAATCGGTCCGGGGCCCGCGAGACGCGAGCCGACGAGGCGGAGATGGTCGTGCGACGATACGAGGTCGAGACCTCGCACCGGCCTGCGGCGATGAGAATCGTGTGATCAGGCAAACGCCATGGGCTTGTAGCGGCGCCAGGCCCCGATCGTCAGCACCACGAAGAACACCAGCACGATGCCCTGCACCACGGCAAACACCGGACCGGAGGGCGGCGCCGGCGGCACGGCGGGCGCAAGCGCGGCGAGTGCCGGCACTTTCAGGAACGACTGGATCACCAGCACGAAGACGTTGAAATAAAGCGAGATCATCGCGGTCACGATGTAGACCGGACGCCAGACGCCGGAGAGCTTCATGCCGTAGAGCGCGAGGCAGGCGACCGCGAGCAGCACCAGCGAGATGATGCCGATGATGTGCGAGGGCAGCAGCTCCTTGAACGGAAACAGGAAGCCGGTGGCGCTGGTGAGAATGGTGAACAGCAGGAAGATCGCGGTGAGGCCGGGCATCGACTTCGAGCCGAGCAGACCGAACATCACGACGAAGCCGGCGACGATCGCGATCAGGCTGATGACGACATGGATCAGTGTAATGGCAGACAGGCTCAATCCAAACATCTCACTCTCTCCATGGGGAAACAGCGAGATGGTATTACGGTCCTCATTGGATGGCTACACACGCAATGTCACAGGCTTGCGCACAGCCATGCGTCATCGTGCGAATCGACAAACGCATGGCTGAATTTTTTGCAGCGCTGTCGCAAACGACAGCAGGCTTTCGACGAAAGTTGAATCGATCCCTCACACGTCCTTGGTGTCGAAGATCAGGAGGTCGGCGCCGCCGCTGGCGAATTTCGGCACGTCGGCGCCGGTCGCCTTGCCTTCCGGACTGGCGAATGCGGCCTGGATGTCGGCCACGCTGTCGAAGGTGAGAATGGCGACGAGATGGATGCCGGAAGGACCTGCGGGAGATGCGACGGGTCCCTTGCTGACGGCGTATTTCTTCAGGCCGGGAAGCTTTTTCGCGAGCGGAATGTGCGTCTCGGCATAGTACTTGTCGAAGGCCGCAGCATCCTTGGGTGTTTTGTACAGCACGACGATTTCAGCCATTGAGTCCTCCCTTGGGAATCCTGTTTTTTCCGCGCGCGATTGGCCTCGCGACGAGTGGATAGTCTGTAGTTGTCGGCAAGATGGCAAGCCGGATTCGGCTTGCCATTCCCTTGCCTTCTCCTTGACTAAAGCGCCGGTTTTGCGGCGTCGCCGAGATAGCCGTGCAGGGAGGCCACGACCTGGGCGCCTTCGCCGATGGCGCCGCCGACGCGCTTGACCGAGCCGGAGCGGACGTCACCGACGGCGTAGACGCCGGGCACGGAGGTCTCGAGCGGCGCCACCAGCTTGCCCTGGTTCAGCTCGGACTGCGCGCCTGTGACGACGAAGCCGCCGCGATCGAGCGTCACGCCGCAGCCGTGCAGCCAGGAGGTGGCGGGATCGGCGCCGACGAACAGGAACAGGTTGCGGATGTCGGCTTCATCCTCATCCGTCGACAGCCGGCTCTTCCAGCGGACGCGCCGCAGCAACGAGGTCTCGTCGCCTTCGAGCGCGGTGATCTCGGTGTTGAACATCAATTCGATGTTCGGCGTCGCTTCGATGCGCTCGATGAGATAACGCGACATGCTGGCGCCCAGGCCGCCGCCGCGGATGATCATCAGCACGCGTTTGGCATGGCCCGACAGGAACACCGCAGCCTGGCCCGCCGAATTGCCGGCACCGACCAGCGCCACCTCCTCACCGGCGCAGAGCCGCGCCTCAACAGGCGAGGCCCAGTACCAGACGCCGCGGCCCTCGAACTTGTCGAGATTCGCGATCTCGGGGCGGCGATAGCGCGCGCCGCTGGCGACCACCACCGCGCGCGAGCGCAAGGTGTCGCCGCAATCCAGCGCCAGCGCGAAGGTGCCGTTGGCGCGCGAGCAATCCAGCGAGCTCACCGACATCGGAATCATGATGTCCGCGCCGAATTTCTGCGCCTGGGTGAAAGCGCGGCCCGCCAGCGCCTGGCCGGAGATGCCGGTCGGAAACCCCAGATAATTCTCGATGCGCGCGCTGGCGCCGGCCTGGCCGCCGAAGGCGCGGGTGTCGACGACCGCGACCGAGAGACCTTCGGAGGCCGCGTAGACCGCGGTCGCGAGCCCTGCCGGTCCGCAGCCGACGATGGCGACATCGTAGATGCGGCCGTCCTTGGCCCCGCCGATCATGCCGATGGCGCGACCGAGCTCGGTCTCGCTGGGATTGCGCAGCACCGTGCCGCCGGCCGTGACGACGAGCGGCCAATCTTCCGGCTTCGGCGAATAGCGCGCGATCAGCTCGGCGGCGTCATGCTCGCTGCTGGGATCGAGCAGATGATGCGGCTGGCCGTTGCGGGTGAGAAAGCCCTGCAGGCGCACCACGCCGGCCGAGTTCGACGGCCCGATCAGCACGGGGCCGCCGATGCCGCCCTGGATCAGATTGACCCGGCGCAGGATCAGCGCGCGCATGATGCGCTCGCCAAGCTCAGCCTCGGCCACCAGCAGCGCGCGCAGCCGGTCCGGCGGGACGAGCAGCACCTCGACATCGCCCTCGGCGCGGCCGTCGACCAGCGCCGGCCGGCCCGAGAGCTGGCCGAGCTCGGCCAGGAACTGCCCCGGTCCTTGATCGATCACCGGGGTGACGTGACCGAGACCGTCGCGCTGGGAGATGGCGACGTGGCCGGCCAGCACCACGAACATGCCGGGCCCGGGCTTGCCGGTCTCGAACAGGAATTCGCCGTCCTTATAGTGCCGGAGCTCGCCGAAATGGCGCAGGCGCTCGATCTCGACTTGCATCAGCGTCGGAAAGGTCTGCTCGGGACGCGTGAACTGCGCCATCAGCGCCTCCCGGTCGGTTCGTTGCACCTCGTCCTGCGCCATCGTCATTCCCGCTCATTTCAAAAATCTAGCTGCCGGTCTTCAAGCGCCGGTCTTGCCGGCGGTCCCCTCATTTAGGGAACCTTCGTCGTTCTGCGAGGGGTCAGCGCTTGCCGCGCGCTCGCGCGCCTGCAGCTTCCGCCGCTTCAGGTTCTCGCGCAGCGCCGATTTCAGCCGGTCGTCCCGGGATCCCCGGCCCTGTTTCGAACTCTGGCTCGTGCTCTTGTCGTTCCGGTCAGTCATCAAAAGTCCATCGCAGCGATCGGCCATAACATGCCCAACGAACATGGCAGCTCAAGAGGCGAGCGCGATCCGATCGTGCGAAACTCGAAATGGATCGAATCCGCCCCCCGGGCCAACTGGCCAGTTGGGCGGGATATCGCCCTCTAATCGGCGGAAAGTCGGCCGTTTCAAGCGAAAACGGGCATTTCGGCCCCGATATCGGCCCGATTTTCTCGTTTTGACGGGGCTAGCAAGCTTGCACAGGAGGGGGGCTTGTGGCAGATATCGGCCCGCTTGGTAGGCCCCTGTGGCGGCCGATTCTGATCCCAGCACATGCTGCCGTAGCTCAGTGGTAGAGCACTCCATTGGTAATGGAGAGGTCGACAGTTCAATCCTGTCTGGCAGCACCATTCTCTTCGTTCAATCAGACATGAATCGGCGTTCTCGCGGCATCTGACGCCCGAGTTTTGCTCTTCTCTTTCGCCCTCCTCTGTGAAGAGGGCGCAGGGAAGGCCGGGTGCCGGCTGGCACCCACGGTCCACTGTGCGAAAGCATACGCAAAAAACTTGCACAGCGGCATACAGGTGAAGCCCAACACACGGCCTTCCCTGCGCGATGGTTTGACGGCGTATGCCTGCTCTCCCCGGAGCCGAGTTCCTTCTGGCCTCCGTCACCTCGCGAATTGGCGATGCCTCCAGGCCCGGTTGAGCCTCAAAACATCTCCGCAAGGCTTGACCGTAGCAACGACGGTCAGGACCACATGGTTTTGCCGTACGCGTCGGCCCGGCTTCGCTTTAGTAGCTTCGCCGGACACCGCGCCGTCCGTCCGCACGGAGCAAGGACCTCACGAGGTTCATCTCGCCCTGGTCCCGCCTTCACGTGCCCGGCGCTGCCGCGTCCACCGCACCCCGATCCACGTTCGTTACGACGTACGATCGCCCCTCTCCGGGGACCGGGATGGCGGGATAGTGCCGCAAATCCGAATTTCGGTAAAGCGGAATATCTTTGCGGGAGGGGGTTGACGGGGTTTTGGCGGGAGGTGGGTGTTTTGCCCGACGGGTCAGATTGGCGTGCATTGAGAACACAGGCCGACACGTCCCAAGACCTGATTGTCCTCGTGGCTGTTGGGCCGCGCAGGTAAGGTTAATTCTTCCTTTCGATTGTCGGTAAAATTTTATCTATTATCGTCTTCTCATTCATGACGAACCAGAGGCTCCGATAGTGTTTGCGTTTTGCCTGATCGTGACTGGGACTGTGCTGCTTCTGTCGGGCTTGGTTGCCTTCGGCTTTCATAGAAACTCGCTGCACTCGATGGCGTTGCTGTAGCCGAGCCAGGCTTCCCTGCGTCCGGATCTCTCCGGCCACGACCTGAGCATACGCGGCGGGATTGCCGGCGCCTTCAGGGGACTTGCAGCGAAGCCACGAGTTGCGGCTCATCGACGCGCCTGAACCGCGGCCTACCCCTTACCGACACTCGAGCTGCTCAAGGCCTGCCCCATAGCGGACCATGCGCTGGCGAGCTTTTCGAGAAGATGCAGTCGCACTGTCCGTTTGCCCTCCATAGTGATAGTCTCATACCTCGCGTTCTGTCCGGGAGGACACAATGGGATGGTTTGACGGGCTGTTTGGAAGGACGTCGGCGCCTACGACCCCACTCTTTGCGAGATTCAGGCGGAAGTCACGGGCCCCGACTGATCCTGATCTTCTGAGGATTGCCAAGGACCGAAAAGGGCATGTCTCGAAGAGAGCCGTAAGAGACGAATATAATCGGCTGCTCCTGGAGAAGTACGCGCACGATAAGTCGTGACGTCCAGCTCGCAGGACGGGCGGAGCGGAGCCCGTAGGATGGGTAGAGCGAAGCGAAACCCATCAGCATGTCGCTCGTGACGAAACGTGATGGGTTTCGCAAGTGCTCTACCCATCCTACGCGTGATCAATTGCCATCATTCGCCCGCTGCCCGGCGAAGCGATCGTCGGAGCGGCGCAGCCGTCGGCACAGCTCGCGATTGATGTTCTGCAGGACGATCACATAGGCGTGGATATCGGCCTTGTAGCAGGCGTAGAGCTTTCGGGCCGTCAGCTCGTACAGCACGGTCGGGCTCTCCGTGACCACCGTGGCCGAGCGATTTTGCATTTCGATCAGCGTCATCTCGCCGAAGAAATCACCAGGCGCCAGACGGGAAATCGGGACGACGCTCCCTGAATTCGTGCGTTTGCTCACTGCCAGCCGTCCGGACTTGACGATGAACATTGACTGCCCCGGCTCGCCTTCGGCCACGACGATTGTTCCGGCATCGAAGCGGCACTCGACCAGCATCGAGATCAGGAGGTCGAGGCTCGGATCCGGAAGACCGCCGAAGAACGGCGTCGCCAGCAGGAACGCTTTCAGATCGGGGGCCGTGACAGTCATCGCGCAAGGATACGCCCCGTCGCTACTTGCGGCAAGCAGAGCAGATTGGCGCTGACAGCGCCCGGCATTGCTTGAAAGTCGCGTAGCCCGGATGGAGCGTGAGCGTAATCCGGGACCATCGGTCGCGAACGCAGTCGTCCCGGATTGCGCTTCGCTCCATCCGGGCTACGAACTATCCGGGCCGGCGCCCCGTGATCGCGTGTGCGCGCGCATCTCCGCGCAACGCCCGCCGCTTTCGCCACACCTGCAGGTCAATCATGACTTTCACGGTTGCCGCGAGGACGAGCGCGCACAGCGCCGCCTTCGAGATCGTCTCCATCGTGCCCTCGATCAGCAGGCAATGGACCACGCTGCCTGCGACGATGACGATCGCCAGCGGCATGTGAACGAAGCGCCAGGTTCGCGGCCGCAATCCCAAGCGCCGGCGCAGCAGAGCCAGCAGCGCGACGATGAAGATCGCCCACATGGCGGTCACGCCAAAGGGAGAGAACGGCGTCGGCGATGTGTAGGTCAGGGCGTCGATCATGTCGGGCGGGCTGGTGATCCAGAGGCCGGCGACATGGATCACGATCGCAAGGGCCAGCGCGCCGCCGATCCAGTGATGGGCGCGCCGTCCGCGATAGGCCGACAGCGGCGGCAAATAGCCGCCGATCAGCAGGGGCTGAACGAGCACGAGGCCTAGCGCAATGATGCCGGCAAATCCGGCGAGGATGTAGACCGGACCGCGCCATGCGAGCTGCTCGCTTGCCGCAGCAAGCGCGATCGGCACGCCGATGGCCAAGGCAAGAGCGGCCCAGATCAGGATCACCCGGGCCAATTTCCACCGCGTCATTCGCTGGCCCGGTCAGGCCGGCTGCAGGACGAAGTGCGCCTCGAGGCTGGTCTCCTTCGCGCTCCGCATCACCGGGCGCAGGAAGACGGTCTTGAACTCACCGCTGTCATAGGCGAGGTGGCCATGCGGCTGGCCGAAGATCGGAATGATCTGCGGCATCTCGAGCCGGAACTTGCCGTCCTTGTCGGTGAGCGTGGCGCCGTGACTCTGCGGCTCGTGCTCCTGACCTTCAATCGTATGCGCCCAGATCTGGATGCGCTGTCCGGCCATCGGCGCGCCGTCGCCGGCGCGCCGGACGGTGCCGCTCATCCAGAAGCCGCCCTTGCCGATGCGGTCCACGATCGCCGCGCCCTTGCGATAGTTGTTCGCTCCGCCCGACATCGACTCGGTCGGTGCGAGGCCGTCCGCGCGGGCCGGCAACAGCAGCCCGGGAAACCCGCTTGCGAAAACCCCGGTTGCGAGGACGGAGCCGCCGGCGGCGAGAAGGGTGCGGCGGTTGAAGACGACCACGGTCATGTCAGTTCCTCCTGGCGCCCAGGCAATGGCTTTGCTGAGGGTACAACAACAGGCGCAAAACGCCCAGTTGGGACAAAGGGCGCAACAGGTCGCAATAACAGTGTTGTGAACGGAGGTGCGGACCACTCAGACAGCTTCGTAGGACGGGTAGAGCGACTTGTCCGCCGTAGCTCAAAGGGCGAAGGCGGAAGCGAAACCCATCGAGGCCTTGCCTCGATGACGAAACATGATGGGTTTCGCAAGTGTTCTACCCATCCTACACGCTATTCAGCCACGCTTGCCCTGTTGTCGTTCAAGGCGGAGCCTTTGTGCTCTCATGCGTTTGATCTCTTCATTGAGAGCGTCGGTTTTTTCATCGAGGCGTGAATTCTCTGATTTCGGCTCGTCGCGCTGACGTATCTTTTCGAGCGCTTTCTCAACCGAGAGCTTGGTCGGATCGGCCATGATACCTCTCCAGAAGGACATCGAAGCAACCAATGTTGGAAAGCCAGGTGTCGAATGTTGACGTAAGTCAAGCCCACGCTGAAAGTCCGCTGGGTCAAAAACGTTGTCTGGGCGGTTCGCCGGTCACCCGCGACAATTCCGAATGGCACAATTGCGCCCGTGTTGAACCGACACCGCAACGCTAACATTCGGGCCCGACGGTATTACATATGGAGGCCCGGCGCGTTGCGCCCCTCACCGGTATCCTCGCATGATCCCCTTCTCCGTGCTCGATCTCGCGCCCATCCGTCAGGGCGGCGATGCGTCGCAGGCGTTTCGCAACTCGCTCGATCTTGCCCAGCATGCGGAGAAATGGGGCTTCAAGCGGTTCTGGTTGGCCGAGCATCACAACATGACGGGCATCGCGAGTGCAGCGACGTCGGTGGTGATCGGGCACGTCGCGGGCGGGACCAAGACGATCCGCGTCGGATCCGGCGGGATCATGCTGCCGAACCATTCGCCGCTGGTCATCGCCGAGCAGTTCGGCACGCTGGAGTCGCTGTATCCCGGGCGGATCGATCTTGGGCTCGGGCGGGCGCCGGGCACCGACCAGTTCACGGCGCGGGCGCTGCGGCGCGACCTTGCCACCACGTCCGAGAATTTTCCGCATGACGTGCTGGAATTGCAGGCGCTGCTCGGCGACGTGCAGCCGAACCAGGCGATCCGCGCCGTGCCCGGCATGGGGACCAAGGTGCCGCTCTGGATCCTGGGCTCGAGCACCTTTGGCGCGCAGCTTGCGGCCATGCTCGGCCTGCCCTTCGCGTTCGCCTCGCATTTCGCGCCGCAGATGATGATGCCGGCGCTGCGCGAATATCGCGCGCGCTTCGAGCCCTCGGCGCAGCTCGACAAGCCCTATGCGATGGTCGGCGTCAACGTGTTTGCCGCGGACAGCGATGCGGAAGCGCAGCGCATGTTCTCCTCGCTGCAGCAGCAGTTCATCAACTTACGCCGCGGCACGCCCGGTCCGCTGCCGCCACCGGTGGACGACATGGACGCGCTGTGGTCGCCGGCGGAGAAGGCGGGCGTCGGCCAGTCGCTGTCCTGCTCCGCGGTCGGCTCGCCCGGCGTCGTCGAAGAGAAACTGAAGGCACTGATCCTTGAGACCGGCGCGGACGAATTGATGACGACGGGGCAGATCTACGACCACGCCGCGCGGCTGCGCTCGTTCGAGATCGCAGCCGAGGTGCGCGACCGGCTGGCGGCGTCGCCCAATCGCTGAACCAGGCTCCGGCTGGAACATGCGTGAGATTGCAGGCCCCGCGATGGTGCCCTAAACTCGGGATATGGAAAGGTAGCGTAGCGCCGATCCCTCAAGGCTAGATCGGAGGATCGGCGATGGATGTGATCCGCAGCCGCGCGTTCGAGTTCATCGAGACGGTGCAGGCGCTTTCCGACACCGCGAGTGTCCTGGACGCCATGGGGCGCATGCTCGGCGAGTACGGCCCCGACCAGTTCTGTTGCGCCTATGTCGCGCCGCTCTCGACCGAGGCCCCGCGCGAGGCCGTTCTCGCCCATCGGCTGCCGCCCGGCTTTCTGGACATGTATTCCACCGAGCAGTTCGTCTGGGACGATCCGGCGCTGCGCTACTGCAAGACGACGCTGCGCCCGTTCCGATGGTTCAGGGAAGCGCCGTTCGATCCGACCCGGGAGCCGCGCGCGGTCGAACTGGTCCGCCGCGCCCGCGACTTCGGCCTGCTCGACGGCGTGATGGTCCCGATCGCTTCACCCGCCAACCGCATCGGTCAGGTGTTCTTCGGCGGCCGCGAGATCGATCTGCCGGAGCGTGATTTGCCGGCCCTCCATCTCATGGCGCTTTATGCCTTCGACCGGGCGCTGGCACTGCGCGGCCAGCCCGAGGCACGAACACTCGCGCTGTCTCTGCGTGAGTGCGAGGTGCTGACACTGGCTGCGATCGGGCGATCCACCGAGGAGATTGCCGACGCCTTGACGATCTCGGCGCGCACCGTGAAGGCGCACGTCAAGAACTGCTGCAAGAAGCTCGGCGCGACAACCCGCACGCAAGCCGTGATGATCGCCATGCGCGACCGGATCATCTCGCCCTGATCGCGCTACGGGGTGGTGCAGATGAAGCTCTCGGCCGTCTCGATGCTGCCACTGCCGAGATAGCGGGTCTGGCGAGGATAGGGGCACAGCGGCCGGCTGCGTCCCGGCCAGGGCGTCGTCGCACCGGCGCGCGCCTCGATGCTGTCCGGCGCGCGGCCCTGCTCGACCCAGGCCACCAGCGGTGTCAGCACGTCGAAGCTATCGGTGGCAGGGCCTCCCGAGCAATGGTTCATGCCGGGCACGAGGAAGAGGCGGGCGAATTCGGCCGTCTCCTTCTCTCCGCCCGCAGCATTGGTGAGCCGCTTGTACCAGTCCAGCGTATCCAGCGCCGAGAACGTGGGATCGCTGACGCCGTGATAGAGCAGCAGCTTGCCGCGCCGCTGACGGAACGCGGAGAGATCGACTGAATTTGCGGAGATCGTCTGCACGGAGGATTCCGGCATCGCCGCGCTCGTGCCGAAAATCCTGGCATGGGCGGCCGTGACATCCACGGTGCGGTAGAAGTCGTAAACGGCCTCCGCTTCACTCGCCAGCGGCGAATGGGGTGGGGTCATGTAGAGATATGCCAGGGTCGCGCCAAAGGACACGTTGAAGGCGTTGACGCGGCTGTCGGGCGCGGTGCCGAGAATCCAGCGCCGCCATCCGTCCGTGGCAATTCCGGAGTCGTATGGATACGGCGCGTAGATCCGGCGGCCCTGTGCCGTGGTCGGCCCCTCGAAATAGTTTTCGAGCGCCGCGACCTGGGCGGCGGAGAGACAGCTCGCGGTCTTCGCGGCGGGACATTGCAGCGTGCGCGGCGAAAAGCGACAGGCGGGTACATTGTCGATGATGCCGTCGGCAAGTCCGTCGGCTTCATCGCAGGACTGAACGACCGCCCTGGAGAGCAATTCCATATCCGCCCTCGACAGCGCCTCCGCCAGAATGGGGCGGCCATCCGGAGCTTTCGGCGAAATCGCCGCGAAGCCTTGCGTCGAGGCGGCTCCTGCAAGTCCCTTCTCCGGCATTCGAAAAGCCGGGGCACCGGCGGCGACCCCATCGAAGTGCTCGGGGAAGCGCTGCGTGAGCGCCATTCCGTGCCGCCCGCCGTTGGAGCAGCCCAGGAAATAGGAATATGTCGGCGAGCGGCCGTAATAGGCCTGGATGAATTGCCTGGCCCGCCGCGTCACGACGTCGTCGGCGCGATAGCCGAAATCGATCCGCGCCTGCGGGTCGAGGCCGAAACTGGCGCCGCCGAGCGGGCCCGGCGCATTGCTGTGCCCGGCATCGGTCGTGACCGTCGCGTATCCCTGGTTGAGCGCGCTCGGCTGCCCGCCGCCGGGCAGCGCATCTCCGTTGCCGAGGACGCCGTCAGTGCCGCCCTGCCCCTGGAACACGAAGCGGCCGTTCCACGCTTCCGGCAATCTGAGATGCAGGCCGATGGCGAATTTCTGGCCGTCGACGCCGGTGCGCTCGTCCAGATAGGCGATCACTTCGCAATGCGCGGGCAGTCCACCGGCCGCAGGACGCGGCTGAGCTTCGCTGATGCGCATCGCCGGACCAGCTTCCGACTGGAGCCGATCACATGCGATCACGGGCGAGATGGTGTCGCTGCCGGCGGCCGCGGTCCCGGCGGAGACAATGCCTCCGATGAGGGCAAGCGCCGCACAGGTCCAAAACTGGCGGTGCAGCCTTCGTCGTGCCGAGACCATCAACATCCGCCCCGATCGTGAACGCCCCAACTAGTCCGGAAAGCCGAACAGCTTTGCAGGATTTTGCACCAGGATCTTTTCCAGCTCGGCCTGATCGGGCGCGTAGCGGTACATCAGCTCGAGCAGATCGGCGTCGTTCGGCGGCTGCTTGACGGAGACCGGGTGCGGCCAGTCGCTGGCCCAGACGCAGCGGTCGGGGGCGGCCTCGATATAGGCGCGCGCGATCGGGATGACGTCGTCATAGGGCGGGCCGGCCTTCGAGGTCTTCTCGCCGAGCGACAGCATGACCCAGAAATTGCCCTTGGCCAGCAGCTCCAGCATCTTGCGCAGGTTCGGATCGTTCCTGCCGGCCTCGGGGTCGGGGCGCGCCATGTGGTCGATCAGCACGGGGACGTCGAGATTCTCGTACTTGGCGACGCTCGACATGATGCCGTCCTTCTCCGGCTGGATCTTGACGTACCAGCCGAGCTCGCGGATGCGCGCGATGGCGCGGGCGAAGTCGGCATCCGAGAGCACGGCGCCGAGCTCCTGGCGGAAGCTGAAGCGCGCGCCGCGCACGCCGGCATCGTGCAGCTTGGAAAGATACGCGTCGCTCGCCTCGGCGAACACCAGCGCATTGGCGCAGCCGCGATAGTTCGGGCCCATCGCGGCGAGGCCGTCGAGCACGACGGCATGGTCGGCGCCGTAGGTCGTGGTCTGCACGATGATGCCGCGCTCGATGCCGAGCGTCTTGTGCATGCGCAGCGCTGCTTCCCAGGTTGCGGTCGGCATCCGATACGCCGCGCCGGGGCGCTCCGGATATTTGTCGATCGGCCCCAGCACGTGAAACTGGCTGTCGATGGTCTTTGGCGGCGGCGCCTTCACCGGGCGGCGCGGGTTGGGATCGAACGGCAGATAGGTCGGCATGCGCAAAACTCCTCAGTCGATCACGGCGGTGAAGTCGCACTGCACCAGCGCGCCGCCATCCATGTTGTCCATCGGCAGCGCGTGGCGCGCCGGGCGCGAATGCTCGTCCGGAAACATCTTCAGCCACTCGACATTGACCGGGCCGCGCTGCGAGCGGTCCTTCAGCCACACCGTCATCTTGATGATGTCGTCGGTGGTGCCGCCGGCGGCCTCCACCGTCGCCTTCATATGCGCGAACATGTTGGCGCATTGGGCGTCGAGACTTTCGGGCATCGCATTGGTCGCGGGATCGCGGCCGAGGATGACGCCGGACATCACGAGATTGCCGATGCGGCAGGCGTTTGGAATCGGGTTGACGTGCTTGAAGCCGCCGATGTGGATGCTCTTGCGCCGCGATTGACCCGTCATGATGCGCTCCCTGCTTGTTGTTGCTTCAGACGAACTGGCACGACACCGAGCCGAAGGCGCCGTAGTCGGCGTGGAACGTGTCACCGCGGCGGATGTCGACCGGACGCGTGAACGAACCCGCCAGCACCACCTCGCCGGCGGCGAGATATTCGTCATGCGGCGCGAGGCGGTTGGCGAGCCAGGCGATGCCGTTGGCGGGGTGATTGAGCACGCCGGCGGCAAGGCCGGTCTCCTCGACCTCGCCGTTGCGGAACAGGAGCGCGCCGATCCAGCGCAAATCCGCATCCATCGGGCGGATCGGCCGGCCGCCGAGCACCAGCGCGGCGTTGGCCGCGTTGTCCGAGATCGTGTCCATCACCTTGCGCGTCTTGCCCGTCTCAGGGTCGACGCGATGCATGCGCGTCTCCAGAATCTCCAGCGCGGGCGTGACGTAGTCGGTGGCGTTGAGCACGTCGAAGATGGTGCAATCGGGCCCGCGCAGCGGCGCCTTCAGCACGAAGGCGAGCTCGACCTCGATGCGCGGCGCGTGGAAGCGGTCGAACGGGATCGGCGTCGCATCGGCATAGAACATGTCGGCGAACAGCACGCCGTAGTCTGGCTCGTTGATGCCGACCGCGTTCTGCATCGCCTTCGAGGTCAGGCCGATCTTGTGGCCCCTGATGACGCGGCCGCGGCCGAGCTGAAGTTTTGTCCAGGTGCGCTGGACCGCGTAGGCATCCTCGATGCTGAAGTCCGAATACTCTTTCGAGAACATCGGGATCAGCGTCTTGGTGCGCTCGGCTTCATCGAGACGTGCGGCAAGGCGTTCGATCGTGGCGGCGTCCAGCATATCTTATTGCTCCGCAGCAACGGTGTTGCGCAGCACGCCGATGCGGCTCGACTCGACCTCGACGACGTCGCCGACTTTCAGCCAGCGCGGCGGATCGAAGCGCGCGCCGGCGCCTGTCGGCGTACCCGTGACGATCATGTCGCCGGGCTTCAGCGTCGCGAAGGTCGAGAGATAGGAGATGATGAAATCGAACGGGAACATCAGCCGCTCGGTGGTGTCCTGCTGCCGCACCTCGCCGTTGACGCGCGTGATGATGTCATGCGGCCCCCGCGGATCGAGCTCGTCCGCCGTGACGATCCACGGACCGATGCTGCCGGAGCGATCGAAATTCTTGCCTTGCGTGACGTTGAACTTGCCGTGGCGCAGCCAGTCGCGGATCGTACCCTCGTTGCACAGCGTCATGCCGAAGATGTGCGCCCACGCCTTCTCGCGCGGGATGTGGCGGCCGCCTTGTCCGATCACGATGACGAGCTCGCCTTCATAGTCGAGCTGCTCCGAAACCTTCGGCTTCTCCAGCGGCTGACCGGAGCCGGTCATCGAGGACATGCTGCGCACGAACAGGCTGGGATATTTTGGCAGGTCCGAATTGTCTTTGTACTCGGCATTGCGCTCGGCGTAGTTGACGCCGATGCACCAGAGCTTTTCCGGCGCCAGCACCGGCGGCAGCAGGACGAGCTTGTCCAGCGCGTAGTCCGGCTTTTGCCCGGCGACAGCTTCCTTCGCATCGGCCAGCGCGTTGGCCGCGATCAGTGCCTTCACGTCGGAATAGTCGCGGCCGATGCGCTTGGTCAGATCGACCACACCGCCTTCGACAGCCGCGCCATAGCGCGGCTCGCCGTCCAGGAGATAGCTCAGGAGTCGCATTGTCATTTCCTCCGATGATCTTGAGGCAGCCTGGCCCGCGACGGGCCCGCGCACTCAGTCTTTCGATTTGGGGGTCTGGAAGACGGTGTTCAGCGTCACGATCTCGCCGAGGCGGGCGTAGCGCGGGCCGCCGATGCGCGCGATCGGGTCGAGCGCTCTGGTCTCGACCTTGCCGTCGTTCACGAGGCCGTCGCGCAAATGGAACATCACGACCTCGCCGACGATGAGCCGGCTCTTGGCATCGCCGAATTCGAGGCACTGCCGGAAGCGGCACTCCATCGCGACGGGTGCAGCGCCAAGCCGCGGCACCTTGATGCGCTCGCAAGGCAGCGTCTCCAGCCCGAGATGCTCGACCTCGCTGATCTCAGGCGGATGCTCGACCGAGCTGTCGTGCACCGCGTTCATCAGGGGTGTATCGGCGATGTGGATCACATATTCCTCGGTGTCGAGGATGTTGTGCGCGGTGTCCTTGTAGTCGGCGCCCTTGCGGCCGACGCTGATGGCGAGCATCGGCGGCTTCTGCGAGACGAAGGTGAAGGCGCTGAACGGCGCGAGGTTGAGCACGCCCTTGCTTGACAGGCTCGTGACCCAGGCGATCGGACGCGGCACCACGATGCCGGTCATCAGGCGGTAGATGCGCTCGGCGCCGAGCTCGGTGGGGTCGATCCGCATCGATCATTCAGCCCTGATGTTGGCCTTGCGCACGACCGGGATCCACTTGGCGTCCTCGCGCTCGAGATAAGCCCTGAACTCCGCGGGCGTCATCACTGTTGCTTCGCCGCCGAGTTTTTCGAACTTGTCGACGACGCCGGGGTCTTTCAGGATCGCGATCAGCGTCTCGTGCAGCTTGTCCACGACAGGCGCCGGCGTGCCTGCCGGCGCGAACAGGCCGGTAAAGGTCTGGCCGTCAAAGTCCTTGTAGCCGAGCTCGGCGAAGGTCGGGACGTCAGGCAGCGACTTCAGGCGATGCGGGCTGGTGACGGCGAGCGCGCGGAACAGGCCGGCCTTGATGTGCTGGAGACTGACCGTGAGCTGGTCGAATGCGAACTGCACCTGGCCGCCGAGCAGATCGTTGACCGCCGGCGCATTGCCGCGATAGTGCGCGGTCACCCATTGCAGCTCGAGGTTCGACTGCATCAGCTCGCTGAGCAGATGGTTGGTGGTGCCGGGGCCGGGCGAGGCCATGGTCAGCTTGCCGGGCTCACGCTTGGCGAGGTCGATGAATTCCTTGAAGTTGCTGGCCTGCACCGACGGATGCACCTCGAGCACCAGCGGCGTCATCGAGATGGTCGAGATCGGCAGGAAGTCCTTCTTCCAGTTATAGGCCTCGCGCTTGTTGATTTCGGTTGCAAACAGCACCGGGCCGTTGGCGCCGACGAACAGCGTGTAGCCGTCGGGCGCGGATTTCGCGAAGGCCTCGCCCGCGATCATGCCGCCGGCGCCGGCCTTGTTCTCGATGATGAAGGGCTGGCCGAGCTTTTCCTGGAGCTTGTCGGCGATGATGCGCGCCGCGCTGTCGACATTGCCGCCGGCGGGATAAGGCACGATGAGCTTGACGTTGCGCGTCGGCCATTGCTCGCCCGACGCGGGACCTGCCAGCATCGCGGCTGCAGCAGCGATGGCAATCCAGATTAATCTCATGTTAACCTCCCAGCAGCGCTTCCAATTCCAGTATCCGGTGCCGATGACGTCGCGCACGGCATCCCGATCGCGGCGCAATCTCCAGATGCGCACTTTACCTGTCGAGTGAATTGTGGCGTTCTCGTCCATATTATGGACAGAACCAGATTGACCCGCAACGCCATGGAACCGCGGCAGGGCGCGCAAGCGATCCGGCGCGCGCTCGCGGTGCTGCGTATTCTTGCCGCAGGCCGCGAGGACGGTGTGCCATTGGCCGAGGTGGTGCGGACCACCGGCCTCACCCGCCCGACCGTGCATCGCATCGTCCATGTGCTGATCGAGGAAGGCATCGTCGAGCGGCATGCGCGCACCGGCCGCTACGCGATCGGCAACCAGGTGCCGGAGCTCGCGCTGGCGCGTCCCCGGCCGTCGCGGCTGCTGATCGCCGCCAATCCCTCGCTGCAACGTGCATCCGCCGCGATCGGCGACACGCTGTTCCTGACCGTGCGCACCGGCAACGACACGCTGTGCGTCGACCGCAGGATCGGCGTCTATCCGATCCAGGTGCTGTCGATCGAGGTCGGCGCGCGCCGGCCGCTCGGCGTCTCCAGCGCAGGCGTCGCCATCCTGGCCGCGATGCCGACGCCGGAGGCGCGAAAAATCGTCGCGGCCAATGAGAAGCGGTTCGAGGCCTATCGGACCGATGTCGCGACGGTGCTCGGCGAAGTCACCGCTGCGCGACGGCTGGGATACGGCATGAGGGAGATCGGCCTGGTGCAGGGCACGAAATCGATCTCGACCTGGATCAAGACCCCGGACGGGCAGCCCGCCGCGGCGATGACCGTCTCCGCCGTTCGCACAAGGCTCGGGCCGCGGCGCGAGCAGGAGGTCGCGGAGATTTTGTTGCGGGAGGCGCGGATCATCGAGCAGGCGATCGGGGGTTAGCTTCGCCTCTCCCCGCCTGCGGGGAGAGGCCGGAATTCGAGCGAAGCTTGAATTCCGGGTGCGGGGCAGTCTCCGCGAGTCACCGTCCCCGTGGAGACTCCCCCTCACCCCAACCCTCTCCCCGCAAGCGGGGCGAGGGAGTGCACCGCCGTCGCGGCTGGAGCTCGCTTCAAACCCAGCGCTGTCAATGGCTGACTTCGCGCGCCTTTTTATGGCACAACGGCCACCCTTACCGACCGATCAACGAGGCCACGCATGCCCGCGCCAAAGCCGCCTGCCTTCGAAACCCTGAGCCTGCATGCGGGCCAGCATCCGGATCCCACGACCGGTGCCCGGGCGGTGCCGATCTACCAGACCACGTCCTACGTGTTCCAGGATTCCGACCACGCCGCCGCGCTGTTCAACCTGGAGCGCGCCGGCCACATCTATACGCGCATCTCCAATCCGACCACGGGCGTGCTGGAGGAGCGGCTCGCGGCGCTGGAAGGCGGCGTCGGCGCGATCTGCACCGCGAGCGGCCAGGCGGCGATGCACCTGGCCATCGCTACACTGCTGAGCGCCGGCGACCACATCGTGGCGTCGAGCTCGCTCTATGGCGGCACCATCAACCTTTTGGCGCACACGCTGCCGCGCTTCGGCATCACGACGACGTTCGTCAAGCCGCGCGACCTCGGCGCGTTTCGCGCCGCGATCAAGCCGAACACGAAGCTGGTGATCGGCGAGACCATCGGCAATCCCGGGCTGGAAGTGCTGGACATTCCCAAGGTCGCCGCGATCGCGCATGAGGCAAAGATTCCGCTGCTGATCGACAACACCTTTGCCACGCCCTATCTCAGCCGCCCGATCGAGCTCGGTGCCGACATCGTCATGCATTCGGCGACCAAATGGATCGGCGGCCACGGCATCGCGATCGGCGGCGCCATCGTCGACGGCGGCCGGTTCGACTGGCGTGGCTCCGGCAAGTTCGGCGTGCTGACGGAGCCCTATGGCGGCTATCACGGCATCGTCTTCGACGAGCAGTTCGGCACGGCAGCCTTCATCATGCGCGCGCGCACCGAGGGCCTGCGCGATTTCGGTGCCTGCCTGTCGCCGACCAACGCATTCCAGCTGCTCCAGGGCGTGGAGACGCTGGGCGTGCGCATGGACCGCCACATGCAGAACACGCACTCCGTGCTGGAGGCGCTGAAATCCAACAAGGCCGTGGACTGGGTGCTGCATCCCTCGCTCGAGGACCACACGGACTATCAGCTCGCCAAGACGCTGCTGCCGCGTGGCGCCGGCTCGATCGTCTCCTTCGGCATCAAGGGTGGCCGGCCCGCGGGACGCAAGTTCATCGAATCTCTGCGCATGATCAGCCACCTCGCCAATGTCGGCGACGCCAAGACGCTGGTGATCCACCCCGCCTCGACCACGCATCAGCAGATGGATGCCGAGCAGCTCAAGGCCGCCGGCATCGGCGAAGAGCTGGTGCGGCTCTCGGTCGGCATCGAGACCGCCTCCGACATCATCGACGACCTCAACCAAGCGCTGCGCATCTCCCAAAAGGCCTGACATCATGAAGCTTTCCGTCAACGGCACTGATGTGTTTGTCGCAACCGGGGGCCGCGACTTCGACAAGTCGCTGCCCGCGGTCGTCTTCATCCATGGCGCCGGCTTCGATCATTCGACCTGGGCGCTGCATACGCGCTGGTTCGCCCATCATGGTTTTAGCGTGCTGGCGCCCGACCTGCCCGGACACGGCCGCTCCGCCGGACCTTCGCTCGACAGCATCTCAGAGATGGCCGACTGGACGGCGGCGCTGCTCAATGCCGCCGGCGCCGCGAAGGCGCATCTGATCGGTCACTCCATGGGATCGCTGATCTCGCTGGAGACGGCGGCGCGGCATCCCGACAAGGTCTCGGCGCTGAGCCTGATCGGCACCGCCGCGACCATGACGGTCGGCCCGGATCTCTTGAAGGCGGCCGAAGCCAACTCGCAGGATGCCAACGACATGGTCGCGATCTGGGGCCTCGGCTTCAACGCGGAACTCGGCGGCAGCCTCGCGCCGGGTCTGTGGATGCACGGCGGCGCGCAAGCCGTGCTGAAGGCTTGCGAGCCGGGTGTGCTGTTCAGGGATTTGTCGGCCTGCAATGCCTACGCGAATGCGCTTGCCGCTGCGGCGAGCGTGAAGGTGCCGACGACGCTCATTCTCGGCGAGCGGGACATGATGACGCCGGCCAAGGCGGGCAAGGCGCTTGCAGCCGCGATCCCGCATGCGAAGACCGTCGTGGTGCCCGGCGCCGGCCACATGATCATGGCCGAGCGGCCGGATGAGCTGCTGGCGGCGCTGAGGAACTAAGCGGATCGATCTCCTGCCTTGCGCGTTGCGGTCAGACATCCCTCTGAATCAAGAAGGGGAACTCGACCATGCCAAGACAGGAAATCATTCGCAAAGCCAGGCAGGACAAGCGCGCCGGCAAGTCGGCCAGCACGCAGGCCGGCGAATTCGTCAAGGACGAGATCGACAGGATCCGGAAAGGCAAGCACGGCGCGCGCTCGACCAAGCAGGCCATCGCCATCGGCCTCTCCGAGGCGCGTCGCGCCGGCGTCGATCTGCCGCCGCCGCGCAAGGGACGCACCAAGAAGTCGACGCGCCGCAGCGCCAAATATGCCTATGAGGTCGGCCAGGGCAAACGCACGCCGAAGCGTCGGCCGAACGTGTCTCGCGCCGTCGAGAACGTCCTGAAGAAGGAGCCGCGCTCCACGGCATCGCGCGGCGCGCTGTCGAAACAGGCCAAGCGGGCTGCAAGCCGCCGAACCGCCGCGTCCCGCTCAGCCGCCGCGCGGAAAGCGAGCCACACCAAGGGATCGAAGGTCCGCTCCGCCGCCGCAAAGAAGGCGGCACGCACCAGGGCGCGCCGCAAAGGCTGATCAGTCGCGCCGGCTCACGAGCCCGGCGTCCATTTCCAGACGATGTCGGAGACGTTGACCGGCTTCGGGATCAGGCCGAGCTTTGCGAAACGGTCGGCGACGGCCTGCTGGCTTGCGGCAATTCCGGCATCCAGCGGCACGACGCGGAAGTTGGAGCGATCCACGAACCGCCTGACGGCCTCGATGTCAACGCCGGTCGCCTCTGCTTGCGCTTTGGCGACGTCCTCGTGGTGTTCGTTGGCCCAGACGCCCTCCGATGCAAAGGTCGTGTTGAGCTTCGCGACCAGCGCCGGATACTTCTCCACGAAATCCGTGTTGGCGACGTAGAACGCATTCGGCTTGTGCACGTCCTTGTCGAAAGCGATGACGCGCGCGCTCTCCTTCAATTCGGCGAGCGCGAGATACGGATCCCAGATCGACCAGGCATCGACCGAGCCCTTGACGAAGGCGGCCGTCGCATCGGCCGGCGCAAGCGGTGCCGGCGTGATGTCGGACCAGGAGAGGCCGGCTTTTTCGAGCGCCGCGACCAGGAGATTATGCGCGCTCGATCCCTTGCCGAAGGCAACGCGCTTGCCCTTGAGCTCGGCGATCGTCTTGATGGCCGAGTCCTTCGGCACGATGATCGCCTGGGTGTTGCCGTCCGATTTCACCGCGGCAACGTAGCGGATCTTGGCGCCGCCGGCCTGCGCGAAGATCGGTGGGGAGTCGCCGACATAGCCGAAATCGACGCTGCCGACATTGATGGCTTCCAGCAGCGGCGGACCGAACTGGAAATCGACCCACTTGATCTCGATGCCCAGCGGCTTGAACGCGTTTTCCAACGTCTGGCGCTGACGTACCGCCGGGAAGAAACCGCCCTTCTGCGTGCCGATGCGGATTTCCGCCGGCTTGTCCTCGGCGCGCGCGGGGGCCGCAAGGGCGGTCGCGAGCAGGAGCGTCGTTGCAAGGATGTGTCGTCGGGTAATCATGACTCGGTCCTTTCGGTGAGATCAGTTGGCGAGGAATTGCGAGCTCGCGCGACGGCTACGCTCGGAGAACACGGCACGGGCGGCGCGCTCGGCCTCGCGGGCCGAGCGGAACTGGCGGCCATCGAGACTGTCGAACAGGCGCTCGGAGGAAAAGAAGCGGAAGCCGCGCTCATCTCTCGTGATGATGCCGGCGGCGCAGTCGTGGATCTCGATGATGTAGGCGTTCGACTGGGTCTGGGACATGGCTGCTCGTTCGCCGGAAATTCGGCGTTCCTGTCTTGGAAGTTCAAGTCTTGGGATTTGCGGTGTGAGGTGCTGCTAGGAGACGGTCAGCAGCAACAACAGGCGCCCGTGGCCGCCGAGAAACAGCGCAGCGTCATGCATGCCTGCATGTCGTTCTGATTGCGCTGGTGGTCGGTTCTCATATCGCGGTTTCAAGCTCGAGGAGCAGTCTCTACGCTCCGAATATCGAGCGGTTGGCGCGATTGGTCAATGAAATGGCTATCCATATTTGGGACCGGCGCGCTCAGGCGCTTCTCCCGCCGCAAGCGCTGACAGACGGATTCATCTCGCGATGAGTTCAACGCGCGCGAGCGGCAAGCATGATACGCTTCGAGCAACCGAACGACCGATGATTTGGGAGGTTCCAGGCATGGCGGATACTCTGAAGGGGCGCACAGCGCTCGTGACCGGCGGCTCGCGCGGAATTGGCGCCGCCGTCTGTCGTGCGCTGGCCGAAGCAGGTGCAGCGGTGGCCATCAACTGCCGCGAGGGAATCGGCCAGGCCGAACAGCTCGCAGGCGAGATCGGCAAGCAGGGCGGCCGCGCCATCGTCGTCGCCGCCGACGTCTCGCAAGCCGAGGCCGTGGCCGATATGGTCGAGCGCGTCACGGCCGGGCTCGGGCCGATCGACATCCTCGTCAACAATGCCGGCATCGCGATCGCGCGCGGCGTCGACGATCTCACCGAGGACGATTTCGACCGCACCATCCTGGTCAATTTAAAATCGGCGTTCCTGTGCACGCAGGCGGTGCTGCCGTCGATGCGCGCAAGGACATGGGGTCGCATCGTCAACAGCTCCTCGGGCGCGGCGCGCGGTGCCGGCTCGATCGGGCCGCACTACAATGCATCCAAGGCCGGCATGGAGGGTCTCACGCGCGGCTATGCGGCGCGGCTGGTGATGGAGGGCATCACCGTCAACGCGGTGGCGCCGTCGCTGATCGAGACCGACATGATGAGCGGCCAGCCTCAGCTCGTCAGCCGCATCCCGCTCGGCCGCTTCGGCACGCCGGAGGAGGTGGCGAAAGCGGTGATGCTGCTGGTCGACAATGCCTACATGACCGGGCAGACGGTCGCGCTGAGCGGCGGCATGGCGTTTAACTGAAGCGGAGCGGCAGGCTCCTCTTCCTTCTCCCCTTGCGGGAGAAGGTGGCGCGAAGCGCCGGATGAGGGGTTCTCTCCGCACGCAACGCTTTTCGTAAGGATGGAGACCCCTCACCCGTCTCGCCGCTATCGCGGCGAGCCACCCTCTCCCGCAAGGGGAGAGGGGAAAACAGAGCTACCACATCGTCGCGGCAGCACGTTCCGGCCAGATGCGATCGTACTCCGCGCCGCCGACCTTGTTCTGGCTCATCTCGGCGAGGATCTGGCCGGGCGTCGGCAGCGTCTTCGGATCGACGCGCTTGTCGGGATTCCAGAGATCGGAGCGGACGATGGCGCGGGCGCACTGGAAGTAGATTTCCTCGACGTTCATCACCATGACGCTGCGCGGCGCCTTGCCCTCGACCTTGAACGAGTCGAGCAAGCCCGGATCGATCGACAGATGCGCGCGTCCGTTGGCGCGCACCGCGTTGCCGGAGCCGGGGATCAGGAACATCAGCGACACCCGGGGGTCGCGCACGATGTTGCGCAGGGAATCGACCCGGTTGTTGCCACGGCGGTCCGGCAGCATCAGCGTCCTGGGATCGTGAATGCGGACGAAGCCGGGTAGATCGCCGCGCGGCGAGCAGTCGATACCCTCGGGCCCGATGGTGGCGAGCGCGGCGAACGGCGCCTTCTCGATGAAGATGCGGTAGAGCGGCGTGACGTGGTCGGCGACTTTCACGGTCGAGGCGTCATTGGTGACGCCGTAGATGGCCTCAAGCTGTTCGACCGTCTCGATCACTGTCATCTTCCACGCTCTCCTTGTTGCGCCAGCTATTCGTGCCAGCCTTCGTTCCTGATCACGCGCACGAGCTGGCGGCTGTGATACTCCGCGCTGCCGGCGTTGAGGATGGTGACGTCGGCCTGCGCCGACGCATCATCGACGCTGCGCGACAGCCGCTCCGCGATGTTGCCGTCGCTGTGCCGGGCGCGCGCGGCGAGGCGCTGCGCCAGCACGTCCGGCGGCGCCGTGATCGCGACCACCACGACATTGGCATAGGCCTGACGCAGCGCGGCGATCACGGTGCGCGAGACGTTCGCGACGACCGCGCGGCCCGCGCGGATGTCGTCGTTGATCTCGAGCGGCAGCGCATAAGAATGCCCGTGCGCCTCCCAGTACACGGCGAAGTCGCCATGCTCGCGCGCGCGGCGGAAGTCGTCCTGACTCACCGCGATATTGTCTTCGTCGGCCGATGACGCACGCGTCACGATACGGCGCGGGAAGACGATGTCGGGATCGTCGCTGCAGGCCGCTTGCGCCAGCCGCAGCAAAGTATCCTTGCCGGCGCCGCTGGGGCCGACCACGAGCACGAGCCGGCCGGGGCCGGTCGCACCCGCTTCATCCTGCGTCGCGGTCGCGATCTCGCTCATGCGACGCGGTATCCTTCGCGCCAGACGCTGCGGACCACGGGAACGTGGCCTGCGACATGCACGCGGATCAAATCGGCGCGCTTGCCGGTCGCCACCTCGCCGCGATCGGTGAGGCCGACCGCCTCGGCGGGCGCCTTGGTCACGGTGCGAACCGCCGCCGGAAGGCTGATCGCCGGCACATGCTCCGGCAATTGCAGCGCGGCCATCAGCAGGCTCGACGGGATGTAATCCGACGACAGGATGTCGAGCAGGCCTTCGCGCGCGAGATCGACCGCAGCGATGTTGCCGGAGTGCGAGCCGCCGCGCACGACGTTGGGCGCGCCCATCAGGATGTCGATGCCGGCCTGATGCAGGCCGCGCGCGGCCTCCAGCGTGGTCGGGAATTCCGCCACCGAAACGCGATCGCGCACGGCGTCCGCGACGTTCTCCTCGGTGGTGTCGTCGTGGCTGGCCAGAGGGATCCTGTACTCATGGGCCAGCGCCACGATCTCGCGCATGTTGGCCGCGGCATAGAGCCTCTGATATTCGAAGCGCTTTGCGAACAGCTCGTCGAGCTCGGCATCGGTCTTGCCGCCGCCCTTGCCGCGATAATAGTCGCGCAGCTTGACCTCGTCGCGGAACTGGCGCTGGCCCGGCGTGTGGTCCATCAGCGACATCAGCTTGACGTCGGGCCGGTCGATCAGCTCCTTGGCTTCCTCGACCACGCTCGGCATCGGGATTTCGCAGCGCAGGTGCAGGAAGTGGTCGGCGCGCAGCAGGCTGGCCTCGCGCGCGGTGGTGATGGCGGCAGCGAGCACGCCGGCGCGGCCATCGACTTCCTCGGCACCGTCCTCGCGCCAGACCCGGAGCGAGTCGAACACGGTGGTGATGCCCGATGTGGCGAGCTGGCCGTCATAGGAGATCACGGCGGCGACCGGATTCCAGAACACTTTTGGCCGCGGCACGTAATGCGCTTCGAGATGGTCGGTGTGGAGCTCGATCAGGCCGGGCATGATGAGGTCGCCGCCGGCATCCTCGGCGCCCGCGGGTGCAGTCCCATCGCCGATCTCGGCGATGCGTCCGTCAGCGAGCGCGAGCCAGCCCCGCTCGATCACCCGGTCGCCCAGCACGATCCTGGCGTTGGCGATCACTGTGTCCTTTGGCTTCATTTCCATGTCCTTCAGGCGGCGGCGGCAAAGCTGGTGACGTCGACGATACGGTCGGCAATCAGATGACGGATTTCGTCGTCATGGACAATGGCCACCATGGCAACGCCCTGGCGTTTCTTCTCGGCAACCAGCTCGACCACCACAGTGCGATTGGCGGCGTCGAGCGAAGCGGTCGGCTCGTCCAGCAGCAGGATCGGCAGATCCGAGATGAAGCCGCGCGCGATGTTCACGCGCTGCTGCTCGCCGCCGGAGAAGGTGGCGGGCGGAAGCTGCCAGAGTCTTTCGGGAATGTTGAGGCGGTGCAGCAGCTCGCCGGCGCGAGCTTGCGCATCGGCCCGGCTCATGCCGTTGACGATCAGCGGCTCGGCGACGACGTCGATGGTCGCAACGCGCGGCACCGCGCGCAGGAACTGGCTGACATAGCCGATGGTGGCGCGGCGGATATTGAGGACCTGCCGCGGCTCGGCGGTGGCGAGATCGATCACCGCACCGCGATGGCGGATGCCGATGCGGCCGCTATCACAGCGGTAATTACCGAAGATCATCTTCAGGATCGACGATTTGCCGGCGCCGGATGGACCCGACAGCACGACACATTCGCCGGGATCGACGTGGAAGGTCACGCCGCGCACCACCGGCAGCTCGATGCCGCCCTGCAGGTGCATCGTAAAGGTCTTGCCGGCGTCAGTGATGTCGATCATGGCGGTCATTGGAATGCTCATGGCGGCAGAATCGAGGAGACGAGGAGTTGCGTATACGGCTCGCGCGGATCGTCGAGCACCTGATCGGTGAGACCGGTCTCGATGACGCGGCCGCCTTTCATCACCATCACGCGGTGCGACAAGAGGCGCGCCACCGCGAGATCGTGGGTGACGATGACGACGGCGAGGTTCAGCTCGGCGACGAGGCTGCGCAAGAGGTCGAGCAGACGGGCCTGTACCGATACGTCAAGGCCGCCGGTCGGCTCGTCCATGAACACCAGCCGCGGCTGGGTGACGAGGTTACGTGCGATCTGGAGGCGCTGGCGCATGCCGCCGGAATAGGTGCGCGGCGCATCGTCGATGCGCGCGGTATCGATCTCGACGCGGGTGAGCCAGTCGGAGGCGGTGTCGCGGATGCGGCCGTAATGATTCCAGCCGACCGCCATCAGCCGCTCGCCGACATTGGCGCCGGCAGAGACCGCCATGCGCAGGCCCTGCGCGGGATCCTGATGCACAAAGCCCCAATCGGTGCGGAACAGGAAGCGTCGCTCGGCCTCGCCCAGCGTCGCGAGGTCGCGGGTGACGCCGTCGCGCATGCGATACGAGACATGGCCTGCGCTCGGCGCAAGCTGGCCCGACAGCATTTGCAGCAACGTCGACTTGCCCGAGCCGGATTCGCCGACGATCGCAAGCACCTCGCCGGGATAGAGCGAGAACGACACGTCGCGGCAGGCGGCGATGCGGCCGAACGACTTGCTCAAGGATTCGGCGACCAGCAGCGGCTGGTCGTTGTCGGACGTATCGAGATCAACCATGTGAGCCCGCCTTCTCCTTGTAGGGCGCGGCGCTGAGGCTGCCGTGATGGCCGGCGGCCTGACGTCCCTCGCAATAATCGGTGTCGGAGCAGACGAACATGCGCCCGCCCTTGTCGTCGGTGACGATCTCGTCGAGGTAGGAATTCTCCGCGCCGCACAGCGCGCAGGGCGCATTGAAGCGGTAGGGCTCGAACGGGTGATCCTCGAAATCGAGCGACACCACCTGCGTGTAAGGCGGGATCGCATAGATGCGCTTCTCGCGGCCGGCGCCGAACAATTGCAGCGCCGGAGAATTGTCCATCTTGGGATTGTCGAATTTCGGCGTCGGCGACGGGTCCATCACGTAGCGCGCGTTGACCTTGACCGGATAGGCGTAGGCGGTGGCGATGTGGCCGAAGCGGGCGATGTCCTCGTAGAGCTTCACATGCATCAGGCCGTATTCGGCGAGCGCGTGCATGCGCCGCGTCTCGGTCTCGCGCGGCTCGAGGAAGCGCAACGGCTCCGGGATCGGCACCTGGTAGACCAGCACCTGGTTCGCGTGCAGCGCCGTCTCCGGGATGCGGTGACGGGTCTGGATCACCGTTGCCTCGTCCGTTGCCGTCGTCGTCGCAACGCCCGCGGTCTTGGCGAAGAATTTGCGGATCGAGATCGCGTTGGTGGTGTCGTCCGAACCCTGATCGATCACCTTCAGCACGTCCTGCGGACCGAGGATCGCGGCCGTGACCTGCACGCCGCCGGTGCCCCATCCATAGGGCATCGGCATTTCGCGGCTGGCAAACGGCACCTGATAGCCGGGGATCGCGATCGCTTTCAGGATCGCGCGGCGGATCATCCGCTTGGTCTGCTCGTCGAGATAGGCGAAGTTGTAGGCGGGCGCGTTCATTCCGCGGCCTCCTTCATGGCGTCGGGCGCGTTGGCATCGGCAAACTCCTGACGCAGCTTGCGCAGCAGGCCGAGTTCGGACTGGAAGTCGACATAGTGAGGCAGCTTCAGATGCTCGACGAAGCCGGTCGCCTGGACGTTATCGGAATGCGACATCACGAATTCCTCGTCTTGCGCCGGGGCAAGCGCCTCTTCGCCGAGCTCACGGGCGCGCAGCGCGCGATCGACCAGCGCCATCGACATGGTCTTGCGCTCGCTCTGGCCGAAGGCGAGGCCATAGCCGCGGGTGAAGCACGGCGCTTCCGTCGCAGAACCCTTGAACTGGTTGACCATCTGGCACTCGGTGAGCTCGATCGCGCCGAGCGGCACGGCGAAGCCGACGTCCTCGGCCGCGAATTCGACCTCGACCTCGCCGAAGCGGATCTCGCCGACAAAGGGATGGTTGCGGCCGTAGCCGCGCTGGGTGGAATAGCCCATCGCGAGCAGAAAGCCTTCGTCACCGCGCGCAAGGTTTTGCAGGCGCAGGTCGCGGTCGGCCGGAAAATTCAGCGGCTCGCGGGTGAGATCGCCGACGGCGGCGCCCTCCTCTGCCTCCGGCGAGGATTCGATCAGCCCGTCGCGGCCGAGAATATCGGTGACGCGCGGTGTCGGCGCGGTGGAGGCTTCAGCCGCCGCCGGCACCTCCGGCACAAAACCTTCGGCCAGCGAGGGATCGAGCAGGCGGTGCGTGTAGTCGAAGGTCGGACCTAAGATCTGGCCGCCGGGAATGTCCTTGAAGGTCGCCGACACCCGGCGCTGCACCCGCATGGCGCCGGTGTCGACCGGCTCGCTGGTGCCGAATCGCGGCAGCGTGGCACGGAAGGCGCGGACCAGGAAGATCGCCTCGATCAAATCGCCGCGCGCCTGCTTGATCGCGAGCGCCGCAAGCTCGCGGTCATAGAGCGAGCCCTCGCTCATGACGCGGTCGACGGCAAGCTCAAGCTGCTCCGAGATCTGGTCGAGCGTGACTTCCGCAACGCCCTGATCGCCGCGCCGCTTATGTGCGAGCAGGCGATGGGCGTTCTCGATGGCGCGTTCGCCGCCTTTGACTGCGACATACATGCTTCTAGCTTCCCTTGCTCACGACGCGTGTGGTGCGCGGGATCGCGACCACGGCGTCATCGGCGACCAGCACCACGTCGATGCCACGCGGAAACAGCGCTTCGTTCATACGCAGGCGCTCGAACAGGTCGAAAGGCTTGATCGACGCCTGCAGCGCCGCCACCCCGTCGATGCCGGGGCCGCGCAGCTCGAAGCTGCGCCCGGAGTTCAGGCTGTCGACCTGGATGATCGCCGTGGTCGAGCGGTCCGGATACTCGCTCGTGCCGATCGCGAAGCGCTCGAGCGAGGGCAGCGCACCGCCGTCGCTGATGAGCGCAAATGAAGCGACCGATGAATCCTGCACGACCGGCGCGCCGGTGTGGAACTTCAGCCACTTGGTCACGTCGGAGCTTTCCGCCATCCGCGCGTCGAGCCAGAGCGGCGTGTCGTGGTCGAACAGCGTCAGCGCGATCGCCGCGGTGCCCCGCATCATCACGCCGGGCGCGCCCGCCATCGGCACGATGCGCTGGACCGAGCCCGGCCGCGCCATCGCGTCCATGACCGAGCGAAAGGTCGATTGCGCCGACAGTACCTTGTCGGCGAAACCCGGCGGCAGTTCCGCAATCGTGGTCATGATCTCACCCCTCACCGCGCACCATGGTGTAGAAATCAACCTTCGTCGCGGCGGTCTCTTCCGCCGCTCGCGTCCGCCTGACCATAAGCTGCTCGCGCAACGGCGCGATAACGTCGCGCTCCACCAGCCCGCCGAAATCGCGGGACTGCACCAGCGCATCGCACAGCGCAATCAGCCGCGCCTTTTCACTGTTGCGCCCGAGCGTGTAGCCGAAACCGACTTCGCCGCTCGCAAGCCGCACCGCCGCGCGCGACACCGTGGCCTCGCCGAGGTTGAACGGCGCACCGTCGCCGCCGACCCGGCCACGCAGCATCACGAGACCGTTCTCCGGCGCACGCAGATCCTGATGAGCCGGCAGAGTGAGATCGCGGAGGCGAGCGGCGATCTCGCCCGCCTCCGCGTGCGCCAGCACGGCCATGGCGGCCTTGCGCTGGGCTTGCTGGGTATTGTGCTGGGTCACCTGATCCACCGAGCTTTTGACAGAACTTGCCGAATTGAAGTTGTCTATGATAATAGACAACTTCATACGAGAGCGCCATGACTGTTTCGTGACAAAGGTGTGATTTCTGGGCTAGCTTGACCGACAACATGAGCATGCAGGACACAGCCTCTTCGGGCGTCGCGCTGTGGCGCCTCGTCGCCGACGGCATCGAGCGCGGCATCGCCGACGGCCGCTTTGCGGCCGGCGACAAGCTGCCGGGCGAGATGGAAATCGCCGAAACCTATCGCGTGAACCGCCACACCGTGCGCCGCGCGCTGGCAGCCCTTGCCGAGCGCGGTCTGGTGCGGGCCGAGCGCGGCAGCGGAACCTATGTCGAGGCGCAGAAGCTCGCTTATCCCTTGCGCTCGCGCACGCGCTTCTCCGAGATCGTCGGCGCCGATGGCCGCGAGCCGCATGGCCGGCTGATCGAGGCGACCAATGATGTCGCGACGCGTGAGCTGGCGCGGGAGCTGGGGTTGAAGACCGGCGCGCCCCTGGTGCGGATCGAGGCGATCCGGCTCGCCGACCGCACGCCGATCTGCGTCTCCACGACGTGGCTGTCAGCCGAATTGTTTCCGGGCGCAGGCGAGGTGTTCGCGGCGACACGATCGATGACGAAGATGCTCGAGCATTACGGGATCAGCGACTATCGCCGCGGCGCGACCCGGATCACCGCCGGCATCGTCGATGCCACCGACGCCGCACGTCTCGACCTGCCGCTGGGGCGGCCGATCCTGGTGGTCGACGCCACCGACCACGATCTCGCCGGCAAGCCGCTGGTGACGAAGCATTCGCGCTTCGCCGCGGAACGCGTGGAGTTCCTGGTGGAGAACGGGTGAGCGTTTCGCGATACGCGCATTTCTTCCCCTCTCCCCCTTGTGGGAGAGGGTGGCTCGCCGCGATAGCGGCGAGACGGGTGAGGGGTATGTTTCCGCAAACGCTGATCTGAATCTGGGGAGACATACCCCTCATCCGGCGCTTCGCGCCACCTTCTCCCACAAGGGGGAAGGGAAGAAAGCAAGCAGAGCGCGGCATCGTAGGGTGGGCAAAGGCGCACTTCGCGCCGTGCCCACGATCTTTCTCGATTGTTAAAGGTGGTGGGCACGCTTCGCTTTGCCCACCCTACGGCACCTTTGATCAGGCGACCGCCCTTCGCCCGATAATCGCAAACCGCAGCTTGCCCGAGATGAAATCGATCGCGGCGACGGCGACCAGGATCATCAGGATCAGGAACGACACCTTCTGCCATTCCAGCACGCGGATCTGCTCGGCGAGCTGGAGGCCGATGCCGCCGGCGCCGACGATGCCGATGATGGTGGCCGAGCGCGTGTTGGATTCGATGAAATAGAGCACCTGGCCGGCGATGACGGGCAGGACCTGCGGCAGCAGGCCGAAGCGGATCTCGTGCAACGGGCTGCCGCCGGAAGCGCGGATGCCTTCAACCTGCTTCTGGTCGGCGCCCTCGATCGCCTCCGAGAACAGTTTTCCGAACGCTCCGAAATCCGACACGGCGATGGCGAGCACGCCGGCGAACGGGCCGAGCCCAACGACGTTGATCCAGACCAGCGCCCAGATCAGCGTGTCGACGCCGCGGATCGAATCGAGAAAGCGGCGGATCGGGAAGCGCAGGATGTTGGACGGCACGATGTTGCGCGCCGCCAGCAGGCTCACCGGCAGTGCAAACACCGCCGCCAGCGTGGTGCCGAGCAGCGCGATCGAGAGCGTCTCCCCCAGCGCCTTCAGGTAGATCGGCAGCGAGGAGCCGGGATCCGGCGGGATCATCATCAGGCTGATCCAGCCGAGCTGGCTGAGGCCGGCGAAGAAGCGCGACGGCGAGAAATCGAGATCGACGAGACCATAAATCAGGATTGCGAACGCCGCGACGATCATCGCCGGCATCGCGAGCCGCGCCGCGGCTGGCCGGTCGAACACATCGGGGTAGCGCGCGCGCATCTGGCGCGTATCGACCTCCTGCGGCGTCACGTCCGCGCCTCCTTGCCGAACAGGCGGCCGCGCAGCCAGCCGGTGGTGATGTCGATGATGAAGACGGTGACGATGATGGTGAGCAGGATGGCACTGACGTCGGAGTAGTAGAACTTGCGGATGGCGACGACGAGCTCCTGGCCAATGCCGCCGGCGCCGACGAAGCCCATCACGGAGGCCTCGCGGACATTGATCTCGAAGCGCAGCAGGGCGTAGCTGGCATAGCCCGCAGTCACCTGCGGCACGATGGCAAATCGCATGCAGGAGAGCCAGCTCGCTCCAGTCGAGCGGATGCCCTCGACCGGCTTCATGTCGGCATTCTCGACGATCTCCGAGAACAATTTTCCCAGTGCGCCGGTGGAGTGGATTGCAATCGCCAGCACGCCCGCCATTGGCCCGAGGCCGAAGGCAATCACGAAGACCAGAGCGAACACGATGCCCGGGACGGTGCGGGCGAATTCGAGCAGGCGCCGCACCGTGAAGCGCAGCCAGGGTGACGGCGAGGTGTTTTCAGCCGCGAAGAAGTTGAGGGCGAAGGCGAAGGTCGCGCCGATCAGCGTGCCGACATAGCTGATGAGCAGCGTCTCACCCAGCATCTTCAGCCATTTGCGCCAGCCCCACAGCCACTCGCCGACATCGGTCCAGACCCGCTGGCCGCTGTCGAGCGTGAGGATGCGGTCGAAATAGCTGACGAAGTTGCCGAAATAGGTGAACAGCGTGCGCAGATTCACTTCTGCGCCGATCGCGGCGAGAACCAGCGCTGCGGCAAAGATCGCGGCGCCCACCAGGAGACGGAGGCGCCTGCGCGCGACCGCCTGGCGATAGGCGGCATTCAGCGCGGCAAGCTGCTGCTCGGGGAGGATGGAAACCGCGACGGTCATTGGGTCAAGGCGAGTGGTGGTTCAAGAAAGAGAAAGAGCCGGGTCCATCGACCCGGCTCCAGTGGCGTCGTCCCGAAAACTCAGGACGCCTTCTTCTTGCGCAGCGCGTCGACGAACTTGATCAGATCGATCGTGCCATCCCAGTCCTTGGTGGTGGCGTGATGAAAACCCTTCTTCTGGCCGTCCTGGAGGCGATCGAACGCCGCCTTGTCCTTCGCCGGCGCGTCGAAGAAGGCCTTCGCGATGGCCGCCTTGGCATCATCCGGCAGGTCGGCATTGTAGGCGTAGGGACCGTTGATGATCGGTGCCGACTTGTGGATGATGCGGAAGTCGTCCTTCTTCATCGCCGAGCCGTCGGCGTTCTTCAGCATGCCCTTGGTCAGCATCTGAGCCAGCGTCGAATCGTCGTCGGTGGTCCACTGGTTGGCCGCGACGTCGACCGTGCCCTGCGCCAGCGCCAGCATCGCGTTCTCGTGGCTGCCGGTGAAGACGACTTTGCTGAAATAGGTGTCGGCATCCGGGATGCCCATCTTGTCGAGCTCGAAGCGCGGCACGTTGTTGCCCGACGTCGAGTTCGGATCGACGAGGCCGAGGTTCTTGCCCTTGAGGTCGTCGATCTTCTTGTAGGCGCTGCTCGCCTTGACGAAGAACACCGAATAATAGCCGGTCGAGCCGTCGGCGTTGATATCGTTGGCGAAGGCGTCGGTCTTGACGCCGGTCAGGCGGGCGCGGGCGAACGAAGCCGAGCCGTAGCTGGCGATGTGAATGTTGCCGGCGCGCTGGCCTTCGATGACGGCAGCATAGTCGTTGGCGATGCGCAGCGTGACCTTCACGCCCAATTCCTTGGAGAGATAGCTCATGAACGGCGCCCAGCGCTCGGTGACGCCGGAGGCGTTCTCGGCCGGGACGACCGCGAAGGTCAGCTCGGGATATTTGGCTTTCCAGTCGTCCGCGGAGGCAGAGGTCGTGAACGCGAGCGCGGCGGCGCCGGCAAGGATTAATCTACGAGTGATCATGATACCCTCTTCATCGGTTGGGGTCGGTTGACGCAAAACTGAAAACCAAACAGGCGCGGCTCAGGCGGCGGCCGCCGTTCCGAGCGCCGGAACGCCCTCGGGCACCGGCGCAGGCGCGCCGCCCATGACGTCGGCGGCTTCGAGATCGTAGAGCTCGCGCGCGACGTGGTCGGTCAGCGCGGCCGGTGCGCCGTCGAACACCACGCGGCCCGCCGCCATGCCGATCAGTCGGTCGCAATAGCTGCGCGCCAGATCGAGCGAATGCAGGTTGCAGAGCACGGTGATGCCGAAGTGCTTGTTGATGCGCAGCAGCGCATCCATCACGATCTTGGTGTTGCGCGGGTCGAGCGAGGCGATCGGCTCGTCGGCGAGGATGATGTCGGGCTGTTGCACCAGCGCGCGGGCGATCGCCACGCGCTGCTGCTGGCCGCCGGAGAGCTGGTCGGCGCGCTGGGCGGCGAGCGAGGCGATGTCGAACTGCTCGAGCGCCGACATCGCCAGCGCCTTGTCCTGCTCGGGCCAGGTCTGCGTCAGCGAGCGCCAGGCCGGCATCGTCGCAAGGCGCCCCATCAGGACGTTGGTGAGGACGTCGAGCCGGCCGACCAGGTTGAACTGCTGGAAGATCATCGCCGAGCGGGCGCGCCACTGCCGCAATTCCTTCCCGCGCAATGCGGTGACATCGGTGCCGTCGAACAGGATGCGCCCCTGCGTCGGCGTCACCAGGCGGTTGATGGTCCGGAGCAGCGTCGACTTGCCGGCGCCGGAACGTCCGATCACACCGACGAATCCGCCGGGGGAGATTTGAAACGAAGCGTCGTCCACCGCGGCTTTTGCGCCAAAGCGGCACGTCAGACCTTCAACCACCAGCATACAGGAGCTCCAGAGTAGCTGGAGCCAACCGCTAACGCCGACGCTTGACACTTGTGTGACACGCACGTTGCGCTGCGGCGATCCTACACACCTCATCCCCTGTCATCGCTGCGTCATGATGTTGTCATCAAGCCACTCGAAGAGGAACGCCCGCCCTCGAACGTTCGGACGCAACATGGCCGGCAAGGTGCTCTCAGTCCAACCGACCATCGACGCGTCCGCGAAGCTGCATGAGACCAGGCTCGGCGCCTACACCGAGGTCGGCGCGCGCACCATCCTGCACGAGGTCACGATGGGTGATTACTCCTATGTCGTGAACGACGCGCATATCACCTACACGACCATCGGAAAGTTCTGCTCGATCGCAGCGATGACGCGCATCAACCCGGGCAATCATCCGATGCACCGCGCGACGCAGGCGCATTTCACCTATCGTTCCAGCGCCTATTTCGAAGGCGAGAGCGACGATGCCGAGTTCTTCGATTGGCGGCGCCAGCATCATGTTCATATCGGCCACGATGTCTGGATCGGCCATGGCGCGATCGTGCTGCCGGGCCGCAACATCGGCACCGGCGCGGTGATCGCAGCCGGCGCCATCGTCACCAAGGACGTGCCGGCCTACACCATCGTCGCCGGCAATCCGGCGCGGATCGTGCGGCGGCGGTTCTCGGAAGAGATCGCCGATCGGCTCGCAAGGCTCGCCTGGTGGGACTGGGATCACGACAAATTGCGTGAAGCCCTGCCTCATTTCCGCAAGCTCGGGATTGAAGATTTCCTCGCCACGTATGAAGCACGGACAAGCTCCCCTCGCAGCAGCAAGAAAAGCGCAATCGCGTGACAGACATTTTCCTTGAAGGCGGCCGGGCCCTGATCGGCGCCGAGATCGTCGAAACTTCCCTGAGTGTCTCTGGTATCGATATTGCCGAGGTCGACGCCTCTCGCGGCCGCGCGCGGCTCGCGATCGATGCGCGCAACCTGCTGGTGCTACCCGGCATCGTCGACCTGCACGGCGATGCCTTCGAGCGGCAGATGATGCCGCGCGCCGGCGTCGACTTCCCGATCGACGTCGCGCTCGCCGACAGCGACCGCCAGGCGATCAGCAACGGCATCACCACGGTGTTTCACGCCACGACCTGCTCGTGGGAGCCGGGCCTGCGCAGCGTCGGCAACGCGCGCGGCCTGATGGAGGCGATCGAGCGGCAGCGCCCGCAATTCGCCGCCGACACCCGCTTCCATCTGCGGCACGAGACCTACAATCTCGACGCGGAGGACGAGATCGCGCAATGGCTCAGCGAGGGCCGCGTCGACCTGTTCGCCTTCAACGACCACATGGACGGCACCGTGGCCGACATGGCCAAGCCGCGCAAGCGCAACCGCATGGTGGAGCGCACCGGGCTGTCGAGCGAGGATTTTGACAAGCTGGTCGATCGCGTGGTGGCGCGCGCCGCTGACGTGCCGGCCTCTGTGTCACGGCTGGCTTCGGCCGCCCGCACCGCCGCGGTGCGGATGCTCTCGCACGACGATGCGACACCGGCGATGCGCCAGGAGTTTCGCGAGCTGGGCGCTGACATCGCGGAGTTTCCGATCAACGAGGAGACCGCGCGGGCAGCGGCAAGCCACGGCGATGCCATTGTCTACGGCGCGCCCAACGTCGTGCGCGGCGGCAGCCACACCGGCTGGACCAAGGCGTCCGACATGATCGCAAAAGGGCTCTGCTCGGTGCTGGCGTCGGATTACTACTATCCCGCACAGCTGCTCGCCGCATTCCGCCTCGCCGCCGACGGCGTCCTGCCGCTGACCGAAGCCTGGAATCTGGTCTCCGCCGGTCCTGCCCGCGCGACCGGCCTCACCGATCGCGGCGTGCTCGCGGAAGGACACCGCGCGGACATTCTGCTGGTCGACGACAGCATGCCGCTGCGGCCTCGGCTGATCGCGGTGATCGCCGGCGGCAAGCTCGTGCATCTTACCGATGCGACACGGCTGCTCGCAGCGGTGGCAACGCCGCGCGAAGCTGTCGTTGCGGCCTAAACCGGTTATGCTCGGACGATGACCGATTCCCCCCGTTACGCGATCTATTTTGCCGCAGGCAGCAACAGCGCCCTCTCCCGCTTCGGCGCCGAGCTGCTCGGTTATGATGCCTACACCGGCGACGAATTGCCGTTTCCCCACGACGCACGGCATGTCGCGCCCGACTGGCGCGACATCACCGCCGATCCCCGCAAATACGGCTTTCACGGCACGCTGAAAGCGCCGATGGCGCTCGCGCCCGGCAGGACCGAAGCGGAGTTGGTCACGGCCTGCGCGGCGTTCGCGGGCAAGGCACGGACGATCCCGACGATCCGCCCCATCGTCGATTCTATCAGCGGCTTCATTGCGGTCATTCCGGCCGAGCCCGTCGGTGCGATCGAGCAACTCGCCGCCGATTGCGTTCGGGAATTCGATTCCTTTCGCACCGTGCTGACCGCGGAAGATCGCGCGCGGCGTAGACCTGAGAAGCTCAGCGAACGGCAGCGCGATTATCTCGATCGCTGGGGCTATCCTTACGTGATGGAAGAATTCCGCTTCCACATGACGCTGACGGGGCGGCTGGATGCGGAGCGGCGCGGGCCGATCCTGGAGATGCTGCGCGCGAGGTTTGCGACGCTCGATCTCGATGCGCTGGCAATCGATCGCCTCGCGCTGTTCAGGCAGGATGATGCCAAGGCGCGCTTCCGCATCATCGGCGAGTGGGCATTGGCGCGGTAGAGCTTAGCGCCAGCTCGCAAGATTGAAGGCGAGCGCCACCGCGCCGACCAGAATGAGGCTGGTTGCCCAGATGGCATCCAGATTGAACCAGCTTCGCGAAACGAACCTCAATCCCAGATAGCGGTAGACCAGCCACGCCAGACACCCGCCGGTGCCGACCATGGCGGTCACGTGAACCAGGGACACCAGCACCGCCATCCCGAAACTTGACTTCAAAAGGCTTGCCTTCATCAGCGCGCCTGCCGCCTCATGCCCGGCATCGAGCTCGAAGGCCTGGCAGAGCCCGAGATAGATCGGCACGAGCATCAGGGCGGCGCCGTGAGCAATGGCGACGGCAAATGACCAGAGCGCCAATTGCGTTGGCGGAATTCGTGCCAGCGACCGTGGATGGCGCCGGTCGATCAGCCGATAGACGCCGAAGCCGATGACGAGCAGGCTCGCACCGATCTGGATCGGACGCTGCCATTCGGCCAGCACGAGGAGGAACGCGAATGGCAGCAGCACGAGAAGTGTGGCCAGGAGATGCCCGGCCGCCAGGGCCCACAATGCACGGAAGAGCGCGCGCGGGCTCTTTTCCAGGAGTCCGGCGGAAACGGCGAGCGGCCATCCCATGCCCGGATTGATCCCGTGGTAGAGACCGCTCGCAACAAGCGCGAGCCACAGCCAGGCGAGCGCCGGGCTCGCATGCGTCCAATCTAGACCGACGGGTAGCAAAAGGAGTCCGTCGAACAATCGCCGCCCTCGAGCCTGATCTGGTGCGCACGATATCCGTCGGGGAAGCTCACGAAATAGTCCTTGTCGAGCTCGAGGCCGCCGTTGCGACCGACATTGGCCATGACCTCCACGCCCGGAACCCCATCGGGATAGAACTGGTCGTCCCAGGTGGAATAGAGTGAATTGGTCCAGTACACGCGCCGGCCGTCGCGGCTGATCTCGACCATCTGCGGTCCCGCCGCAAAGGCCTTGCCGTTGGGATGGGGCGTGCGGCGCGCGATGCCTCCGATGTGGACCGAGCCCGCAAGCTTCGGCTTTCTGGGATCGCTGACGTCGTACTGGCGCATTTCACCCGTGCCCCAGCACGAGACATAGAGAAACCGGTCGTCCATCGACAGGTCGATGTCCGTCACAAGCGGTGGCACGGCGCCAAATCCCTGCAGCAGTGGCGGGAGCTTCTCCTTGGGCGCGGGCTCGGGAGGGATCGTCGCCGTCTTTTCGGCATGGAATTTTCCACCCTCGCGCCACCAGGTCCAGATCGATGCTTCGAGGTTGGTGGTGTCGACCACGACGCCGACGAAGCCGTACTCGCGAACCGGATCGTGCGCCGGCCGCACCTCCAGTGCCATCTGATGATTGGCGCCGAGATCGATGGTCTGGACGTTGCGACGGGCGCGAAGGTCCCAGAAGTGGAGACGATGGCCATATTTATTCGCTAGCAGATCCTCTGGGACGATCCCGTTCTCGAACTGCGGCGGCAACGCCCATTCGCTGGTCACCATGTAATCGCGCGGCAGATTCCACCAGAAGTCATAATGCAGTGTCTGCGGGCCGCGGTCGATCTCCCATCGTCCAAGGACATCGAACGTCTCGCAATCCATGATGAAGACGCCTGGAGGTCCATTGGTGCCGTCCTTGCCGCCGCCGCCCAGCGTGCTCACATAGATGCCGTCCGGCCCGCAATGGATGGTGTGCGGCCGCGAGTAACCGGTCTTCTTGAAGACCTCCTCCGGTTCGATGATCTTGTGGATCTTGGCCTTGGTCGGATCGGGCTTGGTATCGATGATGTAGATCCGCGACGAGCGCAGCCCGGGGATGATGAGATAGCGCCGCTCGATGAAGGCGTGGCCAACGAGAGGCGACAAGGCGGAGGAGCAGGCATTCCAGCCGAAGTGATGAAACTCGTCGCCCTTGTTGGGCATCGTCACGGTGTGGACGATCTGGCTATAGGTCGGCGATCCCGGCTTGACGTCGATGACCGCGAGAGCGTCCGGCTTCGAGAAATCCGGACTGAGCAGCAAGGTGTAGGCAAAGTTCTCCGCAGGTGCTTCCATCGCAAGCTTGGGCGATGCGTGAAAGGTCGGATCCGGCCTCATCGTCATGGCACTGCCTCCCTGTTCTGTCGGTTCGCTCCAACCTGGCTCGGGATAGCGGCATAATGAAGAACTGTTGCGCGATGTCTTGAGATGCTCCGTGGGCCTGGTCGGCAAGCGTACAATATGCCATCGCCGAGCTGCGGGAAACGGCCCGGGCCGCGCTAATTCGACGCCTTCAGGCGAAATGGGCGGCCCCCGTCATCGCGAGCGAAGCGAAGCAATCCAGGATTTCTCCGCGGAAACAGTCCGGATTGCTTCGTCGCTTCGCTCCTCGCAATGACGGCGGAGAGACCTATTTCCCCCACCGCAGCGCCAATGCATCGCGCTCCTTGGCGAGCTCCAAGAGCCCGGCCCGGGTCGCCGGATGCAGCGGCTGCAAGGGATGCCGCACGGCCTCCGACTTGATCACGCCGCCGGCCTGCATCATCGCCTTGCAGGCGATCAGGCCGCATTGGCGGTTCTCGTAATTGATCAGCGGCAGCCAGCGTTCATAGGCGGCCTTCGCCTTTTCGCGGTCGCCGGCGAAATAGGGATCGATGATCTGGCGGATGCCGTCGGGATAGCCGCCGCCGGTCATGGCGCCGGTGGCGCCGGCGTCGAGATCGGCGAGCAGCGTGATCGCCTCCTCGCCGTCCCAGGGCCCCTCGATGTCCTTGCCTCCCGCTTCGATCAGGCTGCGAAGCTTTGCAGCAGCGCCCGGAACCTCGATCTTGAAATAGCGGATGTTCGAGAATTCACGCGCCAACCGCGCCAGCAGCTCGACCGACAGCGGCGTGCCGGCGACCGGCGCGTCCTGGATCATGATGGGAATGTTGATCGCGCCCGAAAGCACCTTGAAGAATTCGACGATGCCCTTCTCGGGGACGCGGAAGGTCGCGCCATGATAGGGCGGCATCACCATCACCATGGCAGCACCGGCGGCTTCGGCCTGCTTGCTGCGCGCGGCGCAGACGGCGGAGCTGAAATGGGTGGTGGTGACGATGACGGGAACCCGGCCCGCGACCTGTTCCAGCACCGTATGCATCACGGTTTCGCGCTCGGCATCGGTGAGCACGAACTGCTCGGAGAAGTTGGCGAGAATGCAGAGACCGTGCGAGCCGGCGTCGATCATGAAATCGATGCAGCGGCGCTGGCCCTCGAGGTCGAGCTCGCCGCGCTCGTCGAAGATGGTGGGCGCGACCGGGAACACGCCGCGGTAGGGGCGCTGGGCCTTGTGTGGGGTGACCGGCATCGAACTCTCCATCCCTGAGGTGTCTTACGTCTGTCGCCGCATACGGGGCGCGGCGGCACACATGTACCCGCCGCGCGGACCGGCGGCAATGGCCGCGCGACGTCAGGATGGGGGATGAGCGAAGTTACGCGGTCTTCACCGCGCCGAGGAAACCCTCGACCGCGACGCGGAGACGATCGGCATCGGCCGACATATTCTTCACGGATTCCGACAGCACCGTGCCGGCGTTGCCGGTCTCCTGGTTGAGCCTCGCGACGCTGCCGATGGTGTCGGTGACCTCGCGGGTGCCTTGGGCGGCCTGCTGGAAGTTGCGCGAGATCTCGGTGGTGGCCGCGCGCTGCTGCTCGACGGCGGCGGCAATCGCCGTCATTTTCTCGTCGATGCCGCTGATGGCGCCGCCGATGGCGCGGATCGCGGTCACGGCTTGGCCCGTCGCGCCCTGGATCTCCTCGACCTGGCGGGAGATCTCTTCGGTCGCCGTCGCGGTCTGTGCGGCGAGGCTCTTGACCTCGCCGGCGACCACGGCGAAGCCGCGGCCGGCCTCGCCCGCGCGCGCGGCCTCGATGGTGGCGTTCAGGGCCAGCAGGTTGGTCTGGCCGGCGATGGCGTGGATCATCTTCACGACTTCGCTGATGCGGCTCGCGGTCTGGTCGAGGATCTCGACCGTGGCGTTGGTCTGCTCGGCCTGCGACACGGCCTCGCGGGCCTCGCGGGCGCTCGACTGCACCTGCGCGGAAATCTCGCCGACGGAGGCGGATAGCTCCTCGGTCGCGGCCGCGATGGTCTCGAGATTGTTGGTGGCCTGCTCGGCCGCCGAGGACACCGCCGCGGTCTGGCTGCTCGATTCCGCAACCAGCGAGCGCACGCCCGTTGCCGTCGTATCAAGCTCCTTGGCCGAGGCCGCAACGCTGTGAATGACGGCCTGCACGGTGTCGTCGAAGCTGCGGCACGCCGCATCCACCGTGCCGGAGCGGGCAAGCTGCAGCGCCTGCTGCGATTCGCGTTCCTGGCCGAGACGCTCGGCGGTCGCCGCGCTTTCGCGCAGGCTTTCGAGCGCTGCGGCCATGGTGCCGAACTCGTCGGGATATTTGGACTGCGGAACGGGTGTCGCATAATCGCGCGCGCCGATCCGCGCGATGGCGTCAAGAATGGCGCGCACCGGCCGCATCAGGCGGCTGCGCACCACATAGACGCCGGCCAGGGTCACGGCGAGCGCCAGCAGGAACGCGAGCGATTGCACCACGAGATTGGTGAGGGCCTTGGCCTGGATCCTCTCCGCGCGCGCGATCGACTGGTCGAGGGCCTTGTTCGCGATGGCGACGATGGGCGCGAACGGGGATTGGCACAGCACATTCCATTCCGAGGCGGACATCGCGGGCTTGCCGCTGCCGTCGAAATTCCTGGTGAGGTCGTTGATCTGCTTGAGGACGCCGTCGGTCTTGGCCTTCGCGTCCGACGCAGCCGTCACCAGCTCAGCCGTCACATCGGGCGCAGCCAGTAGCTCCGCCATGCCTGCCCAGCCGGACGTGATGGTGCCATCCCACTGCGCCACCGACCGCTTCTGGGCGTCGTCGAGCGGCTTGCTGCTGTTGACGTTCGAGCGAAGCGACGAGCAATGGATGCCATAGCGGTCGCGCACCTGCCAGGCGAAGCGGCGGACCTGGATCATGCGGGCGATGTAGGGATCGTTCATCCAGGCGCGGTTCGACACCGCGGTGGAGGCGAGGTTCGCGGTGTCGATGACCTTGGTGACGGCATCGTACCAGGAATTGGTCCGCTCGATCTTGCGCTCGGCGCGCGGACGCCTGGCTTCGTCGTAGAACAGCTGGAACTGCGGCGCGGCGTCGTTCCAGCGCTGCTTCAGCGTGCCGGCGAGCTCATCGCGGCGCGCGAAATCGACGGTCGCGAGCGCGGCGATGATGCCGTCATAGCCGGCCTGCTCGGCTTTCTCGGCTTCGGCGAGCTTTGCCTTGGGATCGTCCTCGCCAAGGATGGCACTCTGGGCGTCGCCGCGGTTGTTGCGGAGCGCGAGGACGCCATGGAAGATCGCCTTGTCCGCGGCGGCGAGGCGGGCCGTTTCCAGGCTCTCGCTATAGCGACCGAAGGCGCCGACCATCTGGATCGCGGTGCTGGTCAGCGCACCGGCCGCCAGGAGCGCCATCAGCACCAGAAGCAGCGTGCTTACCGATTTCTTAAGAATTGCCATGAGCAGGGGGCCTATTCGTCAATAGCGGCCACCTTGCATCGCGACATGCCAATGTTTCGTTAAGGTTGTAGTCAAACACCGGCTTTCCGGCCTGCCGCGCTTCCACGCGGCCAGGTTCCATTACGCAACCTTCGTGAAATCCGGCGGGCGGCGCTCGGCGAACGCCGTGAAAGCTTCACGTGCCTCGGCCGTGCGCAGGCGCTGCGCGAACTGCTCGCCTTCCGCCTGCATCTGCGCGACCAGCGCCTCGCCGTTGCGCATCAGCTTCTTGGTGGCGGTGAGCGCGCCGGCCGGCTGGCGGGCGAGCCGCTGTGCGAGTGCAAGCGCCTCGGCGTCGAGCCTGTCGAGCGGGACGACGCGGTTGGCGAGACCCCATTCCAGCGCGGCCTTGGCCGGCACGGTCTCGCCGAGCGCGAACATCTCATAAGCGCGGGCATAGCCGATGCGCGCCGGCATCAAGAGGCTGGATGCGGCTTCGGGCACCAGGGCGAGGCTGACGAAGGGCGTCGACAATTGCGCGTTATCGGCGAGCACGACGAGGTCGCAATGCAGCAGCATCGTGGTGCCGACGCCGACGGCGCGGCCCTGCACGGCCGCGACCAGCGGCCGGGTGCAGCGCGCCAGCGACTGGATGAAGCGGACGACGTTGCGGCTACCTTCCGACTTGCCGGATGCGACGGCCGCGAACTCGCCGACATCGTTGCCGGCGGTGAACATGTCGCCCTCGCCGCGGATCAGGATCACGCGGGCAGACGGATCGAATTCGGCGGATTCGATGGTGTCGGCGAGCTTGCCGTACATCGCATCGGTCAGCGCGTTCTTCTTGTCGGGCCGCGCCAGGGTGAGGGTAAGAATTCCGTTGTTGTTCTCGAGGCGGACGTGCTCGGTCATTGCTCTCTCCTTAATCTTCGGGGTCTCTTGGAAACTTGTCCTGGACGCTCGTCAGCCAGCGCGCGACGATGTCGATCTCCGCGGCTGTAAATCCGTCCGTCAGCGCCGCGTTGATCCTGGCCGCGTCGGTCTTCGCCTGCGCCAACGCGGTGCGCCCCTTCGGCGTCAGCCACACGCGAAAGGCGCGTCCGTCCTCGCGATCGGCCCGGCGCTCGACCAGCCTCGCCGCAGCGCTGCGATCGACCAGCCCGGAAATGCCGGCCGGTCCCATGTCGAGCGCCGCGCTGGCCTCGCCCATGAGGATACCATCCTGCTTGCCGAGAATGAACAGCAGCCCGGCCTGCGCCGGCGTGACCTCATTCTGAGGTTGCGCCGCCATCCAGCGCTGCAAACGCCGCTGTGCGACGTTGAGCAGGTAGATCAGCCGGTGATGCCTCGCCTCTGGCGATTTATTTCGCATGCGAAACATATAGTCGAGCTGCGGCCGATTGTCAAAACCTGCCGGAGCTAACTGCCCGACGGCCCGCGACAGCCGTCGAGCAGAATTGCGGCGCATGTCTGCGCCCGCCTCTCGATCTCCTTGCGCGAGGGCAATGCAAGGCTGGCGTAGATCGCCGCGCGCTGCGGCGCTGAGACCATCATGCCGATCATCATCCCGGCGGCTTCATCGACGTTATCGAGCACGATCCGCTTCTTCTTGACCTGATCGCGAAGCCAGCCCGCAAGCGCCGCCGCGGTACGGGAGATGCCGTCCCTGTAGAAATTCGCGGCAAGGTCGGGAAACGTGGCTGACTGTTGCAGCACCATACGCTGCAGCGCCACGACCTCTGGATCGAGCGCGAGATCGGCACAGGCGACAAGCACGGCAGCCAGGCTGGTTTCGATATCGGCCTGGTTGTTGGCCTGAAGATTGACGTCGGACAGCAACCGGTCGAGCCGGTCCGCGCACATCGCCTCGAACAGCGCGGCCTTGCCCGGAAACAGCCGATAGAGAGTCTTGGTGGAGATGCCGGCGCCGCGCGCCAGCTCTTCGGTGCTGGTTGCTGCGTAGCCATCGACGGCGAAGGCGTGCCGTGCCGCCTCGATGACGATCCGCTTCGTCTCGTCGTCGCTGCGTACCGGCGGCCGCCCGCGCGGGCGGCCTTCTGATGACGGTTTTGCCTGAGCCATGTTTTTAGATGATGCCTGTCATTCCATTGACTCTCCCCAAGCTAGTCCTATTTTGGAAATCGTCAAGTTTCCTAATTCAGGGAGCCGGCCATGACCGTGCACACCAACCCGTCCAAGAGTGAAACCATCGTGGTGCCGACCAGCCCGCCCGAAGGCATTCTGCCCCCAGCGCCGGTCCCCGCCCCGCGCCGAAAGCTGAACCTTCGCAAGCTGTTGCTGGCAGGCGTGGCCGCTGCCGCCCTCGCCGGCGCGGGCTGGTACGGCTACGATTACTGGACCGTCGGCCAATACCTCGTCTCCACCGATGACGCCTATGTGAAGGCCGACAACACCACCATCGCGCCGAAGGTCAGCGGCTATCTCGACCGCGTTCTGGTCGGCGATAACGAGCATGTGAAGGCCGGCCAGGTGCTGGCCCGGATCGACGACCGCGACTTCCGCGTCGCGCTCGATCAGGCCAAGGCTGACGTGCAGGCGGCGAACGCCACGGTCGTCAGCAAGGAGGCCCAGCTCGAGGTTCAGGAAGCGGTGATCGCGGCCGCGAAGGCGACCATCGATGTCGACACCGCCGCGAAGACCTTCGCCCAGCAGGAGAACAAGCGCTACACGGATCTTGCCAGGACCGGCTATGGCAGCGTGCAGAATGCGCAGCAGGCGCAGGCGCGCGATGCCGGTGCGGACGCCGCGATCGCGCGCGACAACGCCAACCTCGTCTCCGCACAGAAGCAGGTCGATCTCCTCAAGGCCGAGATCGTGCAGGCCAAGGCCGCCGCCGCGCGCGCAGTCGCGGTCCAGCAACAGGCGGAGCTCAATCTCGGTTACACCACGATTGTCTCACCGATCGACGGCGTCGTCGGCAACCGCACCTTGCGCGTCGGCCAGTATGTGCAGGCGGGCACGCAGCTGATGTCGATCGTGCCGGCCACGGGCGCCTATGTGGTCGCCAATTTCAAGGAGACCCAGCTCACCCATGTCCGCGCCGGACAGAGCGTCGAGATCGAGGTCGACACGTTCCCGGGCCAGCTCGTGCACGGCCACGTCGATTCCATCGCGCCGGCCAGCGGCCAGGAATTCGCGCTGCTGCCGCCCGACAACGCCACCGGCAATTTCACCAAGATCGTGCAGCGCATTCCCGTGAAGATCGCGCTGGACACCGAGACCGCGCCCGCGATCGCGCTGCGGCCCGGCATGTCCGTGATCCCGACGATCGCAACGCGCTCAGCGCCGACCGCCCAGGCGGCAGCGACGCCCAAAGCAAAACCTGTTTCCGGAGGGTCGTGCCATGTCAAACAGCCTCTCAATATCGACGCCAGCACAAGCAATTCCGGCCGCGACGCCTGAGCGCGTCGCTGCCGACCCCAATCGGGCCAGCGCCACGATCTGGATCGCCGTGTTCGCGGCGATGATCGGCGCCTTCATGGCGATCCTGAACATCCAGATCACCAACGCCTCGCTGCTCAACATCGAGGGCGGCATCGGCACCGGCGCCGACAACGGATCCTGGATCTCGACGTCCTATCTGATCGGCGAGATCATCGTCATTCCGTTGACCGACTATCTGTCGCGGGTGTTCTCGTTCCGCAACATCATCCTGAGCTTCGCGAGCCTGTTCGCAGCGTTCTCGGTCGCCTGTGCCTTCACCCACGATCTGCCCTCGATGATCGCGATGCGCGGTCTTCAGGGCTTCTTCGGCGGCGTGCTGATCCCGATGGCGTTCACGCTGGTCTTCACCAAGTTGCCGAAGGGCCAGCAGCCGATCGGCCTTGCCATGTTCTCGCTCGCGGTGACCTTTGCCCCGGCGATCGGCCCGACCATCGGCGGCTATCTCACCGAGAACTACGGCTGGCAGACCATCTTCTATGTCAACGTGTTGCCCACCGCCATCATGGTGACCATCCTCTTCTTCACCCTGGAGCGCCAGCCGATAAATCTCGGTCTGCTGCGTGAAGGCGACTGGTTCGGCATCGCGACCATGGCGATCGGCCTCGCTTCGCTGCAAGCCGTGCTGGAAGAAGGCAACAAGGACGACTGGTTCGGCTCGCCGTTCATCGTGCGGCTCGCCATCATCGCCGCGATCAGCCTGTCGCTGTTCATCGCCAACGAGCTGATGGTGGAGAAGCCGCTGCTGCGCCTGCGCCTGTTGACGCAGTGGAATTTCGGCATCGGCACGATTGCCGCCGTGTTCCTCGGCTTCGCGCTGTTCGGCTCGGTCTATCTGCTGCCCGCCTATCTCGGCCAGGTGCAGGGCTACAATGCCGAGCAGATCGGCAACGTGCTGGCCTGGACCGGCCTGCCGCAGCTCCTGCTGATTCCGCTGGTTCCGAAGCTGATGCAGCGCTTCGACGGCCGCTATGTCGCGACCGTCGGCCTGCTGCTGTTCGCCGCGAGCTCCTTCATGAACATCCAGATGTCGCTCGACTATTCCGGCGACCAGTTCCTGGTGCCCAACATCGTACGCGCGGTCGGCCAGGCGCTGACGCTCGCGCCGCTCTCGGCGCTCAGCCTCGGCAGCGTCGCGCCGCAGGATGCGGCCGCTGCCTCCGGCATCTCCAACATGATGCGCAACCTCGGCGGCGCCATCGGCACCGCGGTGCTCGCCACCATCGTCACCAAGCGCGAGCAGTTCCACTCCAACATCATCGGCCATTCGATCACGCTCGGCCGCGAGGAAGTCCGTGATCGCATCGCGCAGATGACCAATTACTTCATCGCGCACGGCGTCCCCGACCCCAACGCCGCGCGCGAGCAGGCCATCATCGCGCTCGGCAAGACCGTGAAGCGCCAGGCGCTGGTGATGGGCTATTCCGACACCTTTGCCGTGATCGGCGTGGTGCTGGTCCTCGCCGCAATCGCGGTGCTGCTGACGCGACGGGTGAAGGCGGCGGGTGGAGGCGGCGCGCATTAGAGCTTCGAGAACGAACGACCAAATCGACGCGGCCGTCACGCTTGACGGCCGCGTCCTTTTTTGTTCCCTATTTGTTCCGATCAATTATAGGTTGCTCGAAGGGACACTTCATGGGCGATACCCAGGTCGCGGACCTGCCGGCTCAGCTCGTGCTGCATGGCGACGAAGATACTCCGCGTGAATTCATCGTTGACCTGTTGCGTCGCGTCTTCGGCAAGTCGGAAAGTGAAGCCGCCTCCGTGATTGCCGACATGGGGAGGCATGGCGCGGCAGCCTGCGGTCCCTACCCACCACCGGTCGCAGGCGCCCTGCTGGAATCTGCACGGCGTCGTGTCGCTGCCGCCGGCCACCCACTCCTGATCACAAGCGAAACGGCGAAGTCCTGCTGCGAGCTTTGCGGCCGACCGACCGCGCAGTCGGAAGCACAATTGGTGGACCGCACAGTGTGGCTGTGCGCCGATTGCGTACTCGCAGCAGCAAGCGCATCGCAGGACCTCCCCTCGGAGGAGTTCAATTACACGTTCGGTGTCTTGAATTGGCACTTCGCCGATGTGCCGCGAAGTCAGCTGGTGACCACGGTACGCCAATTTCCTGGCCACATGCGGGCAGACGTCCAGGCCGCCATCGACCGATTATTTGCGTCTCCGGTCCGGCTATTCGGTATCGCCGAGGACCGCCGCTACGAGACGCTATCCATGTCGAGATTGATGCAGAACGACCGCTTCGCGGCGACGATCGCACCGCTTCAGTACAACGACGTCGATATCGGCGAACCGACACCAGCCAAGTGCCTCGACAATGGTCTTTGGCTTTGCGCAACCGCCGGTCTCCGCTACGCGGTGCTTCTGGCCATTCATCGTGAATACAGCCGCGAGATCGGCGTGCGGATCGAAATCATGGCGCCGGCCGGGGCCGCAGGCTCAGCGCTTGTCCAGCAGTGCTTCAGCGCGCTGGAGGACGCCGTTCAGGCCGCGCGCACCTACCGCGGCAAGATTCTCTCTCTCGATGCCGATTCCGACTACCGTGGGCGCTCGCGCGGGATCACGGTGCACCGGCTTCCTTCCGTCAGTCGTGACGAAGTGATCCTGCCTGAACAGACGTTACGGCTACTTGATCGCAACGTCCTGAACTTCGTGGGCACGCGAGATGTGCTGCGCCGCCTCGGACAGTCGACCCGGAAGGGTATCTTACTCTACGGCCCACCCGGCACGGGCAAGACTCACACCATCCGCTATCTCGCGGCCCATCTGCCCGGTCATACGACGCTGATCATCACAGCGGAGCAAATCGGCCTGCTCGGCGCCTATATGAATCTCGCTCGCCTCCTGCAACCGGCCATGGTTGTGATCGAAGACGTCGATCTCATCGCGCGGCAGCGCGAGAACATGAGCGGCTGCGAAGAACCGCTGCTCAACCGATTACTTAACGAGATGGATGGCTTGAAGCAGGACGCGGACATCCTGTTCGTGCTGACAACAAATCGGCCTCAGCAACTCGAAGGCGCCCTAGCGGGCCGCCCCGGTCGCATAGATCAGGCCATCGAAGTGCCGCTTCCCGACGAGACCGGCCGCAACAAACTGGTCCGGCTCTATGGCCGGGGACTGCCACTCGACGACGCTGTTGTCGCCGAAGCCGCCCGACGCAGCGAGGGCACAAGTTGTGCATTCATCAAGGAATTGATGCGGCGGCTGGCACAAGCAAGTCTCGCACGCGATGGCGGCAACTCCGTCATTTCCGCGGATATCGACGAAGCCCTCGATGACATGCTGTTCGCTGGCGGCCGGCTTAATGCGCGACTGCTCGGCGGTGCGCAGGCGATGGCGGCAGGATGAGCGGTGCGTTTCTCCCTCTCGCCGCAAGCGAGGAGAGGTGAAGGGCTACTGCGCGCAGAAATAGCTCGACGCCTCCGTCACCGACCCCGCCTTGTAGTGCGGCCAGGCCGGCCAGCGGCACAGTGGCAGCGCGCGGACGACAGGGAACGCGGGCGCTTCGACCTTCTGCTCGGTGACCTCGAGGTCGCCGGGCGCCTGGTCTTTCTCGACCCAGTCGACCAGCACGCTGAGCATGTCGACATTGGCGGGCGCCCCGGAGCCGACATGATCGACACCGGGCGCGGTGTAGAGCCGCGCGAACTGCGCCGCCGTCGCCGTCCCCATCAAGCGCTCGACGCTCTCGAAATAGCGGATGCCGGCATAGGGGCTTTGCGCATAGTCAGCCATGTGCTCGAGGATGATCAGCTTGCCCTTGCGCTCGCGAAAGCGGCTGAGATCGGGATTCGTCGAATCCATCAGGTTGGAGACCTCGAGCAGCCGCGCCTTGTGGTCCTCGGGTTTGTAGGTGGTGACGTCGAGCTTGGGATCGCGCGCGAACACATATTGAATGCCGCCGGCGCCATAGATCCAGGCGATGCCGTTGTTGGGCGCGGGCGGCTGCGCCGGCGGCGCGGTGCCGAGCCACCACGACACCCAGCCGCCGGTCGGACCGGCCGCCGGCGTGTCCTCGCCCGACACGCCCCAGCCCGGATAGTCGTCGAGGCCGTTGGCGAGCACGAACGGAAATTTGTAGGTCGCATGCAGCGTGTTGATCGCCTTGATCTGGGGATCGGTCAGGCACTGATCGCCACTCTTGCCGGCCCCGCAGCGCAGCGTCTCGACTTTGAACACTGCCTTGCAGGTGACGGGATCCTGCACCAGCGCGTCGTCGGAGCCGTCAGCCTTGTCACACGCCGCACGCACGGCCTCGCCGACGAGCTTGACCTGCGCCGGGTTGATCCAGCCCTCGCCCATGGTTGCAAGTCCCGACCGCATGCCGGCATGCTGCAGGCCGACCCAGTTGATGACGGGCACGCGGGCGAAGATGCCGTCGAAATCGTCGGGGTAACGCTGCGCCATGGTCAGGCCTTCGCGGCCGCCTTCGGACGAGCCCATGAAATACATCTTCTCGGGCTTCTTGCCGTAGGCGCGCTCCATCAGCGTCACGGCCGCGTCGCGCACCTTCTTGTAGGCGCGGTGGGCGAAATTCTCGAAGGCTTCTTCATTCAACGCGAACACCTGCGGCAGCTCGCCCGGCTTTGTCTCGTGACCTGAGTCGGTGCCGTAGGTCACAAAACCGCGCGCGAGCGGCGACGGCTTGTCGAAGGGATAGGCCGGCGGCAGCGCAAGGCCGGTGATCAGCACGCCGTTGAAGCCGCCGCCGCCATATTGTACCGAGCGGCCGTTCCACTCGACGGGCAGGTTGACCTGGAATTTGATCGGCGGCGCCTTGGGATCGACGGGGTCGATATGGCCGAGCACCTTGCAGAAGCCCGGATTGGCGGGGGTGATGCGCCCCGACGGCGTCGGGCCGCGCTCGGCAACAGCGAGTTGCGATGGCGACTGAAACGTCGTGGCATCGATCTTCACGGCATCGGTGCCGCCGACCAGCCCCTTGCAGACCGTTTCGGCATCCTCCGCCAGCGTCACCGCCGATGCGCTGCTCGCGCTCATTGCGGCCGCCGTGCCCACGAGCCATGCACACAGCTTCGCTCTGTATCGCGTCATCGTTTCCACCCGGCTTGTTCTGTTGCGTTCGAAAGTTGGCCGCATTCAATGCAACCTTCGCCCGTTCGTCAATCACTGAGGCCGGCTTTCCGTCAGAACGAGCCCAGTGCGCTGCCCAGGGCGATCACCGCCACCAGCGCCAGGAGCGACGTCACGATGCCGACCATGACGATGTCGAAATAGCTGTCGCGATGGGTGAGGCCGCAGATCGCGAGCAGGCTGACCACCGCGCCATTGTGCGGCAGGATGTCCAGCGTACCCGCGCCGATCACCGCCACGCGATGCATCAGCGCAAGGTCGATGCCGGTCCGCCCGGCAAGTTCGACATAGGTCGGACCGAGAGCCTCGAGGGCGATGGTCAGACCGCCTGACGCCGACCCGGTCAGCGCGGCCAGGGTATTGGTCGCGACGGCGAGCGAGACTAGCGGTCCGCCCTGGATCGCGAGCACCCAGTCGCGCACGATCGTGAACGCCGGCAGCGCGGCGACGACGGCGCCGAATCCGACGAGGCTGGCGACGCTGAACGCCGGCAGGACAGATGCATTGGCCCCGGCATCCATGGTCCGGCGCAGCGCCGGCAAGCGCGCCCAGTTCAGCGCGATGGTCGCGACGATGGCTGCCGCCAGCGCGACCGCGACCGACCACACGCCCGCGACGGCTGCGAGCGTCGTGTCGCCAAAGCGTTGCTCGGCGAGATAGCTGACATCGAGCCGCGGCAGCACCACGAGCGACATCACCAGATTCACGGTGACGACGACGACCAGCGGCGCGATGGCGTTCAGCACGGGCGAAGGCCGGTCGCTGCGATGACCGTGCTGCAGCTCCGCCGGATCGAACTCGCGGGCGGTCGTCGCGCGTTCGCGCACGAGCTCGTCGGCGGCGGCCTGCTCGATCGCACCGTCGGCATCGTCGCCATAACCCTCCCCGGCACGGCGCGCCGCAGCTTCAGCACGGTGCAGCCACCACAATCCCGTGCCGAGCATGATGAGCGAGGCGATGATGCCGAAGCCCGGCGCGGCAAACGGCGTCGTGCCGAAGAACGGCATCGGGATCGCATTCTGGATCGACGGCGTGCCCGGCAGGGCCGACATCGTGAAGGTCGACGTTCCCAGCACGATCGCGGCCGGGATCAGGCGGCGCGGGATCGAAGCCGCGCGAAACAGCGAACGGGCCATGGGAACGATGACAAAGAACGCGACGAACAGGCTGACGCCGCCATAGGTGACCAGTGCGCCGGCGAGCACGACCGCCAGGATCACGCGCCGCTCGCCGAGACGCTCCGCCATGAAGCCTGCGACCGAGGTCACCGCGCCGCTGTCGTCCATCAGCTTGCCGAACACGGCGCCAAGCAGAAAGATCGGGAAGAACTGCGCCAGGAATCCCGCTGCGTTCACCATGAACACCTGGGTCAGGTTCGCGAGCAGCGGCTCACCGCCGAACAGCGCGGCAACGAGGGCCGCGAACGGCGCGAGCAGAAGCACGCTCCAGCCGCGGAAGGCAAACAGGACGAGCAGGCCGAGCCCGACGAGGAGGCCGAGGAGACCCATGCCTCAGCACTCCGTCAGGAGGACGTCGAGATCGGCGGTCGATCGCCGCCCGATGTCGGCACCATGCTCGCCGAGAAAAGCGTCTGCGGCCATACGCCCTTCGGCGCGCAGCATCGAGACGAATTCCCATTCCGCGTTGAGCTTTGACGAGGCGCCGAACTTCGCCAGCATGTCGCTCTTGATCCGGTGCGTCCGCATCTTCGCCCAGCGCGCGCCCTCGCCGCTGCCGGGATCCGCCGCCTGGCGCAGCAGCGCGATCATGCGCAGCTCCTTCATCAGCGGCGAGTTGAACGAGATTTCGTTGAGCCGGTTGAGGATCTCCGCAGCCGTCCGCGGTTCCTCCAGCCGCTCGGTCGGATTGATCTGGACGAGAATGGTATCGTGCGCGTCGCTTTCGCGAACCAGCGGCGTGATCGTCGGGTTGCCGGCAAAACCGCCGTCCCAATAGGGCTCGCCGTCGATCTCGATGGCGCGGAACATGGTCGGCAGGCAGGCCGATGCCAGCAGCACATCCGCCGTGATCTCCGCGTTGCGGAAGATCCGGCCGCGCCCGGTGCGCACCCGCGTCGCGGTGATGAACAGCTGGATCGGCGAGCGCACGAGGCGTTCGAAATCGATGCTCTCGGCCAGCACCGCGCGCAGCGGATTGTAGCCGGTCGGATTGAGATCGTAGGGCGACAGCACACGCGACATCAGGTCGGTGAGGATGTAGAAGGGCGACGTATCGAGGGTCCAGCGCCCCATCAAGCGGTCGAGCGGCGAGCGTTGCAGCGGGCTGAGGGCCGCGGCCTTCGAGACACGGCGCCAGTATTGGTCGAGCGCCTCACGCGCGCCCTCCGCGCCGCCGGCCGTCCAGCCGTCCGCCAGCACCGCCGCATTCATCGCGCCTGCGGAGGTTCCGGAGATTGCGGCGATCTCCAGCCATTTCTCTTCCAGGAGGCGGTCGAGCACGCCCCAGGAGAAGGCGCCGTGCGAACCGCCGCCCTGCAGCGCGAGATCAATCAGTACGGCGTCGCGTTCCATGGCGGACACTCACGCAACTGAAGCTCAAATGCGACGCGATTTTCGACCACGTCGAATTCGACCGCAGTGTGAGAGCAGTCGCCACAAGATGCAACCGGAACGTGGAGCTCTAGAGCCATTCCGTTCCGATGCGATCGGAGCGGAAATAGCTCTAGCTTCTGGCATTGACGCGTTTTCTTGACGCGAACCGGTATCCACTTCGCTCGAAAACGCTTTAGTGCTCGAATACCAGCCTTGCGCCGACCGTGCCGTCGAGGGCGCGGATCTGCTGCAGCAGCTCGCCCGAATCCTGGCCGCCGAGATCGGCATCGAGCACGACGTAGCCGAGATCGCCAGCGGTCTCCAGATATTGCGCGGCGATGTTGATGTCGCGCTGCAGGAAGACCTCGTTCAGCCGCCGCAGCATGCCCGGCACGTTGCGATGGACGTGGCTGAAGCGCGCGCCGGAGGGACGCAGATGCAGCTGCACTTCCGGGAAATTCACCGCGCCCATGGTCGAGCCCGTGATGAAATAGTCGACCAGCTTGCGTGCGACCTCGCCGCCGATGCGCTCCTGTGCCTCCTCGGTCGAGCCTCCGACATGCGGCGTGAGGATGACGTTGTTGAGGCCCTGCACCGGGCTCTTGAATCGCTCGGAATTCGAGGACGGCTCGACCGGAAACACGTCGATGGCGGCGCCGGCGATGTGGCCGTCGCCCAAGGCGCGCGCCAGCGCATCGAGATCGACCACGGTGCCGCGGCTGTTGTTGATCAGGAACGAGCCAGGCTTCATCGCCCGCAGCTCCTTTTCGCCGATCATGCCTGATGTCTCCGGCGTTTCCGGCACGTGCAGGCTGACGACGTCGCTCTGCGCCAGCAGCTCTTCGAGCTTCTCGACCGGCTCGGTGTTGCCGTGGCGGAGCTTGTCGGTGCGGTCGTAGAAGATCACGCGCATGCCCATGGCTTCGGCGAGCGTCGAGAGCTGCGAGCCGATATTGCCGTAGCCGACGATGCCGAGGGTGCGGCCGCGCACCTCGCGGCTGCCGGCCGCCGACTTGTCCCAGCCGCCCTCATGAGCCGAGACCGAGCGCGGAAAGATCTGCCGCAGCAGCATCACGATCTCGCCGATCACGAGCTCGGCAACGCTGCGCGTGTTGGAGAACGGCGCGTTGAATACGGGAATACCGCGCTTGCGCGCCGCCAGCAGATCGACCTGGTTGGTGCCGACGCTGAAACAACCGACCGCAAGCAGCTCATCGGCAGCGGCGAGCACGTCGTCGGTGATCTGGGTGCGCGAGCGGATGCCGAGCAGCGAGACGCCCTTGAGCGCCCGGCGCAGATCCTCGCCGTCCAGCGCCTTGGTGAGCCGCTCGACATTGGTGAAACCCGCGCTCCTGAACAGGTCCACAGCGCTGTCATTGACGCCTTCGAGCAGCAGCGCCTTCGCGCTCCGCTCAGGGCTTTGGCCTGGGGCTGGCATAGTATCTCCTGAAATGGCGGCTTTGCCGCAGCTCATAGACCGCAGACGGTGCACAGCACAATAGGGGTCGGATACGGGGAGAAGATGGCGGGGGCGACGGGTGTGCTTGGCATCCCACCAGCTCCGTCATTCCCGCACGCACAATAGCCGCACAGTCATCCTGAGGTGCGAGTGGCGCGATGCCCAGCATCGCGCCGGGAGCCTCGAAGGATGAACGGCCCCGATGCAGCCGGGCCACCGCCCTTCGAGGGCCGCTAAGAAGCGGCCACCTCACGGTGACGGTACTCAGAATCAAATCACATAAAACCCGTGCGTCCCGTCGAGCCGGAGTTGCTCGACGAGGCCGTATTCCCAGTCGAGATAGGCCTGCATCGCGGCTTGCGCGACGTCGGTGCCCTCATAGGGGCGGCGGTAGCGGTGGGCCGGATCGGGCTTCGGCAGCACCAGCGGCGGGGCGACTTCCAGCGCGCCGTCATAGCCGCCCTCGCGCACATAGACCTCCCAGCCCATCTGTGCGAGCCAGGACGCCGTCATGTCGGCGCGCACGCCCTTGTCGTCGGTCAGGACAATGCGCGCGCCGCGCACCGGCGCCGCCATGTCGGTCTCCTGCACCAGTTGGCCACCCGGATAGTGACGAAAGCCCGGGAGATGGCCGGCCGCATATTCCTCGGCGTCGCGGACGTCGAAACGGTAGAGCGTGCGATCAATCTGCGCGACAAGCGCCGTCATCTCGCGCGCGCCGACGTGGCGGACACCGGCGCGATAGGCGACGTCACGGGCATTGGCCGGGCCGCCCTCGAACGATCCGATCGCGCCGCGCCTGTCGGCACCGTGATTGAGCGCGTGCCGCGCCAGCGTCCAGCCGATCGTGCCGTTGCGCAGCGCGCGCACGTTGTTCGGCACGCCGGCATTGATCAGCGACTGCGTGCCGATGATCGAGCGGGTGCGGCCGGCGCAATTGACGATGATGGTGGTGTCAGGATCGGGCGCGGCCTGGCCTGCCCGCAGCACCAGCTCCGCGCCGGGCACGCTGACCGAGCCCGGAATGTTCATGGTCGCATATTCGTCGAAACCGCGGACGTCGAGGATGGCGATGTTGGCCTTCTCCGCAATGAGCTTTGCCACTTCGTCGGCGCTGAACGAGGGCGTATGGCGGCGCGCCTCGACCAGCTCGCCGAACGCTTTCGAATAGGAATTGACGTCCTCGAACATTTGATAGCCCGCATCGCGCCAGGCCTTCAGCCCGCCCTCGAGCGCACTGATATTGGTGTAGCCGAGCGCGGCAAGGCGTTCGCCGCCGGTCGCGACCAGTCCTTCGCCGCCATCATAGAGCACGATCGCCACGTCCTTGCGCGGCAGCCGCACCTCGGCCTCGATCGCGATCCGGTCCGCGGCCATGTTGGCGGCGAACAGCGGATGGCCGGTGGCAAAGGCGGCCTCATATCTGAGATCGAGCAGCGCGATCTCCTCGCGCAGGAGCAGCGCACTGCGGATATCGGCGGGGGTGACGGTGAGAAGCTTCATGGCGTGAACCCTGAGGAGGACGAGCCATGGGCTTTTGAACGATTGCAAGCGTGTTGGCTAGCCTTCGCGACGGCTCACTCGCCGGGAACGAGTTGCCCGATCGGCGGTTGCGCGGGCCGCCGCAGCTTGCGGCGCGACAGGTAAAGCAAAATGCCGGTGACCAGGAACAGCGGCATCAAGCCCGCGGCAATCATGAACACGAGCTTGCCCGGCCACCCCAGGATCGCGCCGCGATGGATGTCGTAGATGGCCGCGATTGTCTTCTCGCCGAACGTCTTGTCGACATAGCGCTCCGCGGAAACCAACTGACCGGTTACGGCGTCGATACGAAACTCGTCGCGCGCGGCCTCGAGCGTCATGTCCTTCGCCCACGACCGGATCCGTATCACCGTCCCAGGGCCGGCCGGCAGCGTCAGCAAGGCCCTGGAGAAGCGGCCGCCCTCCTCGCGTTGGAACGTCGTCCATGCCTGATCGAATCCGATCGGCTGGGCTTGCTCGGGATGGCCGGCCGCGCGCGAAGCCTTTGCGGGCATCTTAGGCTGCATCTTCGCAGCACTGACCTCAGGGCGCGACAGCAGCCAGACGACGCCGTCCTTGTACCAGTCGAACGCGTACCACAGGCCCGTGAGCGTCATCACCAGATAGACCGGAAGAACCCAGGTGCCGATGACCGCATGCAGCGAGCGATGCAGCCCGCGCCCGCTGAGGCCGAGATTGGGCTTGAGCCACATCTTCACGCTGCGTGCGCGGCGCGGCCAGCGCAGCAGGAGGCCTGACACCAGCATGACGATCAGACCGAGCGCGACAAAGCCCGTGATCTGCCGCCCCCATCCCTTGGCGTCGCCGGGGATCAGCAGCCAGCGATGCAGCCTGCGCACGGTCGCAAAGAATTCTTCGCCACGCGGTGCCCCCAACACGCGCGCGTCATAGGGGTCAACATAGAGCGACGTCGGCCGCGTGCCCTGCTCGTCGCGCGCGAAGCGAACACGCACCGTCGCGGCCGGATCGCTGGACAGCGTCACCGCCGAGACCTTGCCGAGATCCTGTCCTGCCTTCAGCCGGGCAACCAGTTCGTCCGGCATCAACGCAGGCGCCTGGCGCGGTGCGACATGCATGATGCCGTCGTTGAGATGGTCGACGATCTCGTCCTCAAAGCTCATGACCGCGCCGGTCAGCGCGATCACGGCAAGCACCAGCGCGAGCGCCAGGCCCGCAATGGAATGGACCTGGAGCAGGGCAGCCTTGATGGTGTGGCCCAGCCGCGCTGCCATGGCTAGAACTTCACCGTCGCCGACAGCGAGAAGCGCCGGGCATCGCCGATGGCGACGTTCAAAGCGTTCCCGGTGCTGGACGTATAGTAGAGCTTGTCGAACAGGTTCTTGACGTTGAACTGATAGGTCACCGGCAGGTTGTCGATCTTCGTGTCGTAGGTCGCAAAGATGTCCGCGACGGTATAGGCCGGCAGGAAGAACTGGTTGGCGGAGTCACCCGGCCGGTCACCGACATAGCGTGCACCGCCGCCGAGCCGCAGACGTCCGGGCAACCGCTCGCCGAAATCGTAGACGAGATAGAGCGAGGCCGTGTTCATCGCGGCGTTCAGGAGCTTGGCATTGCCGACGACAGGATCGTTGATCAGGCGCGCGTCGGTATAGCCATAACTTCCGATCATGCTCCATTGATCGGTCAGCCTGCCGGTCACGTCCAACTCGACGCCGCGCGACCGTGCCTTCGCGGACGTTCGTACCAAGACCGTACCGCTAGTAAAAGGATCGGAGACCAGCACGTTCTTCTTCTCGATGTCGTAGATCGCCAAAGTGCCGGACAGCCGCTTGTTGACGTCGAATTTGACACCGGTCTCCCATTGGGTGCCCTCTTCGGGCGCAATGGTAGAGTCGACGACGAAGCCGATGGGAGCACCGGTGAAGAGCGCGATGGTCGAGGTCGGCTTCAGCGACTGCGTGTAGCTGACGTAATACGAGAGCTGGTCGTTCAGCTTGAAGATGATGCCGCCGAGCGGCAGCACCTTGTCGCCCGCCAGATTCGTGTTCGTGATGAAGTTCGGCCGGCCCTTTCCGGCGAGCTGCTCGTATTCCATCCAACGCACCCCGCCGACCACGGACAGCCAGTTAGTCACGTGGAATGTGTCTTGGGCGAAAAAGCTGCGGGTGCCGAGCTTGTCGGTCTGCTCGCTGTCGACCCCCGAAACGGTCGTGCCGGGTGTGATCAAGCCGTAGACCGGGTTGTAGAAATTGAAGCTCGGGGTCGCCTGGCGGATCAGGTCGTGGCGATCGATGGTGCGATACAGCGCCTCGCCGCCGAACAGAATCTCGTTGCGGAAGCCGCCCACCCAGACGTCACCCTGCAGATAGGAGGTGCCGTAACTGACGTTGCTCAACGAGTTCCGGGTGCCGTCGTTGCTGCGGGTCTCGACGCCGGTTTTGGCGTTGACGTTGGTGATGCGAAGCTGATTGGCGCTGTAGGTCTCGGTGTTGTAGCTGTAGGCTGCCGTGACCTTCCAATTGTCGTCGAGCTTCTGCTCGACCGAGCCCTGTATCAGGTCGGAGGTGCCCCACATGTTGTTGAAGGGCTCGTCGAGCCGGCGCGTCTTCGGAATCGCCAGTGGAGCGCCGTTGACGAAGGCCGTGCCGCGGTCGAACGGATAGATGAATTCGCGATGCTCATAGGTCAGCTGAACCGTCGTGGTCTCGCCGTACCAGGCCAGCGACGGGTTCACCAGCATTTCCCTGTGGCGGCCGAAATTGCGCCAATAGTCTTCGCTGACGCCGTAGCCGATGAAGCGATAGGCAAGACCGCCATCGCCGATCGGACCGGTGATGTCGAGCGTGCCGTCGGCGCCGTTGCGGTTGTTGGCGTAGGCGGAGCCGAGCAGCGTGACCGAGCCGTGCCGATAGAGCTCGGGACGCTTGCTGATGGTGTTGACGATGCCGCCGGGGTCCATGATGCCGTAGAGCAGCGAGGCCGGCCCTTTCAGCACCTCGACGCTCTCGACCGCGGCATTGAGGCTGCGGCCCTGCACCAGCGGCATGCCGTTGCGCATGATCGAGCCGTCGCGGTTGTCGCCAAAGCCGCGGCGAATGACGGCGTCCTGGGTGCCGGCGAGCGTATTGGTCTGGGTGATGCCGGAGATGTTGATGAGCGCATCGTCGATGTTGCGCGGGAGCTGATCTTTTAACACCTGCGCCGGCACGATGTTGACGGACTGCGACGTATCGAGCGGCGAGGCGCCGCTGCGCAACGTCGTCGCGCTCGGCATCGCGCGGTAGCCAAGCTTTGCGGCCAGTTGCGCGGCAGCCTCCGCGGCAGCGCGCTCCGAGAGCGTCGGCACCGCGGGCGCGGCCGTGGCATTGCGACTGCGCTGGCGCGCGGCGGCTTGCGTGCGGCGCGGAGCCCCCTCCGATGCACGTGCCGGTTTCGGCCGCGGTGCCGGGGCTTCCACCGTCACCGGCGGCAGAGCCGATTGCGCCTGCGCGATCTTCGTGATGGCGGGAGTTTCGACAAGCAGCACCGCTGCTCCGATGAGAAGACCTGCACGGCTCTTGCCGGCACGGGTTCGATGGCCGCTGTCGCGCTGGCCATCCACGAAGGCACGCACTTTCATTCCACTTCAAGTCAAGAACGTTGAAGTGTGCGCGTGTAACAGTCGCCGGGATCGAGGAGAACCGTAGCGGAGCTTGAATCGCTCTAGTGTTGAATCGTTCTAAGCGCAGAGGAGCGCCGAACGTCAATCTCCGATTGATCTCGTGGCAATTGCGAGACGCTGCGCGAGAATACGCAGCGAGCATGTCGCAACGTTGCGCGATCTCACGCGATGGCGGGAGCGATCAACTCGTCCAGCTTCCGCTTGAGCGCGGTGCCGTCGGACAGGGCGCGGAGCGGCGGACGCACGCGTAGCCAGCTTGCATCGCCGGTCTGCGCCGCAAGGATCGCCTTCAGCGTCGTGAGGAAGGACGGCGTTTTCACCACGATGTCGATTGCGGCCTGCATGCGCGCTTCGACGTCCTTGCCGCCAACCATCGCCTTGACCAGCTCCGGCGCAATGTTAGCCATGCCGCAGATGGTGCCGGCGCCGCCGGCGGCGATCGCGCGGGTGATATCGGCTTCGTTGCCGACGGTGATGGCGAGCTCCGGCGCGGCGGCGCGGAACGCCTGGAACTGCTTGAAGTCGCCGCTGGAGTCCTTGAGGCCCGCGACCACCCTGCCGTAACGTTTGCGCAGGCTAGCAGCCACACTGGTCGGGATCGCAACGCCCGAGATCTGCGGGATGTGATAGAGATAGGCGCGCAGGCGATCGTCGCCGACGCCGTCGATGATCGCAGTGAAGGCGTCCTCGATGCCTTCAGCGGTGACGCTGCGGTCGAAGTAGGGCGGCAGCATTAGGACGTGGCGCAGGCCGAGGCCGAGCACGGCGCGTGTCAGTGCGATGCTGTCGCTGATGGCGGGAAAGCCGCCGCCGATGCCGATGCGCTCCGGCGCAATGCCGGCCTTGAGCACGGCTTCGATGGTCGCGACGCGCTCGGCGGCATTGAACGAGGTGCCCTCGCCGGTCGTGCCGAACAGCACGACGCCGTCGACGCCCTTGCTGAAGAGCTGCTTGGCGTGGGCGGAAAGCTTTGCGGAGTCCACGCTGCCGTCCGTCGCCAGCGGCGTCGCCGACGCCACCCAGAACCCGCGAATCGCCTCCGTCATCACACCACCCTTTGCTGCGGTTGCCGGTTAAGCCACTGATCGCTAACGATCTTCTCAGCCGGACGAGACTATGTTTTTGCTTTACTTTTCATCTTGTACCTTACATACAAGATGCGCGCAAACCCTTTCCATCGTCGCGGCGCGCATGAGGCGCAGCCGAATTCTTAAGGAGGTCTCGCATGAACATGGTGACCCCCGTCGAACGACCCGACCAACTGCTCGGCGCGCTGCGCGAACGGCTCGGCGCGGCGGCCGTGCTTGTTGGCGCGGACGTGCCGGCACGCAATTGCAACGACTGGAGCGCGAGCCTGCCGCAGACGCCGCGTGCGGTGATCCGTCCGACCGATGCGCAGGGCGTTGCCGATGCGATTCTGGCCTGCCGGCAGGCGCGCCTGCCGTTCGTGCCACAGGGCGGATTGACCGGGCTGTGCCGCGGCGCATCGCCCGAAGCCGGCTGGGTCGCGATCTCGCTGGAGCGCATGACCGGCATCGAGGAGGTCGATCGTGCGTCGATGACGATGACGGTGAAGGCGGGCACGCCGCTGGAGACGATCCAGAAGGCCGCCGACGAGGCCGGCTTCTTCTTTCCGCTCGACCTCGGCTCGCGCGGCTCCTGCGCCATTGGCGGCAATCTCTCCACCAATGCCGGCGGCAACCGCGTGATCCGCTACGGCATGACGCGCGAGCTGGTGCTCGGCCTCGAAGTGGTGCTGCCAGACGGCACCATCATCACCAATCTCAACAAGCTGATGAAGAACAATGCCGGCTACGATCTGAAGCATCTCTTCATCGGTTCGGAAGGCACGCTCGGCATCATCACCCGCGTGGTGCTGAAGCTGTTTCCGAAGCCGCGCTCCACCATGGCGGCGCTCTGCGCGCTGAAGGACTATGCGGCGGTGATCGCGCTGCTCGATGCCGCACGTTCGGGGCTCGGCCCGCTGCTGTCGGCCTTCGAGGTGATGTGGCCGGACTATTGGGACGTCATCACGAATCGCGCCGGCGTCAAGCCGCCGGTCGCCGCAGGCCACGGTCTCTATGTGCTGGTGGAAGCGCAGGGCACCGACGAAAGCATCGATGCGCCGCGCTTCCAGAGCTGGCTCGAGGACCTGATGGAGCGCGGGCTGTTGGCCGATGCCGCCGTGGCGCAGTCGCTGGCGCAGACTCAGAGCTTCTGGCGCGTGCGCGACATCTGCGCCGAGTTCGGCCAGGTGCTGGGCCCGCACATCTCCTACGACATCGGCCTTGCGGTGGCGCGAATGGACGAGTTCGTCACGCGTTGCAAGGCCGCGTTGGCTGAGGGCATCAAGGGCTGCGAGAGCGTCTATTACGGCCATATCGGCGACGGCAATCTGCATCTGGTCTCCTGGGTCACCGGCCTCACGGTCGAGCAGCAGCCGAAGGAGGAGATGGACGCGATCATCTATGGTCTCGTCCGCGAGATGGGCGGCAGCGTCTCCGCCGAGCACGGCATCGGCACCCTGAAGAAGAAGTGGCTGGGGCATGCCCGCAGCGAGGCCGAGATCGCGCTGATGCGGACGCTGAAGGCCGCGCTCGATCCCGATCATCTGCTCAATCCCGGCAAGGTGATCTAAGCGGGAGCGCGCATGCGAACGCTCAAGCTCGATACGCCGAAATCGCTGTCGCAGCGCGTGATGCAGCGGCTGCGCCAGGCCATCATCGACGGCGAGTTCGCGCTGGGTGCAGCGATCTCGGAAGAGATGGTGGCAAATTCCTTCGGCGTCAGTCGCACGCCGGTGCGCGAGGCCATGGGCCAGCTGCAAGCGCAGGGGCTCGTGGTGATCCGCCCGCAGGTCGGCAGCTTCGTGTTCACGCCGAGCGCGGACGACGTCACCGCGCTCTGCACTTTCCGCATCGCGCTGGAGCCCAAGGCGGCCGAGCTGGCCTTTCGCCATGATCGCAACAGTGCGATCGCCGCGATGAGCGATGCGATCGCGGCGATGGAGCCTGCCGTCGCGGTCAGGGACAACATCGCCTATGGCCGCGCCGACGCCGCGTTCCACGAGGCGCTGTTCGCCCATTGCGGCAACAATTACCTCATCGAATCCTATCAGCTCGTCTCCGGCCGCGTCGCCGCGCTCCGCACCAATTTGACCTCGCCGATCGACGTGCGCACTCGCACGTCCTTCGACGAGCACCGCAAGCTGCTGGACCTGTTCGCGCGCGGCGAGTTCGCTGCTTTCGAACAGCTGATGACGACGCACATCACCAATTCGGGCGTGGTCTATGCCAAGGCCTTGAAGGTGGAGGCGTTGAAGGTGGAAGCGCTGAAGGCGGAATGAGCGCGCCTACTGCCCGTCCCTCGATCCTGGCCTGTCCAGGAAATCCAGCGCGGTGTTGATCTGCTCGAGCTGGTGCTCGATCCTGTCGCGATCCTGAACGACCTGCGCCTTCTCGAGTTCCTCCACGAGCTTCTGCTTTCGCGCCAGCAAGTTCTCTATGACCGTGCTCACAAGCCCCCCTCGCCCCGAAGCGAGCATCGGGGCAGAAATCCGGCCAGCGGTGCTGTGCCGGAATTGTCGAGGCGCGCGCGAGCGGGGGCTCGCGCAGGCGCCAGGGTCAGAATGTTCGCAAGGGCGGTTGGTTCCTGCGAGTGAACCACAATGCTGGCAGATGTGACGATTGCGACACTCAATGTGTCAGGACGATGCCTGCAAGTTGCACCGGCACGATGGGGGTATGGGCGATCGAAACTGCGAACACAGCCAGCAATGCGAAGAACATGCAGAGCCTCATGTGCACCGTCCTGCGATCGGTGACCGGCAGAAGCAGGAAGAACAACATCGCCAGGACCAGCAACGCGTCGATCAGAAACATAGGCCTCCTCCCTTGAAACCGGGAGCAGGATGACGCGGCACGGCCGGCCGGTATGTGGACGGCGTCACAGAGCCGAGCCGGGCCGCCGGCACGGCTCGTGCTGCTGAATTATGCGTCACCGGGAACCTTAATCAGCGAACGCGGCATAGCGGCCGGTTGTATTCGCGGGCCCGGAGTCCTATGCGTATCCGCCATGGACATCCAGATCATCACCGCCGAAAAGCCCCTGATGGCCCAGGCCCGGCCGCGCAAGCCTGCGCCGTTCCTCCCGATGAGCCGTGCCGAGATGGACGCGCTCGGCTGGGATGCCTGCGACATCGTGCTGGTGACCGGGGATGCCTATGTCGATCATCCCAGCTTCGGCATGGCCATCATCGGCCGCCTGCTCGAGGCGCAGGGCTTTCGGGTCGGCATCATCGCGCAGCCGGACTGGCATTCGGCCGAGCCGTTCAAGGCGCTCGGTAAGCCAAAAGTGTTCTTCGGCGTCACCGGCGGCAACATGGACTCCATGGTGAACCGCTACACCGCGGATCGTCGCATCCGCAGCGACGATGCCTATACGGCCGGCGGCGAAGGCGGCAAGCGGCCGGACCGCTGCACCATCGTCTACGCCCAACGCTGCCGCGAGGCATTCAAGGACACCCCGATCGTGCTCGGCGGCATCGAGGCCTCGCTGCGCCGGATCGCGCATTACGATTACTGGTCCGACAAGGTGCGCCGCTCGGTGCTGGCCGATGCCAAGGCGGACCTCTTGCTCTACGGCAATGCCGAGCGCGCCGTCGTCGAGGTGGCGCAGCGACTCGCGGCCGGCGAGGCGCCGCGCGAGCTCGACGACATCAGGGGCGTCGCGCTGTTCCGGCGCGTGCCCGAAGACTACGTTGAACTGCACGCCGACGATCTCGATTCCGCCGACGAGGGCGCAACGCGCCAGAAGGGCGCGACCGTGATCCGGCTGCCGGCACTGGAGCAGGTCGAGCAGGACCGCGAGGCCTATGCGAGGGCGTCACGCGTGCTGCACCGGGAGAGCAATCCCGGCAATGCGCGGCCGCTGGTGCAGCGCCACGGCGATCGCGATCTCTGGCTCAACCCGCCGCCGATCCCGCTGACCAGCGACGAGATGGACGCGGTCTACGACCTCCCCTACGCGCGCGCGCCGCATCCGTCCTATGGCGATGCGAAGATCCCCGCCTGGGACATGATCAAATTCTCGGTGACGATCATGCGCGGCTGCTTCGGCGGCTGCACCTTCTGCTCGATCACCGAGCACGAGGGCCGCATCATCCAGAACCGGTCGGAAGGCTCGATCCTGCGCGAGATCGAACGCATCCGCGACAAGACGCCGGGCTTCACCGGCGTGATCTCCGACATCGGCGGCCCCACCGCCAACATGTACCGGATGGCGTGCAAGGATCCGAAGGTCGAGGCCGCATGCCGCCGTCCGTCCTGCGTCTTCCCGGAGATCTGCCCGAACCTCAACACCTCGCATGACGATTTGATCCGGCTCTATCGCAAGGTGCGCGAGACCAAGGGCATCAAGAAGGTGATGGTCGCCTCCGGCGTGCGCTACGACCTCGCGGTCGAGAGCCCGGAGTACATCAAGGAGCTCGTCACCCATCACGTCGGCGGCTACCTCAAGATCGCGCCGGAGCATACCGAGCGCGGTCCGCTCGACAAGATGATGAAGCCCGGCATCGGCGCCTACAACAAGTTCAAGCGGATGTTCGATGAAGCGGCCGAGCGGGCCGGCAAGAAATATTACCTGATCCCCTATTTCATCGCGGCGCATCCGGGCACGACCGACGAGGACATGATGAACCTCGCGCTGTGGCTCAAGAAGAACCGCTATCGCGCCGATCAGGTGCAGACCTTCCTGCCCTCGCCGATGGCGACCGCGACCGCGATGTACCACACCGGCGTCAACCCGCTGCGCGGCGTGCGCCACGGCGGCAGCGACAAGGTCGACGCGATCAAGGGCCTGCGCCAGCGCCGGCTGCACAAGGCGTTCCTGCGCTACCACGATCCCGACAACTGGCCGGTGCTGCGCGAGGCCTTGATCGAGATGGGCCGCCGCGACCTGATCGGCTCGCAGCCCCACCAGCTCGTCCCCGCGCACCAGCCGCCCGGCACCGGCAAGGCCGCCGGCACGAAGCGTCCCGTTCGCCCCGGCGGCAAGACGCAGCGGTTCACGACCAAGGGCCTGCGGGTGATGAAGTAGCGGGTGAGGCCCGATGCTGTCGTGCCTCCCAAACAAAAATGTTCGAAAACAACCCCATGCACAGTAGCCGGCCCTAGCGGGATCAATGGCTTGGACGTCCTGCGAAGACGTTTGACCGTCGGGCAAACAATCGTTGCGCCGTCGGGCAAAACAGGCGCATGATGGCATGATCGGGCATGTGGGATAGAGCGAGCCCGGTCTCCGTCGGCATCCATATTCTCGAGCTTCGCACCGCGTCCCCCGCGCAGGCTGCTCCGCGCCCGTTCGACGCGTTGGAGGGGATGCTTCCCGGCAATCATCACCCTGCGGTCGTTCCCAGTGACCCCGGATGCGCCAAGGCGTGCACTCATCAATCGATCAGCCCCTGAAGCAGGCCATGGCCGTTCTAACTTCGAAACCGGACATGGCCGGTTCGCCTCTGGAAGTCAGCTCAGGGCCAATAGGCGACCTCGTTACTCCGTCTGTAACAATTGAACGTCCATCCCTACCTCACCCGCAGCCGCAAAGATCGGCGACTATCTTAGCGAGTTGGCCGTTTAATGGGCAGAATGACAGCTGCCGATTGCAGCCTCAATAGCTGGTTTCGCCTGGCGCTTGTCGCGGCCTTCGGCTCTGCTGCCCCACTAGGCCGGCAAAGACCAGGGCGACGACTGCGACCGAGAAGACGATGATCGCGCCTGAAAATGCGTAGATTGTCGGCGAGGCACCCGAATTCATCGCGCCGAACATATAAAGCGGAAGCGTGTTCTGGCGACCGGCCAGGTAGTAGGCGCGCGCCTGCTCGTTCAGTGAAAGCAGAAATGCAAAGACGAAGCTTGAGATGAGATTGGTGCGCATAAGCGGCAGAGTTATGTCGACGAAGGCCCGTATCGGCCCGGCGCCGAGGTCGCGGGCCGCCGCGATGGTGCTGGGCCTGACCGCCGAGAGGCCGATGAGCGAGACCACAGCGGCGAACGGCAGCGTCCACAGAAGATGTCCGATTGCTATGGTGACCCAAGATGGGGCGAGACCGACAACTCTCAGAGTTGCCGACAGACCGAGGCCCTCAATCGTACCCGGGACGAACATGGCGGAGAGAATGACGAGGAGGAATACGCCGCGCAGGCGCGTCATCGCCCGGTAGGCGAGCGCAGCAGACAGGCCGATCGGCGTCGCCAGTGCGGCTGTTGCGAGCCCGACCAGCGCGCTTTCCCTGAGAGCCCCGGCGAGGCGGCCATCGTCGAGAAGCGCAAAATACCATTTGAGGCTATAGCGGCTCGGCGGAACGAGTCCAAGCTGCGCATCCGGGTTCAGCGATGCAAGCAACAGATAGAGTACCGGCGCATACATGATTGCTAGGCTCAGCGCCGTGATAGTGGTGAACAAAAGTCGGCCGCCGCTGGTGCGTCCCCTGACGATTGCATCGAAGCTCATATGCCGAGGCTTTCGAACAGGCGCGACAGCCTGAGCGCGCGATTTGCGATGATGATGAGGACGGTGAGCAGAGTGATGACAACCGTCGCGATGGCGAAAGCGAGGGGGAAATTCACCACTCTCAGTACATCGTTGATCATGATGGAAATGGAAGAAGCACCAGCCCCTCCAAGAAGCTGGACCTCCATCGACGTGCCAACGGCGACGACGAATACGAACAAAAAGCCCGCCACGATTCCTGGCAGGACGAGCGGTAAGACGATGGTTGCGAGCAAGGTCCAGAAGCCTGCACCAAGGTCCTGGCTTGCACGAATCACTGAATGTTCGATCCGCGCGAATGCCAGCACAATGGGAATTATCGCGAATGGCAGATAGGCGGCGACCATCCCCAGCAGGACCGCAAAATCGGAGAACAAAAACCATTCGACCGGAGTCTCCACAATTCCTAGGCTCATTAGCGCGTTGTTGATGACGCCCTGCCGACCAAGCACGAGGCGCCATGCAAAGGCGCGCACGAGGCCGCTCGTGAAGAATGGAATGGTGAACAGTGCGAGGAGGAGCGCAGCCCGGCGTGGTCCGCTCAAAAGACCGACGACCGCCGCGGCCGGAACTGCGAGCAGCGTGGAAGCCGTAGCGGTCAGTGCGGCGAGGCCCGCCGTGCGCAGAAAGACGGTTGCTCGTCCGTTATCGAGAAGGGCCGCATACGACGCGAACGACCAGGCGGGCTTGATCCAGTATGTGTCAGGATCGAAGCTCCAGAAACTCCACGTCGCGATCAGTGCCAGTGGAATGAAGCCCACCCCAACAAAGACCGCGAGCGACGGGAGCGCGAGAAGGAAGCCCGCCGGCCGCCAGCGGGCGCCCACGCTTTCGCCGAGCCCCGGTTCGTGAGGCACTACGCGTTCCTCAATCTCTGCCACCATGTTTCGTAGAGCTGGAAATTGTCCGGCCGGGTGTTTTGCCAATAGATCTTGCCGGCAAACTTTTGCTTCACATGGTCGGCCAGTTTCCGGACGCCCGCCGGATCGAAAGCATTCGCATGAGCCGTCGCGTAGGCGACGTTGTTGTCGGTGGGTACGACGTAGCCGCGCAGCAGGCCGAGCTTGCAGCCGTAGAATCCCGAGAAAAGGGCATTGACCAACTGATGGGCCGCCTTTGTACGCCCGCGGACCACCGCGCTCTTCAGCAGAATGGTATTGTTAGCCCATCCCTCGTAGCCTTCCCTCGGCACGGCATAATAGCAATCGACACCCCGCATCCGCGCGGCATAAACAATGGGTTCCCAGCCGGTCATCACCCAGACCTCCTGGTTGGCCAGGAGCTGGAGACCCTGTTCCCAACCGTTCCAGAACGTGCGGAACTGGCGGTCCCGCTTGTGCTTGATCAGGAATTCCATGACCAGCCCGAGCTCGTCAGCGGTCAGGTTGCCGGGCTCGGCAATCTTTGCATTCTCAGAGTTCTTCAGATAAATGGCGGTAAAGATGACGCTGTTGATCCAGGCGTCTTCCATGGCGGTCTTGCCCTTCAGCTTCGGATCAAAGATGACGCCGTAGCTGTCGACGCTGCCAGCCTTGTCTCTTATAGCGATGATGGAATCGGCATTGATGACGGTCGGAATTCCGTAGACCTTTCCATCGTGGGTCAGGTAGGGAATGTCCTTCGCCCACTGCCACACGCTCGCATAATTCTGGATTTGCGAAATGTCCCAGGGCGCAATCAGGCCGCGTCTCGCGAGTTCCTTTTCGCTGCCTCCCTGCAGCCCTGCGACATCATAAATGTCGTTTGCGTTGCCAGCCGCCAGCTTGGCAACGACCGGCCCCGGGTCATTGCCGTTATCGGTGAATTCGACTTTGACACCGCTGTCGTATGCAAAGGTTCTCCAGCCGTCGTCGCCGATATCGAGCGTGCCGGTTGCCCAAAAATTGATCTCATCCAACGCTCGGGCGGCGCGCGGTAGGCCCAAACTTCCGACTGCCAGCGCGCCAGGGCCAAGAAGACCGTTCTGAACAAGCTGGCGGCGTGTTAACTGGGAGAATAAGCCCGGTGGAGAGCCATTCCCGATGCTGTGCGCCATTGTCCAAGCTCCTCGGGAGCCTCCCGTCTTGATGCATATCATAGTTCAGGCGCCTTCGCAGAGGCGGCGCTGGGCGGATATCAGGGCTCGACCAGCGCGTCCGGTAGCAACAGCGGCTTCATGGGTTCCCACACAATCTCGATGCTGCTACCTGATGCGGGTACCGCGACACCCGGATCTGCGGAGATGAGAAACTTGAGCGCTTGACCGTCAACCAAGCGGCTCTCAACCTCGACGTCTCGGCCTTTGTAGACGGTGGAAATGACCGTGAGCGGCCCGAGATCACTTCGTTCTTTTGGGTGTGCGATCCTGATCCGCTCGGGTCGGAGGACCAGCACATAATCGTTCGCCGGGTCACGGCTGACGGGCGGTTCACAGCGGATATCTCGTCCGGCGACGCGCGCATGCCAGTCGGCAATGCCGGAATCGACGCGCTCCGGCTTCAATATTGCGTCGAACCCAACGAACCGCGCGACGAAGGCATTGGCCGGTCGTTCGAAGACTTCGCGCGGCGTACCGATCTGTTCGATGCGGCCCGCTCGCAAAACGATAATTCGATCGCTTAGAGACAGAGCCTCATCCTGATTGTGAGTGACGGCAAGGATGGTCGCGCCGAGCCGTCGGTGCAGACGACTGATCTCGCCGCGCAGTTGCTGGCGCAATCGCTCATCGAGCCCCGTCAATGGCTCGTCGAGCAGAAGAACAGCAGGGTCGAGCACCAGCGCTCGGGCCAGCGCCACGCGTTGGCGTTGGCCTCCGGAAAGCTGGTGTATGCGGCGCCTCTCGTAGCCTCCAAGGGCAACGATAGCGAGCATCTCCGTCGTGCACTTGCGCCGCGTGGCCGGGTCGACGCCACGCACCTTGAGACCATAGGCGACGTTCTCGGCAACAGTCATGTGCGGAAACAGGCCGAGGTCCTGAAAGATCGTGTTGCATGGCCGCTTGTTGGGCGGAAGCGCCGTCATGTCCGTACCGGCGAAGAGAATACGGCCTGCGGTCGGCTGCAGGAAGCCTCCGATCATTTGCAATATTGTGCTCTTGCCAGAGCCAGAAGGCCCCAGCACCGTGACGAAGCTTCCCTCGGGCACCTCCAACGAAACGTCGGACACGACAGGCTTGTCGTAGACCTTGGTTACACGATCGAGCGCTATTGCGGCTGGCGAACTCATCCGGCCTCCTCGTTCGCCAGAAAACCGAAACAGTCAATGGCTAACGTTACGCGCGAGTGCAGTATCCACCAAACCGACCGGCAGAACAAATTGGACGCGCGCGCCGGTCTTGCCGTCTGACGATGCCGAGAGTTGACCGCCGTGACGATGAACGATCATGCGGCAGATCGCGAGGCCCAATCCCATTCCATTCGCTTTGGTCGTGACGAATGCATCAAATATGTTGTTCAAACGTCCAGGATCAATCCCAGGTCCTGAATCCTCAACTGCGACCACGATTGTGTTGTGATCCCGAGGCTGTGTGCTCACCCGCAGCAGGCGTGATTTATCCGTTGTGGTGGCCATGGCATCGATCGCATTGTGGACCAGGTTGAAGACCACCTGTCGCAACTGACCCTGATGTCCGTCGACCAGCGGCAGATCGGATGCAAGTTCGGTTTCGGTCGCGACGCCGTGATCCCTCAACTGTCCGTAAAGCGATTGTAGTACGCCACGTGCAATCTCGTTGACATCGACCGGTCCTCGGCTGTGATCGACCTTCTTAAACAGGGCACTGATGCTGTCGAAGACCTCGCTCGCGTGATGGCAGTCGGTGATGATCCGAGTCAGAATCGCCCGCAATTCGTTCAGATCGGGTGGCGTCATTTCAAGAAAGCTCATTGCCGCATCGCCGTTTGTCGCAATGGCCGTCAGGGGTTGGCGTACTTCGTGGGCGATGGACGCTGTGGCCGCCTCGACATTCAGCAGTTTGTTGTCTCGTTCGCGCTGCAGCGTCTCAACCGCCTCGCGCAGAGCGCGTTCGGTCCGTCGCAGGTCCGTTATGTCGGTCGAGATGCCGCAAATTCCCTGGACTTCGCCGGCGTCGGAAATCAGCGGCACCTTCTTGGACAGGAGCAACCGGTCACCTGCAGGTGTCTTCGACATTTCCTCGGATTCCGACAGCTTGCCCGTCATCATGGCGGCGACGTCATTGCTTCGATACTGCTGAGCGATTTCTATGGGAAACACGTCAAAGTCTGTTCTGCCGAGGCACTGCTCCCGAGTCACGTTGCACAGCATCTCCATGCCTCGGTTGAGGAAGGTGTAGCGACCATCTTTGCGTTTGGCGTAAATACTCGCGGCGCTGTTTTCGAGGACCGTGTGCAGGAGCAAATGGTTCTCTCGCAACGTCTCGTAGAGCGTTTCGATCCGCTGCCTCACGTCTGCAAAATGTTTACGTGCTTTTGGCTTCGCGAGGTCTGCCTCAAGAGCATCAATCTCGCGCTTCAGTGCGGCGTAGTGCGTTTCAAATTCCGGTTGCGACATTGGGGTGCTCGGGCCAACCGGCTGTACGACCTCATATCGAAGCAGCCATCCGCGTCCACTTTGCGGCCGCCAGGATGACGCTGATGCAGGAAGGCACGGACGCTACTACGATTTTGGCTGGTATTCAATCTCGCGCGCGGATCGGCACGGAGGCTTTGCTGATGGTAGGCTCGTACCAACACTCATCCGGCTTGCGAGCCTCCTGTGTGATTGGTTGTGCAGTGGCCGAAAGTTAGGCCGCAAGGCCGTTTGCGAAGAATGAATTTCTGCAACCGCGTGCCCCGAACGTGCAAAGCCGATTGATCCACAACCGCTGGTCCGCGGTGCGAGAGTGTTGGACGGGTGCGAGGCGCCGATCAATCCTGATAAGCCAGTGCTTTGCTTTGCGGCAGCTCTGGCCTCGTCGAGTCCCCAGTCTTGTGCAAACACCACCAGTGTTCTAAAACCGCCCAGCAATGGCAAAAAAATCTCTCATTGCGATTGTCGACGACGATGAATCCATTCGCGTCTCGACGGCAAACCTCATTAGGGCGTTCGGATTCGCTGCCCGGGGTTTTGCGTCCGCTGAAGAGTTTCTGCAGTCGCCGGAACTTGGCGAAACGTCCTGCGTCATTTCTGATGTTCAGATGCCGGGCATCGACGGTCTCGAGTTGCAGAGCCGACTGGCGTCCACACATCGTCGAACGCCTGTCATCTTTATTACCGCTTTTCCGGATCTTCGAATCCAGGAGCGGGCGCTCGCGGGTGGGGCCATCTGCTTTCTCAAGAAGCCTTTCGACGGAAAGACCCTCATTCAATGCGTCGATCGCGCCCTCAACCGGTCCAACAGTTGAGCGCATTTCTCGGGAGCGTTTTGGCGAGCCGCGCGCCACACTCAGCAAGCTTGCGCAATTTCATATGAATTGCAGCAATAACCGGTCAGCGCTTGACCCGCAGCCGCGGCCAGTTGGGCGGAATGGTCAAAGACTTAGACAACGGCGAATGGGGAAAGGCCATAGCTACATCCAAGCTCGGCGTTCCAATCGCACCTCCGGAGTCCAACCCGGAATGAAGGCGCGAATTGATTGGATACGGTCGAGAGCAGCGGCCCATTGATCTCCGTGATCTGCAATATCGATCTGAGCATACGCCCGCCCAGACGACGCCTCATACCGGTCGACTTGTAGCCCCAACGAGGCGTTCAGATCGGAACGTGAGAGAGCCACGTCCGGTATGCGAATTACGATGGTAAGCGGCTGCCAGTTGGCATGATCCATTGTATTCTGGTTCTCGGCACGTCGGCAACGGGTCAAACGGCGACCTCGCCCCTGCATTGGGGCTGGTCCGATGTACCCCGCAGACCGGATGCCACGGTCGCTCGCACCAAAGTCAGCATCGGGCCACTTGCAGACATCGCGCGAGCGGTGTGCGTTTCGAGGCACCCGTATTTCGCTTTCGGACCGGCGTGCAGCAAGATCAAACGCCCACCCTCAAAGAGGATGGGCGCGTGGTGACTTACGACATGATGACGTCCTACTTCTTCTCGGCGCTGGCTTCCTGAGCTGGAGGCGGCTTCATGCCGACGGTCAACTGGCGGATTTTTAAAGCGCCGCCTTCACGTATGTCGATGGCGCCCCAGAACACTGTGACCTTGGTGGCGTCGCCGCTCTTAGGGTCCTTACCGAAGATGTCGGTCTCGCCGTTGGCAACGACCAGATCGTTGTTGATGACCGACATGTTGCCGACTCTGATCTCAATATGATCGGTGCCGTCCTTGAAGTTGTTTTCGTATACGGTCTTGAGATCGGAAAACACACCGCCCGGGTTGATCTGGACCCCGTCCTTTGTATAGAGCGCAGCGACACAGGCCGCATCTTTCTTTGCGACGCAGTCGGTGTAGGCGGCGGCTATTTTTTCGGCCTCCTGCTTGACCTCATCGGCCAGTGCCGGTGCAGAGATGAAAGCGGAAGAACACAATGCCAAGAGCAATGAACGTCGCTTCATAACAACTTCCCCTCTGGTTGTGATGCACAATTGCATCGCGACGTCCTCCTGACGTAGGACGTCGCGTTGCATTTGTTCCGAGGGGCATTCTTTCGTTAGGCTGTAATACTACCGGCTTGCGAGTATATGCCATTTTGCACGGCTTGGCGCGCGCCAACCTCGATCATCGACGACGGGGGCGGGCATTCCACGAGAATGCGGCGAATCCGGTCGGGAAAGACAGGCAAGTTGACGCATGTGACAGATGAGAGTGTCTTGCTCGACGCGCGCGATGGCCTACTTGTCCGATCGAGATCTCTGACGTTCTCGTCTTCGCAACGGCCTGCTTCACCATCGTCATTACGCTCGGCCCTGACGGCTCTTGGCGGAAGCGCCTTTGCGGCTCCTTTATCGAGGCAAAATTCAGCTGCGTGGTGCGCGCCGCCAAAGCGGGGCTCAATCCGTGGGCTGCGGGCCGTCGTAGCCTTCGATCACGATGATATCGATGTCCACGGCGTCCGCGCGCAGTGCCCTCGCCTTGGTGTATTCAGGTGAGTGGTAGCAGGCGAGCGCGGTTTCGTAGTCCTTGAACTCGATCACGATGTTGCGGTCGCGCGCCTTGCCCTCCACCGCCTCGAAGGTGCCGCCGCGCACCCGGAACTTCGCGTCGTACTTGCGGAGCACCGCCGCGAGGGCGGGGCCGTAAGCTTTGGTGTATTCGGGTTTGATCACATCGATGCGCCCGATCCAATACCCGTTCGGCATGTTGTCCTCCTCATCTTTGCATTCTCAAATCAAGAGGGGCCACTGGGGGTTAAATTGCTCTGCGGTGCCGATGGTTCCGTCCGGTTGACGACACCGTTGGGCTTGAGGTTAGTGGCGCGGCGGGGCCTGTCTAATCGAGCGTCGAGGTCCGTTCAGGGTCATGAGCGCCGTTTGCAAGGTCGGCCGGTTGCTTCCGGTCTACCCGATGAGCCGACAACTGAGGACGTCGCCCGAACCTCGCATTCGGGCACGAGCAGACGCGTCAGACACCGGGACGCGACTGGAGCCACCGGCCATGTCAGCTATCCTCAGTTCCGAGCGTCGGAGGATTGATCGGGATCAATCCGAAATCACAGTATTGGAACGCCTACAGCTCCGGACCAGAAAGTCCGACCTCTCGTTCGGCGCGAAGGACATTGCCATAGAGACTGCTGATCCATTGTCTTCCGCTCGAGGTTACATTCAAATAGCGGATGGCAATTTGGACGTGCGGTGCGACCTTGGTCCAGTAGAACTGAGGATATTTGTACACCACGTCCGCGGGCGTGGTGTATCCGAGCGATTTGTTGAGTCCTATCTCCTCGAACTCGTAGAACAGCGCATTTGATTTCTTCATGTAGTTCGGATCGCCGAGCTGACCGATCAGGTCGGCGGCGCGAAGCAACAAACCTTCCTCTTCGTCAAGATCATCCTTGAGTTCGTTCGCTGATGCGTCTGCATAAGGAAAACGAGTGTATTCGATGGCTTGGGCAACGCGAGCAGCGTCAATTTCGTCAACTGGGTCAAGACGCTCCACGGCGAATAATTTTGAGCGGTCGACATGATAGGGCGCAAGCGCTGCATCGGAGGAGCCGATCGGCAACTCGACCGTTCGGCCGGTACCATCAACCACATAGGCACCATCCTGGTCTCCGTGAACTATTCCCCGAACGTAGCCAATGTCGTGAAGCAGGCACGCCAGGATGAAGTGAGCATAGTCGCTGGCCGTCGTTGGCCTAAGAAGGGAGCGCCCGATCAGGATGTCGTGCCCCACCAGCGTGACCAACAAGGTGTGCTCGACATTGTGGTAGAGTGCATCGCTGTTACCAATACATTCCAGGGCCAGCTTTGCTGCATAGGGGAGCAATTCCGGCAAGCTGGCGTGGGACGAGCCGAAGCGACCTCTTGTCTCCGAGATCAGGAACGCACCGAGCGCCTGGGACGTCAGTTCCGGGATCGTTATCATGAGCAATCTCTCACTTTGGTCGCCGAGCCTTCAGGAGGCGTTCTGAAGGATCAGGAGGGAGAGGACGACCGTAGTAGTGTGAGGCCGAAGGATGGGTGATAATTGACTTAGATCAACAGCAGCGACGCCGGACTACGCGTGTGCGAAGTAGCGACTTCCGCTGAGGGCTGGCCCGCAACTGGTTCAACCTGTTAGCGGCTTCTTCATATGCAAGTAATCTGGATTGAATTCACCAAGCCGTTGGAGCTCGCGCCAGTTCAGAACAATCAACTCGCCCTCGCGGAAATCCATGCTACCAGACGAACGCAACTGGTGAAGCGCGCGGTTGACCGACGCGATTGCCATGGCGAGCGTCTCCCCAAGCTGGGGCAACGTCAATGGCATCGAGCACCTGTTCCCCTTGTTGAGCTGGGAGAGGCGTGCCCGATAGAATACTTCGCAGAACAAGTGCGCCATTCGGGTCGGCCTTGATCTCGCGCTGTTGTTCGTGATTGCTTCCCGGAAGATCGCGGCGTCCAGCAGAGTTTCTCTCCAGATGGCGATACCCAGCGAGGGGCGTCGTTCGAAGGCACCCAATATTTGTTTGTGCGGTATGAAGGCCACGCGCGCAGGACCGATTGAGCAAAGCGCATGGTCCATTCTTTCGATGAACAGTCCCTGTGCATCTGGCAGATCGCCCGACATGTGAAAGGACAAGTATTGTCGACGCCCTCCTTTCAGCAGGTGATATCGGCCGACCATTCCCGACACGACCAGAACCGCGTGCTTCGGCTGGTCTCCCTGACGAATAAAGTCCTGATCGGGCGACAGCTCTTTGGTCACCAACGAGAAATTGCAGATCTCCGCAATATCGTCACTCCGGAGCCGGGAATGCTCTTTCAAGTTCCGTATTAGTGTCTCATGGGGGTCCATAGCACTCCAGATTATGTTCGAGACCCGTATCACCTGATACGACGGTGTGCTCCTCGCCGGTTAAACTCCATATGTCTCTCGAAGTTTCAATGATTGAGCCGTCAACCAGGAGAGTCATTTATCGGTGATGAGGTCGCCAGTTGCGCTTCCCCATCTTTAGGAGAGGGAGCAGCGCCTTGCCAATCAACCCGCTCATTTCTGCGAATATCAATTTGACGCCAGAGCAGCGGCACGTTCTTGAACTCGCCTTCAACCGGACGCTACGCAAGCTTAACCTGGTGGATCGCAACGATCCGATTTGCGAAATAGTCGCTCGCAAAGTCATTGAGATTGAAGCTACCGGCGTTACCAACGCGGTCGCGATCTCCGAGATCGCATTTAGACAGCTTTACCCTTCGTAATCGGGCCCGCTGTGGGTCAATCGGGCCCGTTCGCTCCGAAAGTGGCGTCCGGTTCACCCCTCACGGCTGACATCGAGGCGCCAGGTGGAATTTGTTGCGATGCGGACGCGAAACGCGGCTCACGAACAGAATTTCCGATTGAAGAAGCCGGACGCCCGAAACGTTGCGCGCACCGGGCGCCGTTGGGGATGACACCGATCTCATCGCTGTCTGATCTGCCGCTCCAGGCGCAGCGTATGCTCACGCAGGGAATCGTAGATCGGTGCATTGCCCAGCAGCATGGGCAGCAGCATCGCCATGAAGCAGGCGCCCAGCATCGGCAGCAGCATCGTCACATTGCCGGTCATTTCGGCGACGAGAACGATGCCGGTCACCGGCGCGCGCACGACGCCGGTGAAGAGAGCGGCCATGCCCACCAATGCAAATGCTTCCGGCTGGATCGGGAGCGCCGGGAACGCAAGGCGGCAAGCCTCTCCGAACAGCAGCCCGGACTGGGCTCCCAGCACGAGCAAGGGTGCGAATAGCCCGCCGGGCGTGCAGGCCGCGTATGAGAGAGCGCCGAGCCCGAATCGGATCAGAAACGCGAACCCCAGGATCCCCACATTCTCATGGCCGATCAATGCGCGCTGCGTGATCTGATCTCCGCCACCGACCAGTTCGGGCGAGAACCAGGCCAATGTGCCGACACTTGCGCCAATCAATCCGGCGCGGAGCTCGATCGGCAGCCGTCCAAATCGGTCGCGAATTGCGATGGTCGCGAGCAGGGTGCGATTGTAGGCGACGGCCAGCAGACCCGCGACGCCTCCCAGAGCCAGGAACAGCGGGGCGGTTTCAGCCCTGGGATAGCTCAGCGGTGCGACCTGGAAGTCGGGCGCGTCACCGAGCAGCAGCCGTGCGACCGGGATCGCCGTTGCCAGCGCGGCAAGGGCAGCGACGGCAACACGGTGCTCGAACCTCTGCACCAGTTCCTCCAGCACAAACACGAGCCCGGCAATCGGCGCATTGAAGGCCGTTGCAAGGCCGGCGCCGGCGCCAGCCGCGAGCAGCACCCGGGCATCCGCCCAACGGAGCCGGCAGACGCGCGCCGCGAAAACCGCGATACCGGCGCCCATCTGGACGGTCGGCCCCTCACGGCCCAGCGCCAGTCCGGAGCCGATCGCCAGTATTCCGCCGAAGAATTTCACCGGCACCAGACCAAACGGAGCCGGTGGGATCTCTTCACGCAGGACAGCTTCGACATGCGGAATGCCGCTGCCCGAAGCGTGTGGCGAGAATTGTCGCACCATCCACACGGCAACCAGGGTTGCGACGGCGCATGCGCCGACGACGGTGAGGAATCCCCAGATCGCGTGGCCATGGGCCCAGGCGATCATCGCATCGCGCAGACCATCCGCACGCACGAGTAAAAGCCGGAAGATCGCCCCGACACATCCAGTCGCCGCTCCTACGATGAGGGCCATCGCCGCGAGCCCCAACAGGCTGCGACGTTCGTCCGCGACTTGCCGCTCGTGGTCAGGGTTATGGTCCACAGCTGGTCGATGATCCCGAGGCCTTCGCAAGCGGCAATCTTTGCCGAAATCACCGGCGAATGTCCCGAAAAAATGTTCTGACTTGACCGAAGAACTGCCTCTCCGATCGACACCAGGACCTCACTCCACGTCAAGATGCGCCGAACCAAGACCCGGCGCCGCAGATCGGCGATTGGACGTCGCAATCGATCCCTTGCACAGCAACGCCGCGCTCGACCCGCGCCTGAAGCCAATCCTTCTTCCACGATCAGCGCGCGCAAACCGCTTGACCTCGGCGCCATCATGTAACATACGGAGTTACATGAAACGCGACAGTCGATTATCCGGCGTGCTCCACGTGCTGCTGCACATGGCGCAGCAGCCTGGCCCCTTCACGTCCGAGACGCTGGCGAAGGCGATGGACACCAACCCCGTCGTGATCCGTCGCATCATGGCGGGCCTGCGCGAGCTCGGTTACGTCCGCTCCGAGAAAGGACATGGCGGCGGCTGGACGCTTGCTTGCGACCTCTCGAAGGTGACGCTGCGCGACGTCTACACCGCGCTCGGCAGTCCCTCGCTTCTGGCCATCGGCAACCGGACGGAGGCGCCGGACTGTCTCGTCGAGCAGGCCGTCAATGCCGCCCTCGACCAGGCTTTTCAGGATGCAGAGGCGTTGCTGCTGGCGCGCCTCGGCGAGGTGACGCTGGCGAGGCTGGCCAACGATCTCCGCAAGCGCCTCGGGTCCCGAAGGCATCAGAGCATGAGCGCGCATCACGCGTGATCGGCGCCAATCAGCAGGACAACCTCGTGACCGACATTCAAAGCGCGTTCGCCGATCCGCAAATGGTGGCGAAATACACCGAAGGACCGCCGCGGTTCGTTCCCGGCTACAATTCCATGCTGTCGATGGCGGCGATCCTCCTGGGGGAGCGCGCGCGCGACGATGCGCGAATCCTCGTCCTCGGCGCCGGCGGCGGCCTGGAGTTGAAGGCCTTTGCACAGGCACAGCCGCGCTGGAGCTTCGACGGCGTGGACCCGTCCGGTGCAATGCTCGATCTCGCGAAGCAGACGCTGGGCCCGCTTGCCTCGCGCGCACATCTGCATCAAGGCTATATCGACGATGCGCCGGAGGGACCGTTCGACGGGGCGACGTGCCTGCTGACTTTGCACTTCGTCGATGTCGAGGAACGGCGTCGCATCGCCTCGGAAATCCACCGCCGCCTCAAGCCTGGTGCGGCATTCGTGGCGGCTCATTTCAGCATTCCCGACGGCGATGATGAGCGGCCGCGCTGGCTCTCGCGCTATTCCGCGTTCCTGGCGGCATCCGGACTCGAACCCGACAAGGCGGCGGCCGCACGTCAAGCGGTCGACGGGCAATTGAGCATTCTGTCGCCCGCACGAGACGAAGCGATTTTGCGCGACGCCGGTTTTACCGACCCAACCCTATTCTACGCCGGCTTCACGTTCCGCGGCTGGGTGGCGTACGCCTGAGGCAAATCAGCTGCACGGCTTTGCCGGGAGCTGGCGGTCTGCGCGGCGATTGTCAGCCAACCGTTTCGCTGTCTGCACAAAGCGGCGTTTCCGCCAAACGGCTCGCTTGCGAAGCAAAGTCCTCGAACGCGGCGACTGCATCGCGCATGTTGTGGCAGCCGCGACTGTCGAGCGAGGAATGAACGCTGAGGTCGAACAGCTCTATCCAGAACAACGGGCTGTCGGGCAAGCCCGCCGCAAGGGCTTCGAACATGCTGATCTCGCAATCCCCGACCCGCTCGAGCGCAACCGTCCGGGAGCCATGGGCGATATGAGGAATTCCGAGCAACGTCCCGTAACCTCGTAAAATCTTCACGTTTATGGGCGGCGCGGCGCCGTCACTGCTGGACATCAAGGCCATCGTAGCTTTCGGGGAAAGGGCTGCCCCGAGAACGCAAGACCAGTCTGGGGGCAGACGAGCGATTTAAGTCACACGCCCCCCGGTTTCTTGTTATCGTGAGCCAATAAGTTGATTTTTCATGCCGCCATCGCGATCGGCGAGCCCAAAGAGCGAGGCCCGCAGCGGCAACGACGAAAGGGTTCGGTGTGCCGGCTGCCCATTCGCCCCATTTTGAAACAATGCCCAGTGCGACCGGCGGAATCGCCCGCCTGGTATGGGCACGCCTGCAGGACGCCGGCATCGAGGCGGACAGTCTGCTGTCCAGGGCCGGATTGACCGTCAAGCAGATCGAGGATCGCAAGGCGCGCCTGAGCGCCGAGAGCCAGATCAGGTTTCTGGAACTTGGGGCCGAGGCGTTGCAGGACGACAACCTCGGCTTCCACCTGGCACGAGACTTCGACCTTCGTGAAATTGGCCTGCTCTATTACGTGGCAGCATCTTCCGGGACGATCGCCGAAGCCTTGGCAAAGGCCGAGCGCTATTGCCGTCTCGCCAACGAGGGGATTTCGCTGCGATTCGCCGCGAAGGAGATGACGATCACGTTGAAATATGTCGGTGTGGAACGGCGCTCGGACCAGCACCAGATCGAATTCTGGCTGACCTCAATCATTCGCATGAACCGCACCCTGACCAATCGCCGCCTGATCCCGAGCCGACTCAAAATGGTACATCGCCGTCGAACGACGCCCGCAGAGGTCAGGTCGTTCCTGGGGTGCGAAATCGAGTTCGGTTCCGATGTCGACGAGATCGCTTTCCCGGTATCCGTGGGGCCGATGCCGATCGAAAGTGCTGACCACTATCTGAACGATTTGCTGGTGACGTATTGCGAGCAGGCGCTCGCACACCGGAAATCCGGCGGAGTCCCGCTCAGATCGAGCGTCGAGAATGCAATCGCCCCATTGCTCCCGCATCGTGAGGCACGGGTCGAAGAGATCGCCCGCCGCCTGGGGATGAGCCATCGCACGCTGGTGCGGCGCCTCGCTCTGGAGGGACTGACCTTCAGTGGCATCCTTGACGAGATGAAGATCGACCTTGCCAAGAGCTATCTGAAGAACGATGAGCTGCCCATTTCGCAGACCGCCTGGCTGCTCGGCTACGGAGAAGTCAGCGCGTTCACCCACGCCTTCAAGCGCTGGACCGGAATGACGCCGAGGCAATGGCGCGCCGCCGACGATCCCAAGCACGCCACTGGCCCCGACGATACGCCGCTCCACGCAAAGCCCGCACCCGCGAACTCCTCCCGGAGCTGACAGAATACCGAAATGTTCGCCGCTTTTACTCGCGCCCCTCACCGGTCCACCGGCACCCCTGCCCCTCGATGATACCGGCTTGAGAAAAACACCAGCGGCGTGGTGTCGCGATAGTCGCAGTTCGAGACTTCGGCGACCGGCCATGGTCCTGCAGCACGTTGACGCAATGGCGCAAGGACCGTCGTCCCGGCACCTTGAAGCCATTGTCGCGCAACCAGGGAATGTGTCATGGTGTATAACCTTGGGTTGTTCGCCAGGGCGCGGACGTGGGCCGGGGCGACGACGGTACGGGCTTCAGGGAGTTGCGGACCATGACGACTTTGGCGAAATCATTTGCTCTCGTCGCCCTCGCGGCGACGATGAGTGTCGGAGCACTTGCGCTCAGCATTGTCTCTGCCTCGGCGCAATCGCCTGCGGCATACAAGAACTACTGCGTCACCAGGACTATTTGTAACAACGGCTTTCTATGGAGGTGCAACCGTTGTGACAGCCGCTATTCATGGCGGCGTGGGTGCCGCCCCACCTTCAGGGCGTGCTGACACTGACGCAGAATGCCGCTGCCGATAGGAGTTACAGTCGAGCTATTGTGACCGCCGGGCGCGGTTACAATATTGTCACGCCCGCTTTGTGGGCAGAATGCGAAATGGCGGCGTCGTCTGCTTAGGTCTGCTTCCCCAAAGAGCAGCACTTGCGAGTGTACGCCTTTCCACGTTGCCCAACTTTCCTCCAGACGACCTATCGCAAACATTTGCGATCATGCTTAGCTTGTCTTCATGAAAAAGATCGGATTCCTCTCCTTCGGGCACTGGACGCCCTCGTCGCAATCGCAGACCCGCTCTGCCAGCGACACGCTGCTGCAATCGATCGAGCTTGCGGTTGCGGCCGAACAGCTCGGTGCTGACGGCGCCTATTTCCGCGTCCATCATTTCGCGCGGCAGCTGGCCTCGCCCTTTCCGCTGCTCGCGGCCGTCGGTGCGAGGACGAGCAGGATCGAGATCGGCACGGCCGTGATCGACATGCGCTACGAGAACCCGCTCTACATGGTGGAGGACGCCGGCAGCGCCGACCTCATCGCCGGCGGCAGGCTGCAGCTCGGCATCAGCCGCGGCTCGCCCGAGCAGGTGATCGACGGCTGGCGCTATTTCGGCTACCGGCCGGCCGAGGGCGCGAGCGATGCCGACATGGGCCGGCGCCATGCCGAGGTCTTTCTCGACCTCTTGCGCGGCGAAGGCTTTGCCGAGCCCAATCCGCAGCCGATGTTTCCCAATCCGCCGGGACTGTTGCGCATCGAGCCGCATGCGCCGGGCCTGCGCGAACGGATCTGGTGGGGCGCCGGCTCGAACGCGACCGCGGTGTGGGCGGCGAAGCTCGGCATGAACCTGCAGAGCTCGACGCTGAAGAGCGACGAGACCGGCGAAGCCTTTCACGTGCAGCAGGCCGCGCAAATCCGCGCCTATCGCGCCGCCTGGAAGGAGGCCGGCCACAGCCGCGAGCCCCGCGTGTCCGTCAGCCGCAGCATTTTTGCGCTGATGGACGATCGGGACCGCGCTTATTTCGGCGGGGAGCGCGGAGGCGAGGACCAGATCGGCTTCATCGACCCGCGCACGCGCGCGATCTTCGGACGGAGTTATGCGGCCGAGCCGGATGTGCTGATCGAGCAGCTGCGACAGGACGAGGCCATTGCCGAGGCGGATACGCTGCTGCTGACGATCCCGAACCAATTGGGCGTGGACTACTGCGCGCATGCGATCGAGGCGATCTTGAAGCATGTCGCGCCGGCGCTGGGGTGGCGGTGAGATAGGCTGTCGCTGCACGACCTGAGGGTGACGTTGACTTCAGCCACCACCTTGACAATGATGAGGCAGATCAACAGCGCTTGTGACAAGGCATGATCCGCCTCGATTCGTCCTCAAGATACGGATGAGACGCCCCGTACTGAACATCATCCTGCGGCTCGGTCGCTACGCAGTTCTCCCGGTGGTGGCACTGGCCTGTGCGATCCTCGCCATCTGGCTGATGATCATGGATCGGTACACGATCACGGCACTGGCCACGGTACCGCTCGTGTTCTCCATATTCACGGTAGCGGCAGCGCTCATGATCGGCCTCCTGCTCCTGCCTTCGCGAAAGCATCAGAGTTTCGAGGCGAACGAGGAGATCGCCCCGGGCCTTTGGGCAATGTGGAAAGAGCTCGATCCCGGCTTTGTGCGATCACGGCGCACCCTGCTGATCGACACCGATTTCAATGCCTCGATCGAGGAAGTGAACCGATACGCCGGACTGTTCAGGCCACACGTTACGATGACCATCGGCCTGCCACTTCTGATCATTCTCGACGAGCGTGCGATTCGTGCCATCATCGCCCATGAGGTCGCACATGCGCAGCTTCGACACACTTCGGGAGGCGCGAACCTCCAGGACTTCATCTCCGCTTCGGAGAACATGCTTTTCTACGCCGATCCAGATCGAACGATAACCGGGCGCATAGCCCTGGCCCTCCTCCATTCCATGCTCGAATGGCTCGACAAGGAATATCGCGCGTTGAGGCGGGAGAACGAGCTTGGCGCCGATCGCGGTGCAGCCGAGCAAGTCGGGCGGGCCGAGATGGCGCGTGCCCTGGTCATGACGAATGCCTGCAGAACACGTCTTGCCGATCTCGTGTTCACGCCTCTGGAGAAAGAGATTCTGGGCGCAATCAACGCGCCCCGCCCACCCCTCGAGCGGATCATCAAGCAGCTCGAGGACATCAGAGCGCACGAGCCGATGATCGTTGCCGCCGTCGCTGGTCTGGATCGTGAGGACGATCCGGATTCGACGCATCCGCCTTTCGGCAAGCGGCTCGCCAACCTCGGATACACCGACATTCCCGAGATCGACGAGGTCCGGACATCCGCCATCGACCAACTTCTCTCACCGGACGCAGCCAGAGATCTCCCCACCCGCTTCGACGGGGAATGGCGGAAGAAGGCGCAAGAGTGGGTCAGAGTCGGCAGGTGAGCGCGGCCGAAAGCTGAGCAACTGCCCCGGCCGCGCTATTGAGTGACATCCGTGGTCGCGCGATGCCGGCGCGAATAAAGGCGCGATTGGCGGCTGAGTTGGTCTCTGAGGCGGTCAGGCTGCCGCCCGCTTCGTTGCGCGCCGGGCGTGTTCGGAAGCCGCGACCAGATGGCTGGCCGGAGCATCGGGCACGAGCGGAACGTGTTCGTCCACGGCGGTCGCGACGCGGTTGCGGCCGAGCGCCTTGGCCGTGTAGAGCGCCTTGTCGGCGCGCTCGCAGAGCGCTTCGATGCCGGCGGGCTCGCTGTCCGCATGGGCCAGGCCGACGCTGACCGTGGCTGCGATCGGGATGCCGTCCACGACCCGCGCCGCCGTCGCAAAACTCTCGCGGACGTGCTCGGCCGCCGCAATCACCGCCTGCCGGTCCGGCCCGCTGACGATCGCGGCGAACTCCTCGCCGCCAAGCCGGCCGGCGAAGCTGCCCTTCGGCAGATTGGCGGACAGCGTCTGCGCGAACAACCGCAGCACGCGGTCGCCCATCGCATGGCCATGGCTGTCGTTGATCGATTTGAACAGGTCGAGATCGAACAGGAGGAACGCGACCGTTTCGTTCGCGGGCGCCTTCAGACGCTGCGCGGCGAAGTCCAGGAAGGCGCGGCGGTTGGCGAGGCCGGTCAGCGCGTCGGTCATCGAGGCGCGCTTGTGCATGAGCTCACTGCGCTCCTTGGTGAGCGCGAGAAACAGATAGTTGATGGCGATGACGAAGAGCAGGGTGAACGTGCTCACGATCGCGAACCAGAATGACTGCAGCGCATCGAAGCTGGTGACCGGCGCTGCTGCGAGCGGGTGCATCACGGCGAGCGGAATGCGCACGAGAAACAGGCCGCCGCCGAGCGCGGTGAGCACGATCAGCGGCCAGCGCGACAGCAGCGGCTCGGCGCGACCGGTCCACAGCACGTAGGCGCAGCCGAGCGAATAGAGGCCCATGGCGGCCGAGACGATGATCATGCGGGCCGTGGCGGACTCGTACAGCGCCGGGACCTGGCAGGCCGCGATCCACGTCACTGCGCCTGCCAGCAGGACGACGGGGCTCGCCCGCCTGCCTTCGAAGCAGCGCGCCCCCTCCAGCATCAGCGCACAGGCGGTGAACAGAACCACATAGGCGAGATCGACCGAATAGACGTCCGGGATCACCCCGCGCAGGCAGAGCAGGCCAAGCGCGGCCGCCATCACCAGGACGGCGCCGCCCCACCAGGCAAGCGCGCGGACCGCGCGATTTTGCAGCCACGCGAAAAACGTCAGCCCGCCGAGCAGCACCATGACTGACAGCATCAGCACGTAGATGGTCGGGACGTAGAGCAGCGGCATGATTTCCATCCGGTCGCTCGCCCTATACCAGGACACCGCTACGATTTGCTTGCGATGATTGGTAAACGCCGTGGTAACGCCCGCGCCCGGTTCAGCCGCCGCTCAGGCTGTGGCTGATGCGCGTCACGATGCGGTCCCATTGCCGCTTCTCCGCGGCGGGATAGTGGATCAGCACGCAGTGAACGTAGCCCCGTGAGAAGTTGCAGCGGTCATACCAGATCGCGTCGCGCTTGACGCTGGAGACCACGAAGAACCCGGGCGTGATCCGTTTATAGATGATGCCGGGCGGTGGATTCTTCCTGGCCAGGAACTCGGCCGGCGAGAGGCCCTGGTCGGGAACGGCCTGCACCGTCAGATCGGCGCGGCCGTCCGACGCGCGAAACCGCTCGCCGTATCCGTCAGGCTTCCCGGCCGGCTCGCTGAAAATCGAAACTGGAATGTCGACCGCCGTGCCGGATTCCGCGATCCGGTAGGTGGTCCAGCTCTCTGCCCGGGCGACGGACGATGCCGCACAGAGTGCAACGATCACGGCAGCTGCGATCTTCATGTCGGCCTCATCAATGGCGCGGCGCCAATTGCAACTCCATCAGGGCGATCCTCTGCAGGGTGGCGGGGTCGCGTTCACCCGAGCCCGCCGTGCGCAGGATCGACTCGGCGAGTGCAGTGACATGCGCGGAATGCACGGGCTCCGGCAGGGTCGCAACCGCAGCTTCCAGTGCGGCGGTCATCAATTCGATCACCTCGGGAGGAAATGCGACGTTGGAAAGGTTCTTCATCGTGCGGACCCGCTCCTTCTGCGAGCCGCCGGTTCAACGCCGGGAAAAATCGGAAGTTCCTTCCGAGCCGGCGCGCGATGACCCATCTCGCGTCGACACCTTCGAGGCTGCGACGAAACACTGCACCGGGCGTAACCGAACCGTTTTCGCAGTGAGGCATTGAGTGTGGTCGTGAAAATGGAATTGGCGCGGGCCGTTGACTGCAAGAGGCGCGCCTCGCGCGTGGACTCGCTGCGTCCACTACTCTGCGGCGCCGGCCACTCCGATTGCCCTCCCGCGTTCCAGCACCCCGAATGGAGCTGACATGCCGACCAAGCCGACTATTGCACGCATCTGGCGCGGCCGAACCCGCCGCGATATTGCCGACGCCTACCAGGCTTATCTGCAGGCCGAAGGGATTCCTCCGCTGCTGGAGACAGCCCTGGGCGTGCAGCAGTTGCGCGAGGACCGCGACCAGGAAACATGGTTCACGACCGTCTCGTACTGGGCGGACGTCGCGGCGATGACGGCGTTCACCAAGGGGGAGCCGGCCAAGGTCCACCATCTCGCACGCGACCCGGAATTCCTGATCGAGCTGCCGGAGCGGATCGAGATCCACCGCATTCTGATCGACCAACAGGGGCTGCGCTGAATCCCATGCGCAGGCGGGAGCCTGCGCATGGGATGATTGCCGATGCAAAGTAGCGGCCGCAGTGCTTAAGCGATGTTCAACAGGATTCGCCCCGACTCGCCGCTGCGCATCAGATCCAGCGCGTCATTGACGTCGTCGAGCGCGAACTCGTGGGTGACGATGCCGCGGTAACTGACCTTGCCGGCCTCGTCGAGGCGGACGAGACGCGGGATATCGCGCGCCGGCTGGCATTGCCCGCCTTCCGAGCCCTTCAGCACCTTCTCGAAGTGCAGGGGCAGCGTGTAGATCTCGACCTTCTCGCGGGGGACGCCGACGAGGATGCAGCGCCCTTTCCTGGCGGTGACCTCGTAGGCGAGCTCGATCAAATGCCTGACGCCGGTGGTCTCGACGACCTTGTCGGGTCCGTCAGCCCCCGTGATGGCGCGAACCGCGGCGGCGACGTCCTCCACCGCATCGGAGTTGATGGTGTGGGTCGCGCCGAACTGCCGCGCCATCTCCAGCTTGTTGTCGAGGCGGTCGATCGCGACGACCGGATAGGCGCCGACCATCGCGGCGAACTGCACGATGTTCAGGCCGACACCGCCGACGCCGAACACGACCACGGCTTCGCCGATGGCAATTTGCGCATCATTGTTGACGACGCCGAGCGCGGTCGTCACCGCGCAGCCGAGCAGCGGCGCGCTGGTGCGGTCGATCGAGGCCGGCACGGGCGTGACGCGATTCTCCGACACCACGGCATATTCGTTGAAGGTGGTGACCCAGCCCGCATTGAGGCGCTTGCCGCGCCAGGAATAGACCGGCGTGTTGGACTGGATGCCCTTGCCCGGCCGCCAATGCATGACGACGGTGTCGCCCTCTTTGCAGGACACGACGCCGGGCCCGGTCTCGACGATGGTCGCGAGCGCTTCGTGTCCCAACAGATGCGGCAGGAACTTGTCGACGCCCTTGACGGCGTCGATCTCGTTGATCTGTGCGCCGCAGATGCTCGAGGTGTGCACATGCGCAAGCACCTGGCCGTGCTCGAGCGTATCAGGCAGGGTGAACTCGTCGACGATCAGCGGCTTGCCCGATTCGACCAGAATCGCAGCCTTTGCAGTCTTGATATCCATGAGGCGCGCCCGCTCACTCGAAATAGATGAATTCGTAGTCGCCGGTGTAGCCGAGCTTTTCGTACAGCCAGATCCATTCCGAGGTGTGCAGGATGGACTCCGCCGTCAGCGCCCAGCATTCGAGGTTGTGCAGCTCGGCGACGTTCCGATAGCCCTCGACCATGACGTATTTGTTCTTGCCGACCCGCTCGATCTCCTTGAGCGCCGCATCGAGCTCGTAGAGCCTGAGATTGTGCAGGGTGCCGAGCGAGATGACGAGATCGAAACTGTCGTCGCCATAGGGATAGACGTCCTGGGCACGATAGTTGAACAGATACGGCCTCACCTGCTCGTGCGCATGCGCAAGACCATGCTTCGAGATGTCGAAGCCGGTGACCTTCAACCCCGGCAGGATCTTCTGCATCTCGTACAGCAGAAAGCCCTTGCCGCAGCCGACGTCGAGCACGCTCGAGCCGTCCTTCAGGCCGTAGGTCTCGATCAGCGCCTTGGCGACCGGAGCCCAGCGCCCTTCGATGAAGCGGTAGCCGCCATAGCCGAAGCGGCGGTCGCCGTCCCAGTAATCGGCCTCGTATTCCCGCGCCTTCAGCGAGCAGCCGATCTTGTCGTCGTTCATGCGGCCCATGTAGTCGCGCTTGGTCGCAGTATGCAGTGGCGTCACGATATTCAGCAGTCGTCCCATTGAGCCCTCGGATTCCATCACGCGCTGTCTCTGGGCCCTTGGGCAGGCCCCTGCGTCGTGAATCGCGACTCAACCGTAGCACTTTCGCCGAAGGTCATCGTTGTTTCAGATCAATGACCGGGAATGGGCGGCGCGCCTGCCTGCTATTGCACCTCGATGTTCGCGTCCTTGACCAGCTTGCGCCAGCGGTCCTCCTCCTGCCGGACATAGCGGTCGAGCTCTTCCGGCGCGCTGCCGACCATGATGAGGCCTTCGTTGGCCTCGAGCTGCTTGAATGCACCGGACTGAACGGCCTTGGCGACCGCCTGGTTGAGGCGCGTGATCACCGGAGCGGGCGTCTTGGCCGGCGCGTACAATCCGTACCAGGACTCGGCGGCGTAGCCGGGCACCCCGGCCTCGGCGACAGCAGGCAATTGCGGGAATGCGGCCGAACGTTCGGCGGATGTGACGGCGAGCGCCCGGAGCTGACCCGCAGCCACCAGCGAGGCTGCGCTGGCGACGGTTGTGAACATCACGTCGATCTGCCCGCCCAGGAGATCGCTGATCGCCGGCGCCGCGCCCTTGTAGGGCACCGCCGTCATCTTGACCTTCGCCATGGCGTTGAACAGCTCGCCGGCGAGATGGGCCGAGGTGCCGGTGCCGAACGTCCCGAAATTCAGCTTGCCCGGATTGGCCCTGGCCTCGGTGATCAGATCGGCGATCGAGTTGATTTTGGAGGCCGGGTTGACGACGACGATATTGAAGGATCGCGCGATCAGCGACACCGCCGCAAAATCCTTGTGCGGATCGAACGGCAGCTTGTTGTACAGGCTCGGATTGACCGCGTGCGCGAAGGTCGCCATCAGCAGCGAATAGCCATCGGGCTCGCTGGTCGCCACCGTCTGGGTTCCGATGATGGTCCCGGCGCCCGGCTTGTTCTCGATGATGACGGACTTGCCGAGGTCCGTCTGGATTTCCTGCGCTGTCGTTCGCGCGATGATGTCGGTCCCGCCACCGGCCGCGAACGGCACCACGATCTTGATGAACTTTTCGGGATACTCGGCCCGCGCCGGCGCCACGCCAAGCCCCGCGACGACCGGCAAGGCGAGGAAGGCGAGGTTCAGCCAGCGCCGCACGGCAAAACCCTTCCCGCGCGCGCCGTCGTGATTGATGATTTCGCCAATGGCCATCTGGAGCTCCATCCGATCTTGTTCAGACATTGAGAACGACCAATCCGTCGGCTGCCTTCACGCCCTGGCCCGCCGGCAGCACGAAGACCGGATTGATCTCGGCCTCGACGAGGCGGTCGCCGAGCTGCGCAACCATGCGCGAGAAAGCGACGATCGCTTCTGCGAGCGCCTCGACATCGCATTTCGGCCGGCCCCGAAAACCGTCCAGCAACGGCCAGGTGACGAGATCGCGCGCCATTGCGCGCGCCTCGACGAGGCTGAGACCGCCTTCCGGAGGAAGCAGACGCATCGTCGTGTCCTTGAACAGCTCGGCGGCGACGCCGCCCATTCCGAGCAGGATAGCTACGCCCAGGGGATCGCGATGCATGCCGAGAATGATCTCGACGCCGCCTGAAATCATCTCCTGAACCAGGAATTGGTCGGGCCGTTTCCCGGTCCTGAGCGCGACCTCGTCGGCCATCGCCGTCAGGCGGCCGCCAATCGTGTCGGCTGTCAGATTGACCGCGACGCCGCCGACGTCGCTCTTGTGCGCGATCTCGCGCGAGAGAATCTTGAGCACGACCCGGCCACTGAGGTCGCGCGCCGCCTGCTCCGCTTCTTGGGGCGTTGCGACCGACTTCTCTGCAGCGATGGGAATACCAAAGCGGGCGAACAGCGCCTTGGCCTGCGCCTCGTCCAGCGATCCCGCCGGGAATTCGCTGATATCGACTCCTGTCTTGGTCGAGCCGGGTGTCTGGACCTGTTCCGGCATTGCGGCCTGCAAGAGCCCATCGAGCGCATTGGCGCAGCTCTCGGCGGACGTGTAGGCCGGGACGCCTCGCCGGGTGAGGACGGAGACCACGTCGGGCGCGTAGGGACTTACATAGGCAATGACGGGCTTGTCGCTGAGCGGGAGGCAGTCGTGGATGGCGTCGGCCAGCAGCGCCGGCGACCCCACGGCTGACGAGCCGGCAATGACGGCCAGCGCATCGTAGGAGGGGCTTGCGAGCAGGATGCGGATGGCGGCGCGAAGCAGATCCGGCTGCAGGCCGGCCAACGTCACGTCGATCGGATTGCGGTCGAGCATGGCGTGCGATCCCGACTGGAGGCTGCGCAATTGCGCGGCCGTCTCCGCGTCGGGGGCGGGCGTTGCAAAGCCTGCGATGCCCAGACTGTCGGACACGATCGTGCCAGCGCCGCCGGTCGAGGTGAGGATCGCCACGCGCCTGCCGGAGAGCTTCCGTCCCGCCGAAAGGGCTGCGGGAATGTCGAGCAGGTCCTCGAACGTTTTTGCGCGGATCACGCCGAGCTGCCTGAACAAGGCGTCATACATGAGGTCTGAGCCCGCAAGCGCCCCCGTATGCGAGACCGCGGCCTTTGCACCCGCCTCCGATCGCCCGATCTTGAAGGCGACGATGGGTTTGCCGGCGCGTCGCGCCCTGAGCGCCGCCTCGCGGAAGCGGGATGGATTGCGGATCGCCTCGATGTAGAGCGCGATGACGCTGGTGGCGCCGTCGTCGGCAAGAAAGTCGATGAAATCGGCGAGCTCGAGATCGGCTTCGTTGCTGGTCGACACCAGCTTGGACAGCCCGACCCCGCGCGCCGCAGCGCGCGACAGCACGGCGCCGAGAATGCCTCCGCTTTGCGAGACCAGCCCGATCGGGCCTGCAGGGAAATGATCCATCGCCAGCGCGCCAGAGGCCGACAGCACGATATTGTCGGTGAGATTGACGAGGCCAATCGTGTTCGGCCCGAGCAGGCGCATGGATCCGGCGGCTTGCATGAGCTGCTGCTGACGCGCGGCGCCTTCCACTCCGGTTTCGGTGAAGCCGCTGGCGAGAACGATCGCCGCGGCCGCGCCGCGCTCGGACAATTCGCGCACCGCGACATGGGCGCGTTCGGCGCCGAGCAGGACAAGGCCGACGTCGGGCACATCAGGCAGCGAAGCGACGTCGGGATAGCAGGCAAGACCGCCGATTTCCCCGACCTTCGGATTGACGGGATAGATCGCACCCGCAAAACCGTGCTTCCTAAGATAGGACACCGGCCGCCCCGACGTCTTGCTCGGGTCGGCGGACGCGCCGATGATTGCGATGCTGCGCGGCCGGATCAGGCGTTCGATCGCATTCATCGCTCAATCCTTCAATGAGGATTGCGCGAGGAACGCGGTCACCGCGTCGCGATGCTCCGCGCTGGTGTAGCAGATGGCCTGCGCCTGGCTGCCGAGATTGAAGATGTCGTGCGCGGAATGCTCGAACGTCTCGTTCAGGATCTTCTTGCTCAGCGCCAGCGCGGTGGGAGACCCCTGAGCCAGCTCGGCCGCCCAGGCCTGCGCGGCCGGCAGCAGCTCGGCCGCCGCCACCTTGCGATCGACGATGCCGAGCGCGAGCGCTTCATCAGCCTCGACGACGCGCCCGGTGAAGATCAGCTCCTTTGCCCTGGGAAGCCCGACCCGGCGCGGCAGGAAATACAGGCCGCCGCCGTCGGGTATCAAGCCGCGCTTGATATAGGACCAGGTGAATTTCGATCGTTCCGTGCCCATGACGAAGTCGCAGGCGAGCGCAGTGTCGGCACCGAGGCCGGCCGCGGCGCCGTTGACGGCGGCAATGGTCGGTTTCGGCAAGCCCAGCAGCAGCGACTGCACGTGATGCACGCCCTGCTGCCGGCTCCAGCCGTTGAATGCGACTTCTCCCTGCGGCGCCTCGAGCCGGCGCTTCATGCCGCTGATGTCGCCGCCGGCGCAGAAGGCGTTGCCGCGCCCCGTCAGCACCAGGGCCTTGATCGCCTTGTCGCGCGACACGGTTTCGAGCGCGCCGGCGAATTCGGAGCGCATCTCGTCGCTCATGGCGTTACGCCGTTCCGGGCGGTTGAAGGCGATGGTCGCGACACCGGCCTCGACGGAAAATTCGATGAGCTGATAGGGCATGGCAGGCTCCGTGGTTGGAGTCGGATCGGTCACCGCCACGCATCGCGGATATCGCAAGAATCCGCGCAGGCTCCCGAATGCCGATTTCAGGCGCTGCCGTTTCCTCGTCGAGCCCGTGCGTAGCCAGGCATTCTTCTTTCCGGCGCCTATAGCGGCTTGCACCCGCCCGAACATCCCCTTAATTCCACTTAGTGGAAATGCGTAAGGAGGCTGGTTTGGCGCAGGCGCGCAGATATGCGGGCGGGGTCGATGGCAACCGCTCGCTCGAAAGAGGCATCGAAATCCTCCGGGCGTTCCGGCCCGGCGTCGACACGCTGGGCAATGGCGAGATTGCGGAGCGAACAGGCTTGCCGCGATCGACGGTCAGCCGGCTGACACGGACGCTGGTCAATTCCGGGATGCTCGACGAAGTCCGCGCCGAGCGGGCTTACCGCCTTGCCGCATCCGTCATCAGCATCGGCCACGCCATGCGGACGGGATCACCCGTGCTCAACGCAATCGGCCCGATGATGCGGGCGGAATCGGCCAAGCGCCGGCTGAACGTCGGGCTCGCGACCGCGGATCGAACCATGATGGTCTATCTGGAGTCGATCCGCTACAGCCCGCGCGCGGCGCTGCGCAACGTGGTCGCCGGGCAGCAGGTCCCGATGGAGCTGACCTCGCTCGGTCGCGCATACCTAGCCGGCATTGCAGAGACCGAGCGCGAGCGGTTGCTGAGACTGTTCAAACGGCGGAGCGCAGCGGCCACGAAGGCCCTGCTGGCCGACGTCAGGCGATCGATCGCCTCCGTCGTGCGCGACGGCTATTGCGCGGTGTCGTGGCAGCCCGCCGTTCTCGCCGTCGCAACGCCCATCGTGCTGGAGGGCCTTCCGGTCTACGCACTCAACATGAGCCTGCAAAATGTCGACCGGTCCGATGCGCTGGCAAGCGAAATCGGCTCGTACCTCAACGCCTTCGCGGCCAAATGCAAGGAGGTGCTGGCGGGCCGTGAACCCGAATGACGCGATGGCCGACGAAGAGGGGCGTGTCTCCGTGGTGCCTGCTGCTGTCGAGCGACATATGAGAAAGCGACCTTCCCTGGTGGTTCTCGTTGCGGCCCTGCCGCTGCTGTCCGCGTGCGGACAGCCGGTGCCGGAGGACAAGGCCGCTTACGTCGGCGAATGGCACGCACCAGCGATGGACGTCGAGCTGACCAAGGACGGGACCGTGCGCTACAAGCGCGTCACCGACGGCACCGCGGTCGGCGAGGTCACGACAACGATCAATGCGCCGCTGCGGCGGTTCGAGGGCGATAATTTCGTCGTCGGAATTCCATTCCTGTCCACGACGTTCGCGGTATCGACGCCGCCTCACCAGGAGGCGGGGACATGGAAGATGGTGGTCGATGGCGTGGAACTGACTCGCGTGCGGTAGCGACCAGCTGAGCTACGGGCGCGGACGCCCGCCATGTCGCACAGCGCCTTACAATTTTCCATAGACGCGCACGGCGACCGCCTTCAGGCGCTCGACCGAGCCGGATTCCGGATGCGGCTTGACCGGCGCGAACAGGATCGAGGCCTGCCTGCCGTTCTTCCAGACATAGATGGTGACGGCGTTGCCGTTGCCCTTGGTGCAGGAATGCTCGCCGAACGCTTCGCTGCCGAGTTCGGGGATCGCCACGTGCTGGCACGGGCCCGCGCGTTTCATCATGCCGATGACGGTGTTGCGCGAGATGTCGATTACCCCGACGGTCATGGTGTTGGCCTCGCGATCGAACATCATGCAGCTGCCCGCGCCGGTGCGCTGGACAGTCAGTGTGCTGTTGTCGAGAAAGCCGTCGGCATCGGCGGCCGTGAGCCACTCGCAATTGCCGAACCGCTCGCTGCTCTTGCTCACGCTGGCGATGGCGACGCGCGCGGCTTCGGTGAGCGGTCGGAGCAGCGCATCGTCGGCACGCCGGCCGATCGGATAGACGGTGACCTGCAGAATGTAATCGCCGGACAAGGCGACGACCGAGGCCTCCTGGCGCTCTGCGCCGGCGGCGGTCGTTCCGCCCTGGCCTTCGTCGCCGATCCCCGCGACTGCGTTAAGCGGCATGCGCTCACTGAGCGTCTTGACGAAGGTAGCGTACAATTCCCTGGCCCGGTCCTTGTCGGCATTGCGGAACACGCTCAACATCATCGTGTCGCCGCGCCCGGCCTGGTAGATGCAGCCGCGACCGTCCTGATTTGAAATCAGCGACCATTTGAGCGCCGGCATCGCGCCGGCGAGCTCCTTGGCGCTGATGAACGGGCAGGTTTCGGCCGCGGCTGCGGGAAGCACCGGGACGGCTGCGAATGCAAGGAACAGGACGAGGCAGGAGAGCAGGCGATCGATAGGAGGCATGGGAGTACTTACTACCGCAAATGGCGCGCCACGGTCGATGATGGCACTACTCTTTCGCCGTGGCACTATGATGAATCTTGCGGGTCCGCGCACGGCTATCCCGCCGCGACGAAGCTTACCCGGGTCTTCGCACGTAGAGCGAGATAAACCGGTCGATCATCGGGTTGATCTGCTCCGGCACCTCGAGCGACAGGAAATGCCCGGAGCCGACGGCTTTGGCCGTGACCAGTTGCGGGCACAGCGCCGCAAAACGATCCAGATCCGCGAGCCGATGGGCCGCTTCGATGTAGAGCACCGGGACCCGGCACGCCTGCGCGCACTCACGCGCCCGATGCACATCCCAGGGGAACAGACTTGTAAACGTGGACACCAGCACGTGCTGTGGCGTCGCCAGAAAGGTCTGTTCGACATGGGCGCGGCATCTGTCGGTCGGCAGACAGGAGTCCGCCACGATTTTCCGCACCTCGTCCGCAAAATCCGCACCCTTCAAGCCCTCCAGATACCCTGTAAACACCGTCCCTGCCGAGGCAGGGAAGAGCACCCCTGAATCGAGCAGCACCAGGCCTGCAGGAAACTCCGGATAGCGGGCGGCGATTTCGAGCGCCATGTTGCCGCCCATGCTTTGACCCACGATGACCGGCTTTGTGATCTGCTGTCGGTTGCACAGAAAGACGAGATCGTCGGCGAAGCCTTCGATCGAATACGTCTGTTGCGGCTTGTCGCTCTCGCCATGCCCCCGCAGCTCGGCATTCAACGCCCGACCTTGACGGGCGAAATATTCCATCTGCGGCGCAAAATGCGTGCGATCCCCGCCCAGGCCATGGACGAACAGGAATTGAAGCGGTCCCGCCCCGGCGATGTCGAAGGACAGCTGGATGCCGTCATGCGCGAGTTTCATGGGTCATCTCCATATTCACCGACACGCGGGCCGGACGCGGCCATGAGACTGACAATGGCGCGCCATTCAGAACAAAATCACGAACTCATACACACTTGAAATTCCTCATCATTTTGCAGGGCACCCAACGGCACGATGGTCGTCGGCACCGATCTTGCGCCCCCCAAAGCGCGCCTCACAACTCCCCGCGCCATGACGGCTGCGGAATGCTAATATCGCCGAAGCCGCAAGACCGTAGATTCCGCCAAGGCGATTGAAACGCGGTCAAGAAGATGCGCTGGCCGGGCGGTTCCGACAAGAGCGAGCGGCGCACGCGCGATCTTCGCCGCCATCGCCGGCGCCCAGCTCCTTGCGCGGAGCTCTCGGAGCTCTCGCTCTACGACGCCTTGATCGACAGCTACCGCGCGGCCGGTCTGCTGCCGGCATAACGGATGGTTCCCGCGGGCCGGGACGATGACACCGTGAGAGTGGCGGCACCGCAGGATTGCGTGCACCATGGCAGCCGATTCGAACGTCGTGGACGCCTGCGGCGCCCATCTTGGTGCCGCGGACGATTTCGGTATTGGGGGAGGACCTCATGCGTAAGCCCGAACGCAACTTCGGCTAGCGTTGGCCGAAATGCATCATCATGCGGCTTCTCACGATCCCGTTCTGGTCGCGTTGTCGATTCTGATCGCGGCCCTTGCCTCCTATACGGCGCTGGACCTGGCGACCCGAATGCGAGCTGCTTCGGGAAGGGCCCGCCGATCCTGGCTGGTCGCCGCGGCGATCGCCATGGGCGGCGGCATCTGGTCGATGCATTTCGTCGGCATGCTGGCCTTCAGCCTGCCTGGAATCGAGATCTCGTACGATCCATTCCTGACGCTGCTCTCACTTGTCATTCCGATCGTCATCGCCGCGGCCGCCTTTGCCGTTGTCGGACGGCGCCCGCAGGCGCTGCTCGCATCCGGCTTCGCGATGGGACTTGGCATCTCCGGCATGCACTATACCGGCATGGCCGCGATGCGGATGGCGGCCCTCCTCCAATACGATCCCCGATGGGTCGTGCTCTCGATCCTGATCGCGATCAGCGCCTCGATCGTGGCGCTCTGGCTCGCCTTTCGCAACACCAACGCGGTCCAGCGGCTGTTCGCCGGCCTGGTGATGGGCCTTGCGATCTCCGGCATGCACTACGCCGCGATGGAAGGCGCCATGTTCCTGCCGACGAGCGCCATGGCACGACCGGCAGGACATCTCGGCGTCGGTCAGGCGCCGCTCGCGTTCCTGCTCGCCGGCATCACCATCGTGATCCTGAGCATCGGCATCGCGGCTGCCGTCTATGACAGGGCATCGGCGGAGCGCGCCCAACGCGAGGCCGCCGCACTGAGGCGCAGCGAGGAACGCTTCCGGCTGCTCGTCGAAGGTATCGCGGACCACGCGATCTTCATGCTCGATCCGGACGGGCGCGTGGGCAACTGGAATCTCGGCGCGCGCCGGCTGATGGGCTATGGCGACGACATCGTCGGGACGAGCTACACCATTTTTCACACCGAGGAAGATTGCGTGGCCGGGGCGCCCGCGCGCGCGCTCGTTGAAGCCGAGCGGGAGGGGAAGTCCGCCATCGAAGGCTGGCGGGTGCGCAAGGACAGCAGCCGCTTCTGGGCGGAGGCAACGATCGTCGCGGTCCGGAACGAAAGCGGCGCGATCGCCGGCTTTGCGAAGATCGTGCGCGACGTCAGCGAACGGAGACGGGCGCAGGAAGCGCTGGATCGCGCGCGCGAAGCCCTCATGATGTCGCAGAAGATGGAGACCATCGGCCAGCTCACCGGCGGCGTGGCCCACGACTTCAACAACCTGCTCGCGGCCGTTCTCGGCAGCCTCGAGCTTCTGAAGAAGCGCCTGCCGACGGACGATCCGAAGATCCTGCGCCTGGTGGAGAACGCGATGCAAGGCGCGGTGCGCGGCGCCTCCCTGACCCAGCGCATGCTCGCTTTCGCGCGCAAGCAGGATCTCAGGCCGGCGGTCGTCGACGTCCGCGAGTTGGTGCGCGGCATGGCGTCATTGCTGAAATTCGAGGCCGGAATTGCTGTCGAGACGCGGTTCCCGATGCACCTGCCGAAGGTGAAGGTCGACGCGAACCAGCTCGAACTGGCGATCCTCAACCTGGCGGTCAACGCGCGCGATGCGATGCCGGACGGCGGCCAGATCACCATCGCCGCGCGCGAGGAGCAGGGCGAAGGCGGCCTTTCGTGCGGCGGCTATGTCGCGCTCTCGGTGAGCGACACGGGCTGCGGCATGAGCGACGAGATACTCAAGCACGCCCAGGAGCCGTTCTTCACGACCAAGGGCGTCGGCAAAGGCACCGGGCTCGGCCTGTCGATGGTCCACGGACTTGCCGAGCAGTCCGGCGGCAGGCTCGTCTTGAAGAGCCGCCCCGGAGAGGGCACGACGGCCGACATCTGGCTGCCGATCGCCGCCGAGGAGACCGCGGTGCCGGACCTGCGCACGGCGGCTCCGGCAGCCGTAGCGCGGCCCAGCCGGCAGCTTTCCGTGCTCGTCGTCGACGACGACCTCCTGGTGCTCGAGAACACGGCAGCGATGCTGGAGGATCTCGGGCACATCGTGGTCGAGGCGCGTTCCGGCGACGAGGCACTGGCTTTGCTCCGCCGCACGCGCACCATCGACCTGGTCGTGACCGACTATGCCATGCCCGGCATGACCGGCCTGCAGCTTGCCGGCGCCATCGCTGCAGAGCGCCCGGAGACCGTCATCCTCCTCAGCACAGGATACGCGGACCTCCCGAGCGATACGCGATCCAGCCTGCCGCGCCTGGCAAAGCCGTTCGACCAGGCCGCACTTGCCAAGGCCATCGAGGCGGCGATGGGCGAGGAAGAGCCGGCCGGATCCGTCGTCGCGTTTCGGCCGAAGAGCGCTTGATCGCCTGATGATGAATGGCGCACCAACACACGGGCCGGCAGCGGCATGATCAGATCATGTTGCGGACTCCGGACCAGATGCGACGATCGGATTTGGCTTTCTGGCGAGGAGCACGATGATAGTTGCATCAACTTACATCACAGCCCAAACTTGCAGAAAATGAATTTGGATGCAGCCTCTTTGCGCAAGGGCGCCTATGACGTCCTGCCACGAGCTCCTACACAATTGAAACCCCTTGTGATTTTGCAAGTGCTCACGGCGCAGCGGTGTTCGCCGCCGACTTCGGCCCTACGCGCGCCTCATAACTCTGCGCGCCATGACGGCTGCGGAATGCTAGTATGGTCGAAGCCGCAGGACCGAAGATTTCACCGAGGCGATTGAAACGCGGTCAAGAAGATGCGCTCGAAGAGGCGCACTCCAAGAGCAATGCCCGACCGTCATTGCGGCTCGTCGGCTGGGAGATGGAGGACGCTATGGCTTGGCGTGACGACAAGGCCCGGGCAACTCTGATCCGCGAAGCAGCAGGAAGCGTGCAGCCGGGCAAGGCCCCCGGCAGCTTTGCCGAGCTTCTGTTCGCCTTCACCAATGTCGAGGATCTCGCCAGTCACGATGCCTCCTCGCTTGCCTTCCTGGCGGAGCAAGCCTGGGAGCATGTGCAGCGGCGCACGGCGGGGCGTGCCGATATCCGCGTCGTCAATCCGCTGATGCCGGACGGGCGCGAGATCTCCGTGCTCGAGATCCTCAACGACAACATGCCCTTCCTGTTCGATTCCACCATGGCGGAGCTCACCGAGCAGGGCATCGAAGTCACTCTCGTCGCTCACCCCATCATTGCGGTGGAGCGCGATGACCAGGGCAAGCTCCTGCGTTTCTACGGCGAGGCACTGCCGGAAGGGGCAAAGGGCGCGCGAGAGAGCCTGATTCACCTCCACATCACCCGCCTGGACGCCGACGCGGACCGCGAGAGGCTGATCGACGGCCTCACCAGGACGTTGAGCGACGTGCGCGCCTGCGTCGCGGACTGGCGCGCCATGCGCGACCGCGTCGAGGACGCGGTCAAGACGTTCTCGTCCAATCCGCCGCCGCTGCCGATCGACGAGGTCGCCGAGGCCAACCAGTTCCTGCAATGGCTGTGCGCGGACAATTTCACCTTTCTCGGCGTGCGCGAATATCGCTTCTCGCCCGGCCGCGATGCGTCGGACGACATCACGACCGCCGAGGGCCTCGGTATCCTCCGCGATCCCGATGTGAAGGTCCTGCGCCGCGGCAGCGAAATGGTGGTGATGACGCCGGAGATTCGCGAGTTCATGCGCGAGCCGACCCTGCTCATCGTCATCAAGGCCAATGTGAGCAGCCGCGTTCATCGCCGCATCCGGATGGATTATGTCGGCATCAAGCTCTATACGCCCGACGGCCGGCTCGAGGGTGAATTGCGAGTCGTCGGCCTGTTCACCTCGGGTGCCTATACGCGCTCGGCACGACAGATCCCCTATGTTCGCCACAAGGTATCGCGCGTGCTCCAGCGCGCCGGCTTCGACCCGAACAGCCATTCCGGCAAGGCTCTCCAGCATATTCTCGAGGAATATCCGCGCGACGAACTATTCCAGATCGACGTCGATACCCTCTTCGATTTCGTCATGGAGATCCTGATCCTCTATGAGCGCCCCCGCGTCCGGGCGCTGGCGCGGGTCGACAAGTTCGATCGCTTCGTTTCCATCCTCGTTTTCATTCCGCGCGACAAATACGACACCGACGTGCGCATGCGCGTCGGCGCCTTCCTGTCGCAGAGCTACAAGGGGGCACTGTCGGCCTCCTACGTGTCCTTCCCCGAAGGAGCATTGGCGCGCGTCCACTACATCATCGGACGCTATGAAGGTAAGACTCCCGCCGTCGAGCGCGCCACGCTGGAAGCCGGGATCAGCGCCATTGCCGCGACCTGGGCCGACAAGCTGAAGGCCGCCCTGGCGGCGTCGACCGACGGCATGCGGGCGCGCATGCTCGCAAATCGCTACGCCCAGGCCTTCAGCGGCGGCTATACCGAGGCTTCCACGGCAGAACAGGCGGTCGCCGATATCGCCACTGTCGAGAAGCTCACGCCGGCCCGCCCGGTGACGATTTCGGTTCACCGCTTCGAGGAGGATGATCCCAGGCGCTTCGGCCTCAGGGTGTTTTCGGATGCCGCGCCGCTGTCGCTGTCCTACCGCGTGCCGGTGATCGAAAATCACGGCCTGCGCGTGGTCAACGAACGCACCTATCAGATCGTGCCCGGCAACAGGCCCGAGCCGGTCTGGCTGCACGACATGACGATCGAGACCAGCGACGGCCAGCCGATCGAGATCAGCCGGGACTTCAGCCATCGCCTGGAGGCCTCGATCATGGCGGTGGTCACCGATCGCGCCGAATCCGACGGGTACAATGCCTTGATCCTGCGCACGGCCCTGGGCTGGCGGGAAATCTCGACCATCCGGGCGCTGTCGCGCTATCTGCACCAGATCCGCGCACCGTTCACCCAGGACTATATGTGGGAGACCTTGCGCAAGAACGCCGCGATCACGGCCAACCTCGTCGCGCTGTTCCAGGCCCGCCGCGATCCGCGCCTCGTCCTGACCGATCGCGAGCGTTCGGCGCGCGAAATAACTCTCCTTGCCGAGATCGAGGAGCAGCTCAAATCCGTCGCCTCGCTCGATGAAGACCGCATCCTGCGCCGTTTCACCAATCTGGTGCAGTCGACCATCCGCACCAATTGGTGGCAGATCGGCCCGGACGGACATCCGCGACCGGTGATCTCCTTCAAGTTCGACGCGCGCAAGATCGAGGATCTGCCCCCTCCCCGACCGCTCTACGAGATTTTCGTCTATTCACCGCGTGTCGAAGGCATTCACCTGCGCTTCGGAAAGGTTGCGCGCGGTGGCTTGCGCTGGTCCGATCGGCCGCAGGATTTCCGCACCGAGATCCTCGGCCTCGTGAAAGCGCAGCAAGTCAAGAACGCCGTGATCGTGCCGGTCGGCGCCAAGGGCGGCTTCGTGCCCAAGCGCCTGCCGCCGCCCTCCGATCGCGAGGCGTGGCTCGCGGAGGGTACCGAAGCCTATCGCATCTTCGTGCGCTCGCTGCTCGAACTCACCGACAATCTCGACGGCGACATTGTGGTGCCGCCCGACTTGACCGTGCGGCATGACGGCGACGATCCCTATCTGGTCGTCGCCGCCGACAAGGGCACCGCCACCTTCTCCGACGTCGCCAACGCGATCTCGGCCGAGAAGAACCATTGGCTCGGCGATGCCTTCGCCTCCGGCGGCAGCCAGGGCTACGACCACAAGAAGATGGGAATCACGGCGCGCGGCGCCTGGGAGGCGGTCAAGCGCCACTTCCGCGAGCTCGGCACCGACATTCAGACCACGCCTTTCACCGTGGTCGGCGTCGGCGACATGTCCGGCGACGTCTTCGGCAACGGCATGCTGCTCTCGCCGGCGACGAAGCTCGTTGCGGCGTTCGATCACCGCGACATTTTCATCGATCCCTCCCCCGACCCGGCGATCAGCTTCGCCGAGCGCAAACGCCTGTTCGACCTGCCGCGATCGAGCTGGCAGGACTACGACAAATCGCTGATCTCGCAGGGCGGCGGCGTGTTCTCGCGCGCGCTCAAGGCGATCCCGCTCGCGCCGGAAGTGCGCACCCTGCTCGATCTCGACAAGGAGCAGGCCACGCCCTTCGAGGTGATGACGGCGATCCTGAAAGCGCGCGCGGACCTGTTGTGGTTCGGCGGCATCGGCACCTATATCCGCTCCTCCTCGGAAAGCGACGATCAGGCCGGCGACCGCGCCAACGATCCGATCCGCATCACCGGGACCGACGTTCGCGCCAGGGTGATCGGCGAAGGTGCCAATCTCGGCGTCACCCAGCGCGGGCGCATCGAAGCTGCGCAGAAGGGCGTCAAGCTCAACACCGACGCGATCGACAATTCGGCCGGCGTGAATACGTCCGACCTCGAGGTCAACATCAAGATCGCATTGGCGCGCCCCGAGCGCGAGGGACGCCTCAGCCCGGCTGACCGCAACACCCTGCTTGCCGCGATGACCGGCGAAGTCGGCACGCTGGTCCTGCGCAACAACTATCTGCAGACGCTGGCGCTCTCGCTCGCCGAACGCAAGGGCATGGCCGAGACCGGCTTCCTCACCCGCCTGATGCAGTCGCTCGAGCAACGCAGCCTGCTCAGCCGCGCCGTCGAATTCCTGCCTGACGACGCCGCGATCGCCGACCGCACACGACGCGGCCAAGCCCTGACACGGCCCGAGCTTGCCGTGTTGCTCGCCTATGCCAAGCTGACACTCTACAGCGACCTGCTCGAAACCGGCGTGCCTGATGATCCCTATCTCGCCCGCAGACTGTCCCTGTATTTTCCGCGCGAGGTTCCCGACAAATTCCCGGCCGCGGTCGAGCTCCATCGCCTCCGACGCGAGATCATCGCGACCAGTCTCGTCAATGCCGTGATCAACCGCGGGGGCCCGGCCTGCATCGTGCGCCTGACCGACGAGACCGACGCCGATATCTCGACCATCGTCATGGCCCAGGTGGCGGTGGACGCGATCTACGAGCTCAGGCGGCTCAATGACGGGATCGACGCGCTCGACACCCTCATCGACGGACAGTTGCAGCTCGGCCTCTACGCGGCGATTCAGGATCTCCTGCTCTCCCGCATGGTCTGGTACGTGCGCAATGTCGATTTCAAGGACGGTCTCAGTGCAGTGATCGCCCGGTTTGGTCCTGCCGTCCGCGAGGTCGCAGCCTCGCTCGACAACGCCCTGCCACCGGACCTGCAGGCCGCGCGCAGCAAGCGCCGGCAGGACCTGATCGATGCCGGCGTCCCGACCGGCCTCGCCGGCGACCTGGCCGACCTCGACGCCCTGGTCTCGGCGCCCGATATCGTGACGGTCGCCGAGCGCACCAGCCGCAGCATCGGCGATGCCGCCGCGACGTTCTTTGCCGCCGAGGCCAATTTCCGTCTCGACCGCATCACCGCCGCTGCGCGCAACGTGCCGGCAAGCGATCATTTCGAGCGCCTCGCCATCGACCGCGCCGTCGACCTGATCGCGGCTGCCGAAAGACGCCTGGCCGCAGATATGCTGACCATCGGCCAATCCGGTCAGCAGGCGGCGGAGACCTGGCTTGCAGCTCATCCCGAGGCGACGCGCATCCGCCGTACCGTCGAGGAGATTGCCGCCGGCGGCCTGACGCTCGCCAAGCTGATGGTGGCGGCGAACCTGCTGGGGGACCTGGTCAAAGCCTGAGGGCGTGCGAGCAGCGATGCGAGACGTGCAATGAGGACGGAGGAATCCAATGATCCACGCCACTTGCCATACCGCCGACAATGTCCGCTGCATCGAGTTCGATGCCACGCCGTGGTTCAGCGAGGCTGATGCTCCGAGCATCATCGATTTGGCCCAGCGAGGATGGACCAGCACGGCGATTGCGGAGTCCCTCGAGCGCCGACGAGGATACGAAGGCTTGCACGACCTCGTCGAGTATGCGGCGAAGCGACTGCAATTGGAATCCCTGGAGGATCCAACCTGGGAAACCTTCGCGTGCGTCGTCGATGGACCCGAGGCCGTCGCCTGGCTCAAGCAGAACCGGCCCAACGTCGCGGCAGGGATCCCGTAAGCCAAGGGAAGCGCAGCAAAGGCCACAATTGACTGGCGGCATCGCAAGCGAAGCGGAAATGGCGCGCCCGGAACGATTGGAAATTGCGGTCGCCGCTCTGCAGCCCGGCGACTGCGATAATATTGGTTGCAGCCATCGTCATAACCAGGAGAAATGCGGGCAGCTTTACGTCCCTTTTCTATTTCTGCTGACGCGCCCTCCAATTCGACTCCACCTTTTGCCTCCAGCAATATCCAGCTATTTGCGTGGTTTTAACGTGAAGCGGGACCACAAATGACCGATCAGCGACAGGACTATGGCGGCCAAAATGGCCGGGAGCCAAATCGACGTGGTTATGACGAACAAGGAAATGATGATCACACGTCCAAATACCGATTCGCTGACCGGATTCTTAAGACCCGCGAAATAGGCGTAGATGATAAAAATGGTGGCCGGCACCATCCACGCGGCGAAGAGCACCAGTAACAGGTCAATAAGTTGGCTGGCATAATAGGACATGAGCGCACCTCCTGACAGCGCTGGTGCGAAATGCTGTCACCGCTGCGAGAGCTACGGCGATTGTCGAGGAAAATCCGTCTTTGTTCGCGTTCGCGGGCATCTGCCTGCTCGGCGCCGCCGTCCCGGGCCGGTGCCCAAACTCATGTGAAGCCCGCCTTGGATTCGTCTGCGCCGGGATCTCTCAACGCGCACTCGCTGAGACGGCTCGGGCAAGGGCTCGTCCAATGCAATCATAACCATCGGCGGTGTTGTGTAACCCGTCCCATGTTACAAGCGCGCTTTGCGCGACTCCGGCGCTGATCGAATTTCGCATCAACGCAAAACGAGAGAACAACCCGACCCGTTCCTGCTTCGCGACATCCGCGATGATGGCCTCCATCGTTGAATAGCTGGCGGAAGCGAGCACCTGCGGCGCATACTGCAGATCCATCAGCACAACATCGGCAGACCCCGCCTTAAGTGCCCTGACCCCTTCAAGAACGCTCCTCTTGAGGCCTTCGTCTGGCCGCCCCCCCCAAGCGACGTCATTGGTGCCCAATTGCCAGATAACAAGATCAGGCGCGTGCGCGAATACGTCACGTTCGAAACGCGCGACGTTGTTCGGGATCGTGTCGCCGACTCGACCGCTGTTGATGACCTCGATCGCGGCGTTCGATCTAAGTCTCGACAGTTCTCGGCGCATCACCTCCGGATATGTGGCCGCGGACCTAAGCACCCAGAGTCCCACCGTCGACGATGATCCAATCGCCACAATCTTTAGCGGCTCACCAGATTTCAAACGCGACGCCGTGCGGGGCAATTGCGCCCCCAGCGAGGCGTTGAAATTTGCTGAAAGACATTTCTCGGCAGAGGATATCTCATCCTGCGCTTGAGAGGGTGCCGTGCCGGACAATCCGACAATCATGGCAGCACCGATCGACACTATTGTTCGAGCGGCTCGGATTACGTGCATGGCCATAAATCGACACATATTCCCCAATAACTGGTCGATTCTGTCTTGACAACCCTTGGCGTCAAACGTTCTGTCGTCTGATTACAGGTCGATTGACGCGCGGGCAGCAACACGATGAATCCGCGGATTGTCGCGGGTAAGGACCATGTCCGGAAAACCTGTAGCGAAGCGATTAGTGTTCCATATCGGCGGCTATGATCCAATCACGTCGCATGTTGACGCGCAGCGACGCTTTGTGCGCGAAATTGCCAGGTTCCAGCGTACATGGTCAGTGAAAGCGACCGTTGACGGTTTGCATGATACCGCCGATGAGATTCGATGGAATGTAACGACAACCGGCCCCGATTGGCTGGTCGAAACCGATTACCGCCTGGTCCGATGGCACGACGTAATTGAGACCTTCGGGGATCGAAGCAATGGCTCACGCATCTCCGTCGGCATTCTTACGCTTCTGGATTTCGTTTTGGCCGGAACTCTTTGGCGTTACCTGCAGATCAATTGGCGTTACGCACTTTTTTTTCTCTATCCATTCGTCATGTTCGGACTGCTCATGGCGGCCGCCATCTTGATTGGCTTGCTTGCGTTCAAAATCACCGGATCAATTCCCGTTGCTGCTGCTGGCGGCCTCTTCGGAGTCGCAGCCGTCTTGGCGGGTCCGTGGCGCTGGCTGCACCTGGGCGACCTGTTCGACGATTGGATTTTTTCTCGTGAGTATATTCGATTCGGCAATTCGGAAATCGAGCAAAGGCTAGAGAGGGTGGCCACCGAGCTCGTGGCTGCGGCCAGCAATTCCGCCGCAGACGAAATTTTGGTCATTGGGCACAGTCTTGGCGCCGTACTTGCGGTTGATCTACTTGACCGCGCCTTGAAGCAGGACCCTGACCCCGGTCGGAACCAAATTCCCGTCACGTTCTTGAGCGTTGGATCATCCATACTCAAGGTCGGCCTGCACCCGAAGGCCACGCGCTTTCGCGCGACGATGGAACGCGTCGCCAAGTCGCGCGCGATCTTCTGGGGCGACTATCAGGCCCTCGTCGACCCGCTGAACTTTTACAAAAGCCGGCCGATGGCCGAAATGGGCTTGTCGACGGAAAACGAAGCGACCGTCAGGGTCGTGAGATTCAGCCGCATGCTCGACGACCATATTTATCGACGCATCAGGCTCAATTTCTTCCGCTTGCACGGCCAGTTCGTCAGTGGAAATGATAAGCGAGCATCGTACGATTACTTCATGCTCACATGCGGACCTATTTCGGCCAAATTGCAGACGCTTGCCCCGGATGGCGCCGTGCCGATGATTGCTGACGACGGAGGACTAATTGCGAGCGCGCCCCTGTCGGAAGGCGAACTGCCAAGTCGTCCGGGCGCGGCAGCCTAATTCAAATGACGCCCACCATTTCGAAAATCATTTTCGTGGCATTGGCGATCGGCTGGTACCTCATACGCTATAAGTACGCGCGGCGCTCCCGCCGTGCGAGGATTGTGCAGAGCGCTCGCGGCCCCCTGGAAACCGCGCTCCTGCTCATATCTCTTTCGGGCCTTGGACTTGTTCCGCTCGTCTACGTCGCGACGGGAATACCTCATTTCGCAGATCACAGCTTCTATCCCTCGCTGGCTTGGCTGGGGTCTCTCGTTGCGATTGCGGCTTTGAGCGTGTTTCACCTGACTCACCGTGCACTCGGCCGGAACTGGTCGATAAGTCTCGACGTGCGCGAGAACCATGAACTCGTGACCGAAGGGATTTACCGGAAAGTTCGACACCCGATGTATTCCGCATTTTGGCTGTGGGCTATCGCCCAGGCATTGCTGCTGCCTAATTGGATTGCCGGTTTCGCGGGCCTCGCCGGCTTCGGGATTTTGTTCTTTGGCCGCGTCGCGAGAGAAGAGCGAATGATGCTGCAGACGTTTGGCGACAGCTATCGCGAGTACATGGCGCGGACCGATCGGGTCTTCCCGTGGATACTCTGAAGGGGCCCCGACACTCTTGTGAGACCACGGAACCGACATGGAACCGGATACCTCAATTTTTGCGTGCCATTTCCGCAACATACGACAAAAAAGGACTATCGGGGATGCTGAAGCCTCGGTCTGGTCATTGCCGTTCTGACTCGCCTCTGGTTATTTCTATGCGTGTCAGGTGAATTCCAAGCTACTCCAATCATGTGGGGACAAGATGTTGAAATTCGCAATCCTCGGTATCGCTTCTTTGGCGTTCGTTGGGACCGCAGTTGCTGCGGACCTGCCGCGGCCTCAGCCGGTTGCTGCTGCCCCGGCGCCGGTTGGCAAATACCCGGTCGGCAAATACCCTGTCGGTAAGAGCCCGGTGGGCAAATACCCGGTGGCGTCCCCGGTGGTGACCAAAGGTTGATCTGACTGTCCAGGCGAACGCCGATGGGGATTCGCCTGGGGTAGGTACATACCTTTGCATCGGATCTTTGATCCAAGAGGATTCGAAGATGGTGGGACTGATTCGGAAATATCCGGGTCTGGAGCTCTTTGCGAAGGCCGCCATACTGGCGGCCTTCGTGGGCTTGGGGGCCGGGATCAGTAGCGCACAACCACTGACGGCGCGTCCTGATCAGCAGCAGCGGGACCCTCTGCTCAATTCGGCGACGAGGCATGCGGGGAGCATGGCTGCTGTCACGGGTGCCGCGCCGGCCACGTCAGACGTGAAGCCAGCAGTTGTGAAGCCAGCTCGAAGAGCTGCCACGACAGGTCCCTACTACGTTGATTTTCGTGCCCGCACGGCAGCAACGTACGGTCATGCATTCATCTGGTACGGAAAGACGAGCGAAAAGCAGGTCGAGGTCGCTGGCCTAGCTCCGGCCGGCGACGAAGTGCCGTACATCTTGGGACACATCATATTTGTCCCCTCTGAGACGGGCGCGAGCTATGGTGATCTTGACGAGCAATATCTGACGGCCAGCTATCGCGTCTACTTGAATGAGGCCGATGCCAAGAGGGTGTTCGCTTATATAAAGCGCCAGCAGGAAACTTCGCCGCTATGGAATGCGGCAACGACGAACTGCACTGCTTTCATCGGACGCATAGCGACTTTCATGGGCCTCAACGCTCCGTTTCATTTGCTGAAGCCTGAGGAATACGTAAACCGACTCAGAGAGCTGAACGGGGGACGGAAAACGGTGCAGCTCGAACCCGCGCGAGGCTAGGGCCCTCAGTATTGAGCTCATCCAGCTTCCTTGATCAGCGATTTGCACGAATTTGGCGAGCGTCGTCATCCCGAGAATGTGCAGCGCGGTGTTACCGTCCAAGGCGGCCAAACAACCGTCGATCAGTCGGGGGATTCGTCGCGAAAGATCCACGATGCGCACGTGCCGCGATCACGGCGATCGCGATGCGTGCCGACGAGTCGTTTGGCGCAGCCAAGACGAAACGTTTCGCTTGGACAATGACCGCAACGCCGCGATCCTAGAATCTCTGGCGCTGGTCGTGGAAAACGAGGTCCCCGACAGGTGGTTGTTGCCGTGCCTCGATGTCAAGCGATCAATGCGACTCGCGCAGGCTGCAGGTTGACGGACGCTCGCCAGAACCTGTCCGTAGTCCATCAAAGTTTCGCGCAAGGGGGACGTTAATGCGGATCTACATCATTCTTGCCGGCCTCGCCCTCATGCTCGTTGGAAGGGTCAGCGGCACGGTCGTCGACAAAGGAACCGACGTGCAGAGATCCTGCAGGCTACTTGTCCAGAAATCGTTTCGTGACCAGGACGAAGCCCGGATCGCCGGCGCATGTGAGGGAATGATCGAAACGGCGATGCTCTTTTCACCAAATCTGCCTGCCGGGGTGCGTGCATGCCCCCCCGCGCAAGGCAGTGCCCTGGAAAGCGCCAAGGTCCTTCTTCAATACATCGACAACAATCCCGATCGACTAAGTGAACCGGGGATTACCCTTGCTCTCGAGGCGCTCAGAGATGCTTGGCCTTGCCGTGGGGACGATGCCGGCGGCCCGAGACCTAAAAAGCGCGCGCCGAAAAAATCAGACCAATGACGCCTGCGTGATTGGGGGGGCTCCAGGGACGGCGGGACACATTCACTCAATTCAGTTTCGGGTCACGAAGAGAAGACCTCACGGTGAACAAATCTGGGGAATGACCTCCGAAGGCTCGAAATTCGACCGCCAGCTTGCATCGTGCTTGCACGATCGCCTCGCAAAATAGATCGAGGGGATGGGGACAGATGCAACTTATCGATCTTAAGAAAGGAAGTGGCGCGCCCGGAACGATTCGAACGTCCGACCCTCAGATTCGTAGTCTGATGCTCTATCCAGCTGAGCTACGGGCGCGTTTTTCGCTGATAGTGCGGGCATGGCCCGCACGCAGCCCCCGGCGGAGCCGGAGGGGGTGCGAAAGAGCGCTCTGACTAACCGCTCTTGTCCCGATTGGCAAGCTCCGGGATGAGGAGATTTTGCAGGGAGATGACGGTTTGCCTCCGGTCATTCCGGGGCTCGCGAAGCGAGAACCGGAATCTCGTGCCTAAAACCTCTGGATTCCGGGTTCGGCGCTTTGCGCCGCCCCGGAATGACGGTTGGCTCGGCCTCTGGCCGACCTACGCCCTCTGCCGCTCGTTGCGGATGGAGAGGAGTTCCACGGGGCGGTCGGGGATGACGATCCGGAAGGTGGCGCCGATGGTGCCTTCGACGAGATGGATGTCGCCGCCATGGGCGCGGACGAGCTCGGCGGCGATGGCAAGGCCCAGCCCGCTGCCGCCGGGGCGGCCGGAGGTCTGGAAGGCCTCGAACAGGTGCTCCCTGGTCTTCTGGGGCACGCCGGGACCGGTGTCGGAGACCTCCAGGATGGCGACGGCGCCCTCGCGCTTTCCGGTGATCCGGATCTGCTGCGCCCCGCCATCGCCGGTCGCGTGGCTTTCCAGCGCCTGGGCGGCGTTGCGGACGAGGTTGAGCAGCACACGGAACAGCTGGTCGGGATCGGCATCGACCGCGAGCCCGCGCTCGATCGCGGCAACCCAGGCGATCGAAGCGTCGCTGGCAAGGCCGGCGGTCTCACGCACCTCCAGCACCACAGGCTCGATCAGGATCATGCGGCGATCGGGCGCGGCCTCCTGGGCACGGCCATAGGACAGTGTCGACTGGCAGAAGGCGATGGCGCGCTCGAGCGAGCGCACGAGCTTTGGCGCAAAGCGCTGCACGCGCGGGTCGGGCACGCTGGCGAGCTGATCCGACAGGAGCTGGGCCGAGGCCAGCAGGTTGCGCAAATCGTGGTTGATCTTGGACACTGCGAGGCCGAGCGCGGCGAGCCGGCTCTTCTGATTCAGCATCGACATCAGGTCGCGCTGCATGTCCGACAATTCGCGCTCGGCGACGCCGATCTCGTCGCTGCGCTGGCTCGGCACGATGATTCCCGCCGAGCTTTCCGGGTTCTCGTGGAAGCCGACCAGGCTCGCGGTCAGCCGCCGCATCGGCCGCACGAAGAGATAATGGAGGGCGAGATAGACGAGGCCCGCGGTCAGGACCCCGATGATCAGCGCGACCACGACGACATTGCGGGAGAATCGGTACATCGCCTGCCGCAGCGGCAATTCGTCGGTCACGATCTCGACGAACTGGGCGTTGCCGACGCCGGGGCCGACGACGCGAATGGCCTGGTTGCCGGTCTCCAGCATCATCTGGAAGGAGCCGGTGATCGCCTCCCACACGGTCATGTCGCGCAGGTCGACGTCGTGCCCGATCGTAGCAGGCAGATTGTCGCTGGCGAGCAGCCGGCGCTGCTGGCCCATCTTGATGGCGACGGCGCGGGCATTGATGCTCTTCAGGATTTCGCGCGAGAGCGAATCGGGGACCATGCCGAGGGGCGCAGCGTCGAGCACCAGCGCCGCCGTGTTGGCGGCCGCGACACGGTCGTTGAGCCGGTTGACCCAGAAGTTGGCGATGGCAGGCACGTAGAGCAGGATCGCGGCGATCATCACCAGGGGGACGGTCAGCAGCAGCAGCTTGCCCGACAGCCCAAGCCCCGCAGGCCCACGCGGCCGCGCCGCGGGCGGGTCCTGCTGATCCGTATCCTGGATCGGCCGGAGGTCTGTCTCTGCCACGAAATTCGCCCTCGCTGATTTGCCCGGTGAACGATCTGGCGGATGAAGGATGCGGCCCGCCCCCGGCCCGGTCAAATTACGGATCGCTAATATGCCGAGGTGGGATGTAGGTGCTGATAGGGCGAGTCGCTACCTCACGGGTTAAAAACCCCGCACAAACAGTGATATTCACCGGAATCGTGCGCTTGTGCGGCGTTGACGAAGACAAGACGCTCCCTTATAAGCCGCGCGAATTGTCCGCGATGACCCGGTGTGACGCCGGGAGCGGCTCTCTTGGGGCCGAAAAGGGCCCGTTTTGGGCCGCATCTTCCGGACTTTACCATCAATTCTACAGGCAAATTGCCCGGTCAGCGGAGAAAAACCCGTGAAGCGGACTTATCAACCCAGCAAACTGGTGCGCAAGCGCCGTCACGGCTTCCGTGCCCGCCTCGCCACTGCCGGCGGCCGCAAGGTTCTCGCCGCCCGCCGCGCCCGCGGCCGCAAGCGTCTGAGCGCCTGAGCCGGACCCCCTTTTTGGGATTTCATCATGGATCGGCTGAGGCAGCGGGCGGATTTCCTCGCCGTTGCCAATGGCGCGCGGGCGAATAGTCCCGCGTTTGTCCTGCAAAGCCGCCGCCGCGACGATCTTGGCCCGATCCGGGTCGGTTTCACCGTCACCAAAAAGAACGGCAACGCCCCCGAGCGCAATCGCATCCGGCGCCGGCTTCGCGAATTGGTGAAGCGGCTCGATCCGGTGTCGATGCAGCCCCATCATGACTATGTCTTGGTCGGCCGAAGGGACGCGCTCTCGCGCGACTTCGCCACCATGCTCGACGATCTGCGCATAGCTTTCTCGAAGCCCGCGCGGCATACGGCCAAGGGATCTGCGCCCAAGGGATCTGCTAAGGGGCGCGGCGAAAAGCCGGGCGCTGCCCCTGCCAGCCGCAAACCGGATTGATGACGAGACATTAGAGATGACCGACAATCGCAATACCATCCTCGCCGTCATTCTGTCGGGCCTCGTCCTGATCGCCTGGCAATATTTCTACAACGTGCCGCAGATGGAGAAGCAGCGCGCCCAGCAGCAGGCGCAGGCCGAGCTCCAGAAGACCACGCCGCAGCCGACTGCGTCCGCGACGCCGGGCTCGACGCCGCAGGCGGGCGGCGCCGCGCAGCCGTCGACGCCGGGCGCGAGCCAGCAGGCCCAGCCGGTCGTTGCCCGCGAGACCGCGATCGCGGCCGGCCCGCGCGTCAAGATCGACACCCCGCGGATCGCCGGCAGCATCTCGCTCAAGGGCGGCCGCATCGACGACATCGCGCTGGTGCAATTCCGCGAAACGGTCGACCCGAAATCGCCGCCGATCATCCTCTATTCGCCCTCGGGCACGGCGGAGCCCTATTACGCCGAGTTCGGCTGGGTAGCGGCGACGGGCGTGACGGCGAAGATGCCGGATGCCCAGACCGTCTGGCAGCAGGACGGCAGCGGCAGCCTGACGCCGACGACGCCCGTGGTGCTGAAATGGGACAATGGCGACGGCCTCACCTTCCGCCGCACCATTGCGGTCGACGACCACTATCTCTTCACCATCAAGGACGAGGTGAGCAATGTCGGCAACGCGCCGGTCACGCTCTATCCGTTCGCGCTGATCTCGCGCCACGGCGCGCCGCAAGTCTCGGGCTACTACATCCTGCATGAAGGCCTGATCGGTTATCTCGGCGACCAGGGCCTGCAGGAATACGCCTACAAGAAGATCGACGAAGCCAAGAAGGTGGACTTCAAGGTCACCAATGGCTGGCTCGGCATCACCGACAAGTACTGGGCCTCGGCGCTGCTGCCCGATACCAATGCGCAGTTGCAGGCGCGCTTCTCGTCGAACCCGTCCGGCAACCTCCACACCTACCAGACCGACTATCTGCTCGACCCCGTCACCGTCGCGATCGGCGGCACCGCGACGGCGAACGCGCGGCTGTTCGCCGGCGCCAAGGAAGCCGGCGTGGTCGGCGTGTTCCCGTTCGCCGGCCTCGGCGGCTACAACAAGGAGCTCGGCCTCAACCATTTCGACTTGCTGATCGACTGGGGCTGGTTCTACTTCATCACCAAGCCGATGTTCCTCGGCCTCGACTTCTTCTACCGCTTCTTCGGCAATTTCGGCGTCTCGATCCTGCTCGTGACCGTGATCGTGAAGCTGTTGTTCTTCCCGCTGGCGAACAAATCCTACGCCTCGATGGCGAAGATGAAGTCGATCCAGCCGCAGCTGCAGGCGCTCAAGGAGCGCTATCCCGACGACAAGGTGAAGCAGCAGCAGGAGATGATGGAGATCTACCGCAAGGAGAAGATCAACCCGGTCGCCGGCTGTCTTCCCGTGGTGATCCAGATCCCGGTGTTCTTCTCGCTCTACAAGGTGCTGTTCGTCACCATCGAGATGCGGCACGCGCCGTTCTACGGCTGGATCAAGGATCTCTCGGCGCCGGATCCGACCAACCTCTTCAATCTGTTCGGGCTGATCCCGTTCGATCCGACCACGATTCCGGTATTCGGCCATTACCTCGCGCTCGGCATCTGGCCGATCATCATGGGCATCACGATGTGGTTCCAGATGAAGCTGAACCCGACGCCGCCGGATCCGACGCAGCAGATCATCTTCAACTGGATGCCGCTGATCTTCACCTTCATGCTGGCGGGCTTCCCGGCGGGCCTCGTGATCTACTGGGCCTGGAACAACCTGCTCTCGGTGATCCAGCAGAGCTACATCATGCGCCGCAACGGCGTGAAGGTGGAGCTGTTCGACAATCTCAAGGCGACGTTCGCGAAGAAGGCGACGTAATCGTCATTGCGAGGAGCGAAGCGACGAAGCAATCCAGAATTCCTCCGCGGATGCATTTCTGGATTGCTTCGCTTCGCTCGCAATGACGCGGGGAAACAGCGAGCTTCGCATGACCGACGACAAAGATGCGAAGCTGATCGAGGCCGGGCGCAAGCTGTTCGCACGCGACTGGCAGTTCATCTGGGCCTCGCCCTCGATCCAGACACTGCCGCCGATGGACGGGCTCGAGATCGCCTTTGCCGGCCGCTCCAATGTCGGCAAGTCCAGCCTGATCAACGCGCTCACCGGGCGCAACGCGCTGGCGCGCACCTCGCATACGCCCGGCCGCACCCAGGAGCTGATCTTCTTCGAGGTCCCTGGGAAGAAGGACCTGCGCCTCGTCGACATGCCCGGCTATGGCTATGCCAAGGCGCCGAAGAGCCAGGTGGCGTCCTGGACCGAGCTGATCCACAAATTCCTGCTGGGACGCGCCTCGCTCGCGCGCGTCTACGTGCTGATCGACGCGCGGCATGGCCTCAAGGACGTCGATCTGGAGATTCTGAAAACGCTCGACCGCTCCGCCGTCAGCTACCAGATCGTGCTGACCAAGGCCGACCAGGTGAAGGCGTCAGAGCTGCAATCGCGCATCGCCGAGACCGAGACGGCGCTGGCCAAACATCCGGCCGCGTTCCCGAACGTGCTGGCGACCTCCTCGCGCAGCTCGACCGGCATGGAGAGCTTGCGCGCCGCGATGGCGAAGCTGCTGGAAGAGCGGACCTCGTGATCATGGCGCACCGCCCCCTGATCGGGCTTGCCGGCTTGATGGGCGCCGCCGGCGTAGCGCTCGCCGCCGCCTCCGCCCACGGCGCTGACGCCAGCCGGCTCGCCGCCGCCAGCGCCATGCTGCTGTTTCATGCAACTGCCATACTTGCGGTGATTGGGTTGCTCACGCGCGGGCTTCTGCACGGCGGAATTGGGCTCGCTGCAGCATGCGGCTTCGTGATCGGTGCCGCGCTGTTCGCGGGCGACCTGACCTTGCGGCAATATGCCGGGCATTCGCTGTTTCCCATGGCGGCACCGACCGGCGGAACGGTGATGATTGCGAGCTGGCTGGCGGTGACGCTCGCAGCGGTGGTGGCGCGGAAGTAGCGCTCTCTCTTACCCTCCCCTGGAGGGGGAGGGTCGGCTCATATTGAGCGCAGCGAAATGTGAGCCGGGGTGGGGTGATCTCTCCACTCGGGCACTGCTCATCGCGGAGAGACCGTTACCCCACCCCGCTCGCGCTGCGCGCGATCGACCCTCCCCCTCCAGGGGAGGGTAAGAGCAGACTTTGCGCTGCCCCCGCCAATCGGATAGAACGCGCACCGACAGTCCCGCCAGCGAGACCTTGACATGACCGACATCTCCCCGCTCGACCAGGCCCGCATCCTGTCCGAAGCGCTCCCGCACATGCAGCAGTATGACGAAGAAACCATCGTCATCAAATATGGCGGCCATGCCATGGGCGACGAGGAGACCGCGAAGAACTTCGCCCGCGACATCGTGCTGTTGGAGCAGACCGCGATCAACCCGGTGGTGGTGCATGGCGGCGGGCCGCAGATCGCGACCATGCTCAAGCGCCTCGGCATCGTCTCGGAATTCGCCGCCGGCCTGCGCATCACCGACGCCGCGACCATCGAGATCGTCGAGATGGTGCTGGCCGGCTCGGTCAACAAGCAGATCGTCGGCTACATCAACGAGGCCGGCGGCAAGGCCGTGGGCTTGTCCGGCAAGGACGGCAACATGGTGAAGGCGACGAAGACGACGCGCACCATCGTCGATCCGGACTCGCATATCGAGAAGGCGGTCGATCTCGGCTTCGTCGGCGACCCCGAGAAGGTCGACCTCACCTTGCTCAACCAGTTGATCGGCTACGAGCTGATCCCGGTGCTGGCGCCGCTGGCGACCTCCAAGGAAGGCCAGACGCTCAACATCAACGCCGACACCTTTGCCGGTGCGGTCGCCGGCGCGCTGAAGGCAAAGCGCCTGCTGCTGCTCACCGACGTGCCCGGCGTGCTCGACAAGTCGAAGAAGCTGATCCCGCAGCTCTCGGTGAAGGACGCGCGCAAGCTGATCGCCGACGGCACCATCTCCGGCGGCATGATTCCGAAGGTCGAGACCTGCATCTACGCGCTCGAACAGGGCGTCGAGGGCGTCGTCATCATCGACGGCAAGATGCAGCACGCGGTGCTGCTCGAGCTCTTCACCAACCAGGGCACGGGGACGCTGATACATAAGTGAGCGACGAGAAGACAAGAGACGTCGTCATGGTCGGGCAAGAGCGGCGGCGTCGCCGCTCAGTCCTGACGCGCTTCCTGATGACGCTGCCGGCGGCCGTCGTCTCGTTCTTCTTCTCCTCCGCGCCGGCCTTCGCCGACCTCAAGATCTGCAATCGCATGTCCTATGTCGTCGAGGCCGCGATCGGCATCGACGACAAGGCGGCGACCGCGACGCGCGGCTGGTTCAGGATCGATCCCGCCACCTGCCGCGTGGTGGTGCAGGGCACGCTGACGGCAGACCGCATCCTGCTCAACGCCCGCGCGCTCGGCATCTATGGCGCCTCCCCGATCCCGCAGAACGGCAACGACATGCTGTGCGTGGCGCAGGACAATTTCGTCATCGCCGCCGCGCGGCAATGCCGCGGCGGCCAGACGCAGGTCCCCTTCACGCAGGTGACGCCGACGCAGGGCGACGACGGCAATCTGGTCACCTATCTCGCGGAGGATTCCGAATATGACGACGAGCAGGCACGGCTCGCCGGCATCCAGCGGCTGCTGGTGATCATCGGCTACGACGTCGGCGCCATCGACGGCGTCGACGGGCCGAAGACGCAGGCCGCGCTGGCTGCGTTCCTGAAGAGCCGCGGGTTGTCCTCCGACACGGTGTCTTCGCAAAATTTCTTCAAGACCATGGTCGATGCGACGCAGACGCCGTCGGCAAGCGGCCTGACCTGGTGCAACGACACACCGCACAAGGTGATGGCGGCGATCGCCACCGATGACGGCAAGTCCGTGACCAGCCGCGGCTGGTACCGCATCGATCCCGGCAAGTGCCTGCACCCCGACGTGAGCGGCCAGCCGAAGCAGATCTTCAGCTTCGCCGAGGCGGTCGATGTCGACAACCGCGCGATCAAGAAGGACAAGCCGCTGAACTGGGGCGGCGACAAGCAGCTCTGCACGCGCGAGACCAAATTCGAGACCAATGAGCAGACCGATTGCGCCGCGCGCGGATTTGCGGCGGCGGGCTTCGGCGCGGTGGACATGTCGAGTGGCGGCAGGACGCTGCGGTTTGCGGTGCCGTGATTTTTGATCCGAATACGCCGTCACACCCTCCGCTGTCGTCCTGGCGAAAGCCAGGACCCATTACCCAGGAGCGGGTTTGGCGAAGAACGATGACCAGAGTGCCCCACTGATGGGTCACGGAGCATGGGTCCTGGCTGTCGCCAGGACGACGATTGAGGGCGGAGCCGCCGTCTCACTCAACGGATAGAGAGTCTTGATGAATTCCCCCCGCGCCTTCGCCCACGTCGACACCTGGGTGTTCGACCTCGACAACACGCTGTATCCGCATCACGTCAATCTGTGGCAGCAGGTCGATGCGCGGATCGGGGAGTTCGTGTGCAACTGGCTGAACGTCAGCCCTGCAGAAGCGCGCAATATCCAGAAGGACTATTACCGCCGCTTCGGCACCACCATGCGCGGCATGATGACCCTGCATGGCGTCCGCGCCGACGACTACCTCGCTTACGTCCACAAGATCGACCATTCACCGCTGGAACCGAACCCGGCGCTCGGTGCCGCTATCGCAAAGCTGCCGGGGCGAAAACTGATCCTGACCAACGGCTCGGTCGACCATGTCGATGCGGTGCTGGCGCGGCTCGGCTTCGCCGGCCATTTCGACGGCGTCTTCGACATCATCGCCGCCGAGTTCGAGCCGAAGCCGGCGGAGCAGACCTACCGGAAATTCCTCGTGGACCATGCGGTCGATCCGACCCGCGCCGCCATGTTCGAGGACCTCGCCCGCAACCTCACCGTCCCGCACGCGCTCGGCATGACCACCGTGCTGGTGGTGCCTGATGGCACGAAAGAGGTGGTGCGCGAGGACTGGGAGCTGGAGGGCCGCGACGCGGCCCATGTGGATCACGTCACCGACGATCTGGCGGGATTTTTGGGCAGGCTGTCTCGGTAGGCCGTAGCCCGGATGGAGCGAAGCGAAATCCGGGGTCGCGCGCCGCGGATAAACCGTCCCGGATTGCGCTTCGCTCCATCCGGGCTACGGGACCGTGCTTGTCCAGGACGACGGCGGAGTATGCCTTGACTCCGCCCCTCCAAATCCCGAAAAAGCGCCTAATCCCATCAAAATTCCTGACCTGAAGAGGAAATCCCGATGTCCCTGTCCGCCCTGGAATCCACCATCAACAGCGCTTTCGACGCGCGTGACGGCATCTCGACATCGACCAAGGGCGAGGTGCGCGAGGCCGTGGACCAGGCACTGGAGACCCTGGACAAGGGCGAGGCGCGCGTTGCCGAGCGCGGCGCTGACGGCAAGTGGAAGGTCAATCAGTGGCTGAAGAAGGCTGTGCTGCTGTCCTTCCGCCTCAACGACATGGACGTCATTGGCGGCGGTCCCGGCAAGGCGAGCTGGTGGGACAAGGTGCCCTCGAAGTTCGAGGGCTGGGGCCCGAACCGCTTTCGCGATGCCGGCTTTCGCGCGGTGCCGGGTGCGGTCGTCCGCCGCTCGGCCTTCATCGCCAAGAACGTCGTGCTGATGCCGTCCTTCGTCAATCTCGGCGCCTATGTCGATGAGAGCACCATGGTCGACACCTGGGCCACGGTCGGCTCCTGCGCGCAGATCGGCAAGCGCGTGCACATCTCCGGCGGCGCCGGCATCGGCGGCGTGCTCGAGCCGCTGCAGGCCGAGCCCGTGATCATCGAAGACGACTGCTTCATCGGCGCGCGCTCGGAAGTCGCCGAAGGCGTGATCGTGCGCAAGGGCGCGGTGCTGGCGATGGGCGTGTTCCTGGGCGCATCGACCAAGATCGTCGACCGCGAGACCGGCGAGGTCTTCATGGGCGAAGTGCCCGAGTATTCGGTGGTGGTGCCCGGCGCGCTGCCCGGCAAGCCGATGAAGAACGGCCAGATCGGCCCGAGCACGGCTTGCGCCGTCATCGTCAAGCGCGTCGACGAGCGCACGCGGTCGAAGACCAGCATCAACGAGCTGCTGCGGGATTGATCGGGGCGCGACGCGCCATTCTCTCACCGTCACCCTGAGGTGGCCGCCTCTTCGGCGGCCCTCGCAGGGCAACGGCCCTGCTGCCGCAACATCTCGGCCGCTCATCCTTCGAGGCTCCCGGCGCGATGCTTTGCATCGCGCCACTCGCACCTCAGGATGACGGGGTTTAGCACCCCATCGAACCTACCCTCCCTCCATCGCGACCAATTTCCGGGCGGCGCCTTCCGCCCGGAGCCTTTCGCATGGACTGGACCTCCTACCTCTTCCGCTTCGACGCCCGCATCAACCGCGCGCTGCTGTGGCAGGCGTTGCTGATCGTGACGATGCTGGCGGCAGTGCTCGGCGTGGTCGGCCAGATGATCCACCGGCTCAGCACCAAGGGCAAACTGATCTTCTCGATCAATCTCGATTTCGACTTCGGCTTCAACGGCCTCTTCAAATTGGTGGATCCCCGCGCCTACCATTTGCTGGCGTCCCTTGATCGAACCGATCTGATTCTGAAAGCGGCTGGCCTCGCGCTGTTCTCCTGGATATTCTTGGCCACCGCGATCAAGCGGCTGCACGATCGCAACAGGAGCGGCTGGTGGATCGTTGCTTTCTTCATCGTCCCCAGTATCTACCAACAGTTCTCGGACCTGTTGCCCGCCCCCGATTGGGAGCATCTATACGGCCTCCCCGCGGACGGTCTGCGGCTGTGGGGCATCGTCGAAATGTTCGTTTTGCGCGGCACGTTGGGCGACAACCGGTTCGGGCTCGATCCGCTCGCCGAGATCGAGAACAGCTCCGCCACGCCCCCTGCGAAAAACTGGGACCAGAGCCGCGAGCTCGAAATCGTGCCGCCCAGCGCTAGCCCACCCGGCGGCATGCATGTTAAGCGGGGCGCATGACCGATGCTCTCTCGATTGCCCGCGATCTCATCCGCTGCCCCTCGGTAACCCCGGCCGACGCCGGTGCGCTGGGGGTGCTTGAAAAAGCCCTGGGCGCCGCCGGCTTCACCTGTCACCGCGTGACCTTCAGCGAGGAAGGCACCGCCGACGTCGACAATCTCTATGCGCGGATCGGCACAGAGGGCCCGCACATCACCTTTGCCGGCCACACCGACGTGGTGCCGCCGGGCGATGAGAGCGCCTGGAGCGTCGGCGCGTTCTCCGGCGAGGTGAAGGACGGCGTGCTGCATGGCCGCGGCGCAGTCGACATGAAGGGCGGCATCGCCTGCTCCGTCGCCGCGGTGCTGGAGCATCTTGCTGCGAATGGCGGCAAGCCGCGCGCAGACGGTGCGGGCTCGATCTCGTTCCTGATCACTGGCGACGAGGAAGACGTCTCCATCAACGGCACCATCAAGCTGTTGAAGTGGGCTGCCGAGCGCGGCGAGAAATTCGACCATTGCGTGCTGGGCGAGCCCTCCAATGTCGAGACGCTCGGCGACACCATCAAGGTCGGCCGCCGCGGCTCGCAATCCGGCACGCTGTATGTCGATGGCGTGCAGGGCCATGTCGCCTATCCGCACCGCGCGGCCAATCCGGTGCCCGACATCTCGCGGCTGATCGTGGCGATCTCCGACGAGCCGCTCGACCACGGCAGCGCCCAGTTCCAGGCCTCCAATCTCGAATTCACTTCAGTGGACGTCGGCAACAAGGCCTCCAACGTCATCCCCGGCGAGGCCCGCGCAAAGTTCAACATCCGCTACAACGACAACCACACCCAGGCGAGCCTGCGCGAGCTGGTCGAGGCGCGGCTCGCAAAAGCCTGCGGCAACCGCATCAAGGCCCGCATCATCTGGGAGCCGTCGAACTCGAATGTGTTCGTGACCAAGCCCGGCCCGTTCACCGACCTCGCGGTGTCCGCGATCGAGGAGGTGACGGGACGCAAGCCCGAGCTGTCGACCTCGGGCGGCACGTCGGACGCGCGCTTCATCTCGAGCTATTGCCCGGTGATCGAATTCGGCCTGGTCGGCCAGACCATGCACCAGGTCGACGAGCGCGTGCCGGTCACGGATCTGGAAAAGCTGACGAAGGTGTATCGCGGGATCCTGACGCGGTATTTCGCGTAAGCCGCACGCGCCTTCCAGAGCCGAATTCGCCGCCTACTTCTTCTTGCGCGCCTTCGGCTCGGGCGAGAGCGACTGCGGGTCGAAGCCGACATAGAAGATGTAGGAATCGGCGGTCGCAGCCGACGGCACCGGATAGACCAGATCCTCGATCACCATGGTGAAGGGCACGCTGCCGCCCTCCGACATCTCGACCGTGGTCCGGTAGGCCTTCGAGGCGATCACCTTCTCGCCGACGCCGCCCTGCACCACGGCGACGCGCAGGGGAACCTCGACCGTGGCAGGAGCACCGGCAGGACCGGCGATGACGCGGCCCTGGATGCCGATCCGGGCCGTGATGTCGCCGCCGCTGCGGATGCATTCACGCGCCATCTTGGTGATCGTGGCCTGGAAGCGCACCTCATTGCCGGTGGCTGGCTTGCCGCCGGCGCCGACCGCGTAGGTGGAGGCTCCGGCGCGCACCGTGACCTGCGGGCAGTCGACGTCGTCGTCGGCCGCGGGCTGGCCGGGCGCGGGCGCCGGCTTGGGCTGGGCGGGCTGCTCGTCGGACTTGCCGCCGAACAGGCTCTTGAAGCGGTCGCTCAGCGACTGGGCCGCCACCGGCGAGACTGAGGCGAGCGCAACCGACAACGCCAGCGCGACCGCCGTCCCCCGCCGCAACGTAGTCCGCGAAGACCGAAGCTCCTTCACCATCGACGCCCATACTCCATGACAATGTTCCGGCCGATCGGCCGGCCATGCGGGTTATATCGCCAAAATCGGCGAACCCAAGGCAGCAAAAAGGGGATTTGCGCCGCACGACTCGGGCGGCTCAGCCGCGGAAATCCTCATGCAGCAGGCCGAACAGCAGGTGGTCCTGCCAGACCCCGTTGATGCAGAGATAGCGGCGTGCGAGGCCCTCGCGGGAGAAGCCGCATTTCTCCAGCACCCGGATCGACGGCGCATTGGTGGGGATGCAGGCGGCCTCGACCCGGTGCAGATTGAGCTCGCCGAACAGCGTCGGCAGCAGCACCCGCAGTGCGGCCGTCATGTAGCCGCGATGGGCATGGGGCTGGCCGATCCAGTAGCCGATGGTTCCGGCCTGCACGATGCCGCGCCGGACATTGGCGAGCGTGATGCCGCCGACCATGGCGCCGTCGAGCTCACGGAAGATCAGGAAGGGGTAGGAGCGGTCCGCGGCGATGTCCTCGGAATAGCGGCGCAGGCGGCGGCGAAAGCCGGAGCGGGTCAGATCGTCCGACGGCCAGATCGGCTCCCAGGGCGTGAGATAGTCGCGGCTGGTCTCGCGCAGGTGAGCCCATTGCAGGAAATCCGACATCTGCGGCGCGCGCAGCAACAGACCGTTGCCGCGCGGAGCGAGGGCGGCGGGTCCACTGGATGGCAGGCGAAAGAGGGCCATGGTGATGCTTCCCGGGGCGGGTGCTCCCTCGCGCGGCTCCTAGTGCAGCCGCGCCTTGGCACGTGCCCGGGTCAATCCTTCCGCAAAAGACACCGCCGTGTCCAGACCCCTGCCGCTGCCCAATGCGACAACTGCAGGGCGGCTGCGCGAAAGCAGCGCACGCGCCGCGTCCCGGGTCGATTCGACGCTGACGGCGTCGATCCGGGCCACCAGTTCCTCCACCGTCTGCGGCCGCCCATAAGCGAGCACGTGGCGGGCGAGCTGCTCGGCGCGGGACGAGCAGCTCTCCAGCGCCATCAGCAGCCCTGCCTTCATCTGCGCCTTGGCGCGCGCGATCTCGGCCTCGGTCAGCGTCTCCACGGACTCGTTCATGATGTCGACCACGACCTCCATCATCTCCGGTGCGTCGGCCGGATCGGTACCCGTGTAGAGGCCGAAGAAGCCAGTGTCGGTATAGGGCGCGTGGAACGAGTAGATCGAGTAGCAGAGGCCACGCTTCTCGCGCACCTCCTGGAACAGCCGCGACGACATCCCGCCGCCGAGGACGTTGGTGAAAACTTGAAGCGAAAATAGCGACAGGTCGTTCTGCGGCACGCCTTCCAGCGCCAGCGTCAGATGCGCCTGCTCGAGCTCGCGATGCACCACCTTGGCGCCGCCCTTGCCGAACTGGGCGGGTTGCGGCTTCGGGCCCGGCGTCCCCTCGAAGCTCGCAAAACGCTGCTCGACCTCCGCGACCACCTGGGCGTGATCGACCGCGCCGGCGGCCGCCACCACCATGTCGGGGCCGCGATAATGCGTCGAGAGATAGCCGCGCAGCATGTCGCGGTTGAAGCTGCGCAACGTCTTGGCGGTGCCGAGCAGCGAACGGCCCATCGGCTGGTCGGGATAGCAGAGCTCGTTGAGATGCTCGAACACGACGTCGTCGGGCGTGTCCTGCGCGGCGCCGATCTCCTGCACGATGACGTTCTTCTCGCGCTCCAGCTCGTCCGGCTCGAAGGCGGGATTGGCCAGGATGTCGGCGAGCACGTCGAGCGCGAGCGGCACGTCGGCCTTCAGCACCCGCGCATAATAGGACGTGGTCTCGGTCGAGGTGCCGGCATTGAGGTCGCCGCCGACCGCCTCGATCTCCTCGACGATCTCGCGCGAGGAGCGCTTCGTCGTGCCCTTGAACGCCATGTGCTCCAAGAGATGCGAGATGCCGTGCTCGTTCGGCTTCTCGTCGCGTCCGCCGACGCCGGCCCAGACGCCGAGCGCGGCGGTCTCGAGATGAGGCATCTTGTCGGTGACGACAGTGAGGCCGGACGCAAGCTTGGAAATCTCGACGCTCATCCGGCAACTCCCTGCTTTGCGGCGCGGCTGACCGACAGCACGAACCGCTCAACCTCGGACTGATCGTTCTTCATCACCTTCATGTGTTCGGATTTGGTCATGAGACCGTCGAGCCAGGCCGGCAGTTGCGGCCGCTGGCCGCAGGCCGCTTCGACCGCATCGGGGAATTTGGCCGGATGGGCGGTGGAGAGCACGATGCTCGGCACCGTGGTGTCGGTGGTGTCGCGGTCGGCGACGGCGAGCGCCACCGCGGTATGGGGGTCGACCAATTCGCCCGCCTCGCGCCAGGCGGCGCGGATCGCAGCCGCGGTCTCTGTCTCGTCGGCGCGTCCGGCGTCGAACTCCTCGCGGATCGCGGCCAGCGTTGCGTCAGGCAGCACGAAGCGCCCGGACTGCTTCAGCGAATCCATCAGACGGCGCACGCCGGCGGCATCGCGCCGGCCGGCCTCGAACAGCAGCCGCTCGAAATTCGAGGAGATCTGGATGTCCATCGACGGCGACGCCGTAGCGTGCACCTCGCGCACCTCGTAGATGCCGGTCTTCAGCGTGCGCGCCAGGATGTCGTTGACGTTGGCGGCGATGCGCAGGGTGCGCACCGGCAGGCCCATGCGCTTGGCGACGTAGCCGGCGAAGATGTCGCCGAAATTGCCGGTCGGCACCACGAAATCCACCGCGCGCGCCGGCGCACCGACGGCGACGGCCGAGGTGAAGTAGTAGACCACCTGGGCGACGATGCGGGCCCAGTTGATGGAGTTGACGCCGGAGAGCGAGGTCGCATCGCGGAAGCGATGGTTGTTGAACATGCCCTTCACGAGCGCCTGGCAATCGTCGAAGGTGCCTTCGATGGCGAGCGCATGGACGTTGGCCGCGCCCGTCGTCGTCATCATCCGCTGCTGCACCTCGGAGATGCGCTTGTGCGGGAACAGCACGATGAGGTCGACGTTCTCGAGCCCTGCGAAGGCTTCGACCGCGGCGCCGCCGGTGTCGCCGGAGGTGGCGACCACGATGGTGGTGCGCTGGCCGCGCTTTTCGAGCACATGGTCCATCAGCCGCGAGATCAGCTGCATCGCCACGTCCTTGAAGGCCAGCGTCGGGCCGTGGAACAGCTCCAGCACGAACTGGTGCGGCGACATCTGGCGCAGCGGCACCACGGCGGGATGGCGGAAGGTGGCATAGGCCTCGTTCGCCATGCGGCCGAGCTCGGCATCGGAGATCTCGCCGCCGGCGAAGGGACGGATCACGTCGACCGCGACCTCCCAATAGGGGCGGCCGAAGAAGCCGGCGATGGTCTCGGCCGGGAGCTGGGGCCACGTTGCCGGTACATACAGGCCGCCATCACGGGCAAGCCCGGTCAGCATCACGTCGCAGAAGCCGAGTTCAGGGGCCTCGCCCCGGGTCGAGATATAACGAGTCAAACTGCCCTCCAAAGGCCGGCCGAGCCTGAGCCAGATCCGTAAGCCTTTGATTTTACGAAAATACTTGTCAACAGCCAGAGGCTTCGGGCCACCATAAAGTGTTTTGCGGCATCGGGAAACCGCTTCCCGCCCGGGCCATTCAAACGAAAAGGGCTGCGGCGATGCCGCAGCCCTCTCTTGGAAGGTCTGTCGTTGATATGTGCAGACCGGTTTGGCTCGTCCGGGGCGCCTGCCCGCTAAAACTGTTGGCGCAAGCTTTCGTCGCCTGTCACGAAATCGTCAAGGGCAAAACCGCGCATGTCGGCAAATGTTCCTATTTCTCCCGGTACACGCGAATGCCGCTGCCCCAGATGCGAGCAGATCAAGAAAGGTCTTTTGCCGGGTTTTCCTGAAATTCCGATCAAGGCCGGAACGAACGCCGCTTCGGCCCATTGTGTCGGCGGATGGCGTCCGCTGCCGGCCATGCATTGCCCGGCCGGCGAAGGCGCCGGTCCGTCGGCCGAACCGGCGCATCCTGGAGCAGCCGGTTCGGTCGCTGGCGGCAGGGTCAGCCCATCCCGATTTCCACGGCGATCCGGATCAGGTCGGAATGGTTCTTGGCGCCAAGCTTCTGCTTGAGCAGCGAGGTGGTGTTGGCGACGGTCTTGTAGGAGATGCCGAGCGCCTCGGCGACCTCGACGATCTTGTCGCCGCGACCGAGCAGGCGGAGAATCTCCAGCTCCCGCGGCGTCATCTGCGAGGCCGGATTGGCCTTGATCGCGGCACCGGAGAAGGTCACGGCCTCCGCGAGTTGCGGCGAGATGAAATTGTCGCCCGCCACCACCTTTCGCACTGCTTTCAGCAGGATCCGGGGATCGTCGCCCTTGGAGACATAGCCCTGGGCCCCAAGCTCGACCGCCCGTACCACGAAGGCCGGATCGTCGTTCATGCTGAACATGATGATCTTGGCCTCGGGATCGTCTTTGCGTATGCGTCGCATGAGCTCGAATCCGGAGACATCGGGCAGGCTGATGTCGATCACCGTGACGTCGGGCCGCTTGCTGACATAGGCACGGTGACCGGATTTGGCGTCGCTGGCCTCTTCGATCCGGATCGAATGGTCGGAGGCAAACAGGGTGCGGCAGCCGGACAGCACCACGGGGTGGTCGTCGACAATGAGGATCCGGGTCGCCGGCTTGGCAATATCTTGCATCGCGCGCTCTCTTGTTTTGCGACTCATAGACCGGCGGGAACAAATGGAAAGAGCAAATCACGCCGATGCGCGTTAGAATTGACCTAATGTGGCAACGACTTTCCTTCAGGACGCAACTGTTTCTTCCGCTCGGCGCAGGTTTTCTCGCGGCGCTGGTCCTGGGCGGCATATTGCTGCAGGTATTTGCAACCGGTCAACTGGCCGACGAGAACGAGCCGGCTCGACGTTCGACCAAAACCATCGCCACCGCGCTCAACAACACCCTGCGCGCCTCGGACGATCCGCAGAAGACGCTTCAGGCCTTTGTCCAATCCCTGGACACCGCCTCCGATATCCAATTCCGCGCAGTGGAGGCGGGTCCCATTCCCTCCGTGAAGGACGGCCTGCGCAACCTCCAGGCTGTTCCGCAGTGGTTTCTCAACCTCTTGACCATGCCGGACCTCGACGCTGCATCGCCGGTGGTCATTGACGGCAGGCATGTCGGCGACATCGTGTTCGTGCCGGACCTGTCGGCCGACCTGTTCGAGAAGTGGATCGGCTTCCTCGCGCTGACCAGCCTTGTCGTTGCGCTGATGCTGCTCACCGGCACCATCGCCTATCTGTTCGCGGGATCTGTGGTGGGCCCGTTGCAATATCTCGGCGAAGGATTGGCGCGAATACGGCGCGGCGACTACGCGACGCCGATCCCGGTCGGAGGCCCGCCGGAGATCCGGCGCAGCTGCGAGGCGGCGAACGCCCTGTCCGCAACCCTCGCACAATTGAGCCAGGACAATCGCGACCTGTTGCACCGTCTGGTGTCACTCCAGGACGACGAGCGGCGCGATCTCGCCCGCGAGCTGCACGACGAGCTCGGCCCGCTGCTGTTCAGCATCCGCGCCGGCACGATCTCGCTGATCGAGGCCTCCCCAGCGGCAGGAAATCTCGGCAATTCGGCGGAGGAGGTGCTGCAATCGGTCGAGGCGCTGCAGCAGACCAACCGCCGCATCCTCGACCGGCTGCGCCCGCTCTACATCGAGGAATTGGGGCTGGAGACGAGCGTGCATACGCTGCTTCGGAACTTTCGCAAGCAGGCACCGCATATCGACCTGACGGCCGCGATTGATCCCGGCCTCAACGCGATCGACGGACCGCTGGCCCAGACCGTCTATCGCGTGATCCAGGAGGCGCTGACCAACGTGCTGCGCCATGCCGGAGCGAGCAATGCCGATGTGCAGGCGGCTATCGTGGGCGACGCGCTCGTCATCGAGGTCTCCGACGACGGCGGCGGATTTCCCGAGGGCAATTTGTTCGGCCGCGGCCTGACCGGCATGCATGAGCGCGTGCGTGCGCTCAGCGGATCGCTGTCATTGCTGCGCGCGGGCGACCGAACCTATGTGCGCTGCCACTTGCCCGTGGAGAGGGTGCGAGACGCGCCCGCGTGAGGCGCTAGCACGCGCAGCCGTCGTGCGCGTTCTGTCGCGAGGGCGTACACTGCGTGCTGTAGATCTTGCCTTCCGGGCTGAAGCGAAACGAGGCGTGAATACGCAGTGCGCCCGCGACGGAATATTCGAGATCGACGCCATCCGGTGCCGGCTCGATCTCCTCCAGACCGAAACCCGCCGCCAGGTAGGCGCTGAGCCGCGATCCCCAGTAGCTTTCGAGCTCGCGCCGGCCGCGATGATAATGCTGCGTGCCGTTGCACGTGCACTCGACCTGGGCATCGTCCGCATAGAGGTCGAGCAACATCGCGAGGTCGCCGCTCCTGCAGGCGTCCACCCAGTCGACGACAATTCCCATCTGATCGAAATCGCTCACGCTGCATTCCTTGTCTGCCGCGGACAAACTCGAACGCGGCTTGGGATCACAGTCGTGAATATGTGCGGAATAATAAACCCCGGACGATTCCGGGTTCCCTCCGGGAACCTACGGCCGCCGTTAACCTTCGCGCCGGGCTCGCATCCAGACGCCGAAGGCGATCAGCACCGCGCCTGCGAGCGTGAACCAGGTGACGGCGTATTGCAGGTGATCGTCCTTCAGATGCACGTCGAGCGGGCCCGGGCGCGGAATTCCGTTCTCGGGCGCCGGCTGTTCAAGGTCCACGTAGAACGGCGCCACCGCACCCCAATGAAGCGCGCTTGCGATCGCGAGATGATCGCGCACGAACCAGAGCCGCTTGTCGTGGTTCGCCGCCGGCGTCATCCAGCCTGGGGCCTCGGGGAAGCGGAGATAGCCGGTGAGCGCGATCGGTTGCCCAGTGACGAGCTTCTTCACCGCACGGTCCTCGACGCTGCGGTCCTGCATCGTGTTCTCGACGAAGCCCGCATCGATCACGACCATCTCGCCGGTCGCAAGCCGCGCCGGCAGGAAGGCCCAGGTGCCGGGACCTGAAGCGTCCTTGCGGACGGCCGAGCCGGACGAATAGACCATCGCGTCGGGCAGCGGGGCATAGGTCGCGGTGAAGCCGACACGGCGGAATTCATCGCGGGCGGGATTCAGCGCCGCCCATTGTGCAGCCGGCGGCAGCGCAATGGGGGCCGCCGCCAGACGCTCGGTGAGCGCCGCGATCAGCTCGTGCTTGGCGGTCCGCCGCTGCAATTGCCAGATGCCGAGCGCGACGAAGGCCGCGGTCAGGACCAGCGTGAACAGCGCGAAGCCGGCCACGCGAGGCTTGCGCGCAGTCTCTCTCATTTCGCGCGGTCGATCAGCCGGCCCGGCGCCGCCTTGTGGTGGAATTGCAGGGCGATCAGCAGCGACTTCATGGAGCGCAGCGGCAGCAGCGTGGTGGCGAGGATCAGGGGCAGCCAGAGCACCGCATGCAGCCAGAACGGCGGCTGGTACTTGACCTCGACGACGAGCGCGCAGCCGACCACGATGGCACCGGCCAGCATGATGATGAAGATCGCCGGACCGTCGCCGGAATCGATGAAAGCATAGTCGAGGCCGCAGCGCTCGCAAGCGGGGGCGAGGTTGAGGAAGCCCGCATAGAGCTTGCCCTGGCCGCAGCGCGGACATTTGCAGGCAAGCCCGCGCATCGCGCTTTGCAGGACGGTGGTTTCAGGCTCGGATGGACCGGCGGTATCGTTCATGATGGCGTACTTTATCACATTTTCCGCGGAATCTTTGCGCTGGCCGGCAAGCGAAAGGGCGGCCCTGCGGCCGCCCTTTCCAATCAATCCGTCACAGCTCAGTGCGCGCCGTGAGCCATGGTCTCGGCACCGTGTCCCCACACATAGATGCAGAGGAACAGGAACAGCCAGACCACGTCGACGAAGTGCCAGTACCAGGCGGCGAACTCGAAGCCGAGATGCTGCTTCGGCGTGAAGTGGCCGGCATAAGCGCGCGCAAGGCACACGATCAGGAAGATGGTGCCGACCAGCACGTGGAAGCCGTGGAAGCCGGTCGCCATGAAGAAGGTCGCGCCATAGACGTTGCCGGCGAAGGAGAACGCCGCGTGGCTGTACTCAAAGGCCTGCACGCAGGTGAAGAGCGCGCCGAGCACGACGGTGAGGATCAGGCCGTACTTCAGGCCCTGGCGATCGTTCTCGAGCAGCGCATGGTGGGCCCAGGTCACGGTGGTACCCGACGTCAGCAGGATCAGCGTGTTGAGGAGCGGCAGGTGCCAGGGATCGAAGGTCTCGATGCCCTTCGGAGGCCAGGTGCCGGGCACCGCGCAGGCGCCGGCCTGGGTGCCGAGGCCGCAGCCGAACACCGCATCGCGGGTGGCGTGGACGGCATCGGCCGGAAACAGCGCCGCGTTGAAATAGGCCCAGAACCAGGCCACGAAGAACATCACCTCGGAGGCGATGAACAGGATCATGCCGTAGCGGTGATGCAGCTGCACGACGCGGGTGTGGTCGCCCTTGTACTGGGCTTCCTTGATCACGTCGCCCCACCAGCTCGCCATGGTGTAGAGCACGCCGACGGTGCCGACGCCGAACACGATCGGGGCGGCCGCGAACATGTGATGCATCCAGGCGATCGCGCCCACCGCCATGATGAAGGCCGAGAGCGAGCCGACCGCCGGCCACGGAGAGGGATCGACGAGGTGATAGTCGTGATGCTTGCCTTGCGCCGTAGCCATTTCCGTCTCTCTCCTCAATCCCGTGCCTATCAGGCACTTATCCCCTTGTTTCCAACCTGCCGAGCGATGGGCCCGGCGGTCAGAGATTTCCCTTGCGTTTGTCGGCTTCGCCCGATGCCAGCGGCTTCACCACCGGATCCTTCACCGGATAGAACGTGTAGGACAGCGTGATCGTGCCAAGCCCGTCGTTCTCGTGATCGTCGGCGATCGAGGGATCGACGTAGAACACGACCGGCATCTCGCGCTTCTCGCCCGGCGCCATGGTCTGCTCGGTGAAGCAGAAGCAGTTGATCTTCTGGAAGTAGGAGCCGACCGTCAGCGGCGCGACGTTGTAGGCGGCTTGCCCTGCGGTGGTGCGCGCGGCCTGGTTGGTCACGGTGTAGAAGACGGTCACGACCTGGCCGATATTGACCTCGATCTCGTTCTGCTCAGGCTCGAACTTCCAGGGCAGGCCGGGCGCGACGTTGGAATCGAAGCGCACCGCGATCTTCCGTGCGATCGGCCCGGTGGCCGGTGCGGAGGTCGCGACCTGCGTCGTGCCGTTGAAGCCGGTGGCGCGGCAGAACCAGTTGTAGAACGGCACCGCCGCGTAGGAGGCGCCGACCATCAGCGCGACCACGCCGCCACAGATGGACGCAACCACCACATCGCGGCCCAGCCCGCGGCCCTTGGCACGGCTCTTGGCCGGCTTGGCGCTGACGTCCCGCGATATGGTCGGCTCGTGATCCATGTTTCCTACATCGGCCGGACTAGCACTGCCGGTCCCTTGACCATGGTGACGGCGAAGAACAGCACCACGAGCACGCCGAGCGCCAGAGCAATGGCAACGGAGCGCTGACGACGGCTCTTCTTCTGCGCCTCGGTGAGGACGATTCCATCTGGCTCGGGTTTGTCAGCCATTCCTGCCTCATGCGCCCCCAACCATCGGAGCAAGCGCCCGATACACGACCTCGGCCAGCAAGGTCGCAAACAGCGCGAACAGATACAGGATCGAGAAAGCGAACAGTTTTCGGGTGGCGCGCAGCGACTGGCTGCGCTCGCGGCGCAGATAGACGTTGATCGCGAGCACCAGCATGCCGGCGCCGAGAATCAGCGAGACAACGCCGTAGACGGCGTCGAAATAGCCGAGTGCCCAGGGCGCGGCGGCCACCGCGATCAGCACGATGGTGTAGAGCAGGATCTGCAGACGCGTCGCGTCGGGGCCGGCGACGTTGGGCAGCATCGGAATGCCGGCGCGCGCATAATCGTCGGAGCGGAACAGCGCCAGCGCCCAGAAATGCGGCGGGGTCCAGAAGAAGATGATGGCGAACAGCAGCAGCGGCTCGACGTCGACCGTGCCCGTGACCGCGGCCCAGGCCACCACCGGCGGCAGCGCACCGGCGGCACCGCCGATCACGATGTTCTGCGCCGTCCAGCGCTTCAGCCACATCGTGTAGATCACGACGTAGAAGAAGATGGTGAAGGCGAGCAGCGCGCCCGCGATCCAGTTGACGAGGATGCCGAGCGTCATCACCGAGAAGAAGGCGAGCGTGATGCCGAAGGCCATCGCCTCGGGACGGGTGATGCGGCCGCGCGGGATCGGCCGGTTCGCCGTACGCGACATCTTGGCGTCGATGTCGCCTTCGAGCGCCATGTTGAGCGCACCGGAGGCGCCGGCGCCGACGGCGATACACAGCAGCGAGGTGATCGCCAGCACGGGATGGAAATGCCCGGGCGCCATCGCCATCCCGACCAGCGCGGTGAAGATCACCAGCGACATCACCCGCGGCTTGAGCAGCGCGATGTAGTCGGCAACCTCCGCTTCGGAGATGCGGGGATTGATGTCGACGGCGTTGTGGTCGAGGACGGACACTTAATTCAACTCGCTTCGTTATAGAGCCGCGGCGCCCGTCACGGGCGCCGCGGGAGATGGATTACTGCACGCGGGGCAGCACTTCGAACTGGTGGAAGGGCGGCGGCGAAGGCAGCGTCCACTCCAGCGTGGTCGCGCCCGCACCCCAGGGATTGTCGCCCGCCGGCACCTTCTTCATGAAGGCGTCGAACACGCAGTAAAGGAAGATCAGCACGCCGAAGCCGGAGATGTAGGAGCCGACCGACGAGACCAGGTTCCAGCCGGCGAAGGCGTCGGGATAGTCGACGTAGCGGCGCGGCATGCCCGACAGGCCGAGGAAGTGCTGCGGGAAGAACACCAGGTTCACGCCGATGAAGGTGACCCAGAAGTGCGCCTTCGCCAGCGTCTCGTTGTACATGTAGCCCGACATCTTCGGGAACCAGTAGTACCAGCCGGCAAAGATCCCGAACACCGCGCCGAGCGACAGCACGTAGTGGAAGTGCGCGACGACGTAATAGGTCTCCTGCAGCACGCGGTCGACGCCCGCGTTCGCCAGCACGACGCCGGTGACGCCGCCGACCGTGAACAGGAAGATGAAGCCCACCGCCCAGATCATGGGAGCGCGGAATTCGATCGAGCCGCCCCACATCGTGGCGATCCACGAGAAGATCTTCACACCGGTCGGAACCGCGATGACCATCGTGGCGGCGACGAAATAGGCCTGCGTCGCGGAGGACATGCCGACCGTGTACATGTGGTGCGCCCACACCACGAAGCCGATGCCGCCGATCGCGACCATGGCGTAGGCCATGCCGAGATAGCCGAACACGGGCTTGCGCGAGAAGGTCGAGACGATCTGGCTGATCATGCCGAAGGCGGGCAGGATCAGGATGTACACCTCGGGGTGGCCGAAGAACCAGAACAGGTGCTGGAACAGCACGGGGTCGCCGCCGCCGTCGGGCGCGAAGAACGTCGTGCCGAAATTGCGGTCGGTAAGCAGCATGGTGATCGCACCGGCGAGCACCGGCAGCGACAGCAGCAGCAGGAACACCGTCACCAGGATCGACCACACGAACAGCGGCATCTTGTGCAGGGTCATGCCCGGCGCGCGCATGTTGAAGATCGTGGTGATGAAGTTGATGGCGCCGAGGATCGACGAGGCGCCCGCCAGATGCAGCGACAGGATCGCGAAGTCGACGGCCGGGCCCGGATGGCCGGAGCTCGACAGCGGAACGTACATGGTCCAGCCGGCGCCGACGCCGTTGGCACCCGGCTCGCCCTCGACGAAGGTCGACATCAAGAGCAGCGCGAAGGAGGCCGGCAGCAGCCAGAACGAGATGTTGTTCATGCGCGGGAACGCCATGTCGGGCGCACCGATCATCAGCGGCACGAACCAGTTGCCGAAGCCGCCGATCATCGCGGGCATGACCATGAAGAAGATCATGATCAGGCCGTGGGAGGTCACGAAGACGTTGTAGGTGTGCGTCTCGTGGAAGATCTGCACGCCCGGATACATCAGCTCGGCCCGGATCGCGATCGACATCGCGGCACCGATGATGCCGGCGATGACCGCGAAGATCAGGTACATCGTGCCGATGTCCTTGTGGTTGGTCGAATAGACGTAGCGCCGCCATCCGGTCGGATGGGCGTGCTCGTGGTCATGTCCGTGGTCTTGCGCGTGATCGCCGTGTGCCGCTGCGCTGGTTGCCATTTTCAAATCCTGCCTTGCGTCCCAATCGGACCTCTGGAGGTCCCACCCTTTTATCTCGCTTTCGGTCCCCTCGAGCCCTGACCCGGCGCTTACTGCGTCGGGCCGGCCGCGGAGGCGTAGGTGCTGGTGCCGCCGCTTGCGAACTTCTTCTTCGCCGTCTCGACCCAGGAGGCGAACTCCTGGTCGCTGACCACGCGGATCGCGATCGGCATGAAGGCGTGATCCTTGCCGCAGAGCTCCGAGCATTGGCCGTAGAACATGCCGGTCTTGGCGGCCTTGAACCAGGTCTCGTTCAGCCGGCCCGGGATGGCGTCGATCTTGACGCCGAACGCCGGCAGCGCGAAGGCGTGAATGACGTCTGCACCGGTCACCTGGACGCGAATCACCTTGTTGACCGGCACCACCATCTCGTTGTCGACGCCGAGCAGGCGGGGCTGCTTGTCCTGGGCCATCAGCGAGTCGAACTCGAACTTGCCGTTGTCAGGATAGGCATACGACCAGTACCACTGCTTGCCGGTCGCCTTGATGGTCAGGTCCGCCTTCGGGATGTCGAGCTCCAGGAACAGCAGGCGGAACGACGGCACCGCGATGCCGACCAGGATCAGCACCGGAACCAGGGTCCACACCACCTCGATCAGCGTGTTGTGGGTGGTCCGCGACGGCACCGGATTGGCCTTCGCGTTGAACTTGATGACCACGATGATCAGCAGCGCCAGGACGAACAGCGTGATCAGCGTGATCAGCACGAACAGGAAGTTGTGGAACCAGACGATGTTGTCCATCACCGGCGAGCCGGACTGCTGGAGCGTCCACTCCCACGGCGCCGGCTGCCCAAGCTCGGCGAATGCCGCGCCGCCCGTCGCCAGCGTCAGGCCAGCAACGGCCAATCCCAGCAAATGCCGGCCTACCCGGCCCATCGACATCCTCATGCCGTTCGCGCTCCCCTTACGAAATCACCCCAAGTGCATTCCCCTATTTCCGGGAAACGCTTATTCGATCCGCCCGTCTGACAAACCGCCGCTCAAGAATACCTCTAAGAGGAATTGGGGCCAGATCGCTAGAACGCCGAAATCAAGCCTCTCAAACCATAATTCTTGATCTATCGCAATGCAGTCTTGAGCCCCGTCTGGCAGCGATCACCCGCAAGATATTTCCTAGTAAGATCAGACAAAAATACCGTTTCCCGGGATGCCGCGGCTTGACAGCGGAATTGCCCGCTGTAGGCACTTGCGAACGGCCGCACAGGAACCTGATTCGTGCCGGCGGCGGCGGCCTCGGCGGCGCGGAATTTGCTTGGGAATTGCCTTCAAGACGCCGTCATTTCCGTATCAGTCCACCCGCGCAAGCGACCCAAGCGAGCAGAGGGACCGACCCCGATGGGGCTTTCGAGATGCATGGCAAGGCTGGCCAAGAGGCAGGCTAACGGCCTCACGGCTCTGGCAGCCCTGCTGGCTGCGGCGGTCGTTGTCCTGGCACTTCCGGGCCTCGCCCATGCGCAGGGCGCGGTGCGCTCCGTCCATGGCGACTGGCAGATCCGCTGCGACACCCCGCCGGGCGCCCAGACCGAGCAATGCGCCCTGATCCAGAGCGTGGTGGCCGAAGACCGCTCCAATGCCGGCCTGACCGTGATCGTGCTCAAGACCGCCGACCAGAAGAGCCGCCTGATGCGCGTGGTCGCCCCGCTCGGCGTCCTCCTGCCCTCCGGCCTCGGGCTGAAGCTCGACAACCAGGACGTCGGCCGCGCCGGCTTCGTCCGCTGCCTGCCCAATGGCTGCGTCGCCGAGGTCGTCATGGACGACAAGCTGCTCGGCCAGCTCCGCAACGCCAAGACCGCCACCTTCATCATCTTCGAGACGCCGGAAGAAGGCATCGGCTTCCCGCTCAGCCTGAACGGGCTCGGCGAGGGCTATGACAAGCTGCCGTAAACGCGCTCACGCCTCGTCGACGCGATAAAGCTCCGTATCGCACCAGCCGCAGCGATAGATGCGGCCTCTGCCGGCCACCGGCGCGACCAGCCCCTTTCGCCGACATGTCGCACAGAGGATGCCGCCCACCGTGTCGCAGCCCGGGTGAGCTGCGACATAGGCCTTCCGCGTGGGATAGGATGTCCAGCGGCGTCGATAGACGAACTGATTGAAGGTCAGAACCAAGGCCAGCGCGGCGAAGCCGATGATCAGGCCGTGATACTGATCCCAGAACACATTCAGGGAATTCCACATGCTCTGTCGGCGGCTCCGACTCCAGGTTCGCCCGTGATAACCGGAAAAGCCTGAAAGCCGCCTTAAGCCGAGCCGTACCTATCGTTTCCGTAATGTGACGGCCCGCCCCCTCGCCGAACCGGCGGGAAACCATTATCTTGCCTCACATCCCCCGATAATGGACGGACGCATGACCAACCCTGCCACAACCTCCCTGCTCGACCGCGCCAATCTCGACCGCGACCAGGTTCGCAACGAGGTCGCGCGCGGGCTCGCCGGCGCCGACGACGGCGAGCTGTTCTTGGAATACAGCCAGACCGAAGCGCTGATGTTCGACAATGGGCGGCTGAAGCAGGCGACCTACGACACCTCGCAGGGTTTTGGCCTTCGCGCCGTCAAGGACGACGCGGTCGGTTACGCGCATTCCTCCGACGTGTCGCTGCCGGCGCTGATTCGCGCCGCCGACGCGGTCGCCGCCGTGCGCGGCGGCTATTCCGGCAGCTTCGCGGCCCCGCCGGCGCATACCAACGTGCGGCTTTATAGTGACGACAACCCGCTCGATGCGCCCGGCTTCGAGACCAAGGTTAAACTGCTCGCCGAGATCGACGCATACCTGCGCGACAAGGATCCGCGGGTGCGGCAGGTCAGCGTCAGTCTCGGGGCGACCTGGCAGGTCGTCGAGATCTTGCGGCCCGACGGCGAGAGCTATCGCGACATCCGCCCGCTGGTGCGCGTCAACATCTCCGTCGTCGCCGGCCAGGGCGACCGCCAGGAGAGCGGCAGCAAGGGCTATGGCGGCCGCGCCGGCTATGCCGAATTCATCGAGAGCAAGAACTGGCGTGATGCCGCCGACGGCGCGCTGCGCGAAGCCCTCGTCAATCTGGAATCGATTCCGGCTCCCGCCGGCGAGATGGACGTCGTGCTGGGCGCCGGCTGGCCCGGCGTGATGCTGCATGAAGCGGTCGGCCATGGCCTCGAAGGCGACTTCAACCGCAAGAAGACCTCCGCCTTCGCCGGCCTGATGGGCCAGCAGGTCGCGGCCAAGGGCGTCACCGTGGTCGACGACGGCACCATTGCCTCGCGCCGCGGCTCGCTGTCGATCGACGACGAGGGCACGCCGACCAACCGGACCGTGCTGATCGAGGACGGCGTCCTGGTCGGCTACATGCAGGACCGCCAGAACGCGCGCCTGATGAACATGAAGCCGACCGGCAACGGCCGCCGCCAGGGCTACGCCCATGTGCCGATGCCGCGCATGACCAACACCTACATGCTCGCGGGCGACCGCGATCCGGCCGAGATCCTCGCCTCCGTGAAGAACGGCGTGTTCGCCGCGAATTTCGGCGGCGGCCAGGTCGACATCACCTCGGGCAAGTACGTGTTCCAGTGCACCGAGGCCTACAAGATCGAGAACGGCAAGATCGGCGCGCCGCTGAAGGGCGCGATGCTGATCGGCAACGGACCGACCGATTTGCATCGCATCCGCATGATCGGCAACGACCTCGCGCTCGACACCGGCATCGGCACCTGCGGCAAGAACGGCCAGGGCGTGCCTGTCGGCGTCGGCCAGCCGTCGCTTCTGATGGAACGCATCACCGTGGGTGGAACAGGCGCATGAGTGTCGAGAAGGTAACCGTCCCCGCCAAGCGCAAGAGCAGCGGCTGGGGTGGGCAGATCGTTCAGCTTGCCGGCATCGTGGCCGCCGTGTTCATCGCCAAGGGCGCGCTCGCCGAGCCGTTCTACGTGCCGTCGGGCTCGATGGAGCCGACGCTGCTGATCGGCGACGCGCTGCTCGCCTCGAAATTCCCCTATGGCTACGGCACCTCGTCGCTGCCGATCCAGATCAACCTGCCCGAGAGCGGCCGCGTCTTCGCGGAGACGCCGAAGCAGGGCGACGTCGTGGTGTTCCGCTGGCCCGGCGATCGCTCCCAGGCCTGGGTCAAGCGTGTCGTGGGACTCCCCGGCGACCGCATCCAGATGCGGCAGGGCCAGCTCTTCATCAACGACCGCCCCGCCGAGCTGAAGCCCGACGGCGTCGGCTCTGCCGAGGACGACAATGGCGGCAGCGAGCCGGCCTACCGCTATGTCGAGACCCTGCCGAACGGCGTCTCTCACCTGATTTTCAAGATGCGCGACAACGGCCCGCTCGACAACACGCAGGAGGTGACGGTGCCGCCCGGCCATCTCTTCGTGCTCGGCGACAACCGCGACAACTCCGCCGACAGCCGCGTGCCCCTGCGCTCCGGTGGCGTCGGCCTCCTGCCGATCGACAATCTGATCGGGCGTGCGGATGCCGTGGTCGGCTCCTGGGATCTCGGCATGCGCAGCCAGCCGGTGTGGACTTGGCTGTCCGGCTTCCGGCTCGCGCGGTTCTTCACCGCGGTGCATTGAGGGATCGTAGGGTGGGCAAAAGCGCGCCCTACGGTTTCCGATGACCCGCGACGAATTTCTCGCCCTCGCCCTGCGCAATCCGATCAACGTCACGATCGTCGACGAGCTCGCGCGGCTCGATCTGCCGGATGCATGGCTGGTCTCGGGATGCCTGGTGCAGACCGTATGGAACGTGCTCACCGGCCGCACCATCGATCACGGCATCGCCGACTACGACGCGTTCTATTTCGATCCTGATACATCATGGGAGGCGGAGGACGCGGTGATCCGCAAGCTGCATGAGCGGCTGGCGCATCTCGGCTTCAAGATCGAGATCCGCAATCAGGCGCGCGTGCATCTGTGGTATCCCAAAAAGCACGGCCTGCCCTATCCACCCCTGAGAAGCTCGATCGAGGGCATCGACCGCTTTCTCACGCAGAACACGCAAATCGGCGTCAGGCGCGCCGGCGATGGCTACGAGGTCTATGCGCCGCACGGTTTTGGCGATGTCGCAGGGCTGATCGCGCGGCCGAATCCGGGACCGAATTTTTCGGCGGCGAATTACGCGGTGAAGGCCGGGCGATGGAAGGCGCTGTGGCCGGAGCTCACGGTGATCGCGGCGGAGTGAGATGCCCGCCTCATCCTCCTCGTCATTGCGAGCGAAGCGAAGCAATCCAGAATCCCGCCGCGGGAACAGTCTGGATTGCTTCGCTTCGCTCGCAATGACGGCGGTGAGAGCTGCATTCTACCGCACCACGCCCGAGGTGAACCCCGCCTTCCGGCGCGGCGGCTTGATCTCCTTTTTCAGGAAGCAGCGCGCCTCGCGCCCGGTGTAGCCGGGGCGGGCGTAGGTAAAGGCACGGCATTTGTTGTCGGCGGTGCAGGCGGCTTTGCAGGCCTCTACGCTTTCGCCATCCTTGAGCTCGAAATTGCGCAAATCGCCACCGGGCCGATCGATCGACGTCTCCACGCCTTCGACGCGCGGCTCGATCACGCCGGCGCCGCGGACGCCGGAGATGCAGCAGCTGCCGGGCACGCGCGCCGGCACGGTGTTCTTGAGCCAGCACACCGCCGCGGCGCCGTCGATATCGGGATAGCTGAAGCTCCAGGAGCGGCAACGGCGGTCGCGCTCGCACAGCAGCGCGCAATCCTCGGGATCACCCGACGTGACCGGCGTGCTGAAATAGTCGCCGCCGGGCCGGTCGAACGCCGTCTGGGCGCGCGCCGGCACGCCCGCGAACACGAGCGAAAGCAGCGTGACGCACACCACGACGCTTGCCATGACGGCCCCGCGCAGGCGGCCCTTCCCCATCGGAACAGCTTTCGAGTTATTGACGACGCTCAGGTTTTTTCAGCCGATCATTTGATCGCCGCAAACCTGTATGGGCGATGAACGGCCTAAATCCTGGTCGTCGCGTATCGAATTAGAACGCGTATTCCGCGTAGGCCGGTTCCACCGAGCCCTTCCAGGGACCATTGAACTTCTCGAGCATCTCCTCAGCCGGCGTCCGGCCGGAATCGATGATGCGGTCGAGCGGCTCGAGATGCCGGGTCTCGTCGCGTCCGAGCTGGTCGATCCGGCCGCGCCGACGCAGGCCGGCATGTGCCAGAACGAGGCAATCCTTGGCGATCTCGAACAGATAGCGGTCCTTGATCCGCGACTTGAAGCCGAAGCGCGGCACGTCGTCGCGCAGGGCCTGGCGTTCATGCGCGGACCAGTGCTTCACCATGTCCCAGGCGGCGTCGAGCGACACATCGTCATAGAGCAGCCCGACCCAGAATGCCGGCAGTGCCGGCAGCCGGCCCCACGGTCCACCATCGGAGCCGCGCATCTCGAGATAGCGCTTCAGCCGCACCTCCGGGAAGATCGTCGAGAGATGGTTGGCCCAGTCCGACAGCGTCGGACGCTCGCCCGGAAGGTTGTTGTTGCGGCCGTCGAAGAAGGCGCGGAACGAGGAGCCCGAGACGTCGATGTACTCCTCGCCGCGCTTGACGAAATACATGGGCACGTCGAGCGCGTAGTCGACATAGCGCTCGAAGCCCATGCCGTCCTCGAACGCCCACGGCATCATGCCCGCGCGCGCATTGTCGGTGTCGCGCCAGATCTCGGAGCGGAAGGAGAGGAAGCCGTTCGGCTTGCCTTCAGTGAACGGCGAGTTGGCGAACAGCGCGGTTGCGACCGGCTGGAGCGCGAGCGACACGCGCAGCTTCTTGACCATGTCGGCTTCGGAGGAGAAGTCGAGATTGGTCTGCACCGTGCAGGTCCGGTACATCATGTCGAGGCCGTACTGGCCGACCTTCGGCATGTAGTTGGTCATGATCTTGTAGCGGCCCTTGGGCATCACCGGGATGTCGGAGCGCGACCAGGACGGCGTCATGCCGAGACCAAGGAAACCGATGCCGAGCGGCGTTGCGATCTCCCGCACCTGCGCCAGATGCGCCATCAGCTCGCTCTGGGTCTGGTGCACGTTCTCGACCGGCGCGCCGGAGAGCTCGAACTGTCCGCCCGGCTCGAGCGAGATCGCGCCGCCACCGGTGACGTCGTAGAGGCCGATGATGTTGCCCCTCTCCATGATCGGCTCCCAGCCGAGCAGGAGCTTCATGCCTTCGAGCAGCGCGCCGATGCCGCGCGCGCCTTCATAAGGCACCGGCCGGTGACCCTCGAGCGTGAACGGCGTCTTCTCGTGCTCGGTGCCCAGGCGGAATTCGGACGGGTCCTTGCAGCCGGCCTCGAACCACGCGACGAGTTCGTCACGCGACTGCAGCGGCGTCATATCGATCTGGTCTCGCGCCATATCAAACTCTAATCAAAGGCGCTTCGACCGAATGCGCGCGGGGTGAATGGGATGGTCCGCGAACCACCGGGTGCGCGGACGTGCTGGTTTGCCGCGCGATCATCGCGACGGCGTGGTTTCGTTGACGTTGGCGACGGGCGGCAACTTCATCTCGCCGCACGAGCAGCCCAGCCGGTCGAGCAGACCGCTGAGCTTGACGGCGTCGGCATCGGACAGTTTCGAGCCGACATATTTCTCGATCGCGGCCGAATAGGCGCCCCACATCCGCTTCTGCAGTTCGCGGCCCGCTTCGGTAATCTCCACGAACTGGCCGCGCTTGTCGATCTTGCATTCGCGCCGGGAGGCGAGCCCCTCGTCGACCAGGCGGTCGATCAGGCGCGAGGTGGAGTACTGTGGGATCAGCATCTGCCGTTCGAGTTCCACCGGCCGCAGCTCTCCGCTCGGCGCGCGCGACAGCTCGAGCAGCGCGTCATACCAGGCCAGCGGCGGGAATCCCGCCTTCTTCAGGTCCTGCTCGACGCAGTCGAGCACGCGGCTCTGCACCCGCATCAGGCGGATCCAGGCGGAGGTTGCCTCGGTCGATGGTTTGCGTTTCATGGTCCCGCTCAAGATCGTCGCCCGTCTCTTACCTCATTCGATGCACCTGCATCAATCTTGACTATTGCATGCAGATGCATGTAGGCGTTCCTTCGCCGCAGCCAAGCGTCAAGAGGAGGAAATTCCATGAAGCTCTATTACTCGCCCGGGGCCTGCTCCCTGTCCCCCCACATCGCGCTCCTGGAAGCCGGCCTGCCCTACGAGCTGGTCAAGGTCGATATCCGGGCCAAGAAGCTCGAAAATGGTGAGGATTATCTGAAGCTGAACCCCAAGGGCCAGGTCCCTGCGCTGGGCCTCGACAGCGGTGAGATCGTGACCGAAGGCCCGGTGATTGTCCAGATGATCGCCGATCAGGCCTCCGCCAAGGCGCTGGCGCCGGCCCATGGCAGCGCCGAGCGCTACAAGCTGCTCGAATGGCTGAACTTCCTCACCTCCGAGGTGCACAAGAGCTTTGGCCCGATGTTCGCCCCCGCCTTGAACGACGAGGCCAAGGCCTTTTTCAGGGATCGTGTCATGGGCAAGCTGAAATACATCGACAGCCAGCTCGCCGACCGCGACTACCTGATGGGCAAGCAGTTCACGGTGGCCGACGGCTATCTCTTCACGATGCTGACCTGGGCCGACCGGATGAAGTTCGACTTCACCGCGATGCCGAACCTTGCCGCCTACAAGGCCCGCGTCGCCGCGCGCCCGCAGGTGCAGGAGGCGCTGAAGAAGGAAGGGCTCGCGCAGGCGAAATAGGCGCCCGCAAGACGCAACAAGCGAAAGGCCGGATCGAGGATCCGGCCTTCATTGTGAACCATTCGATCTGCAGCGGCGTCGAAGGATCATCTCCGCGAGACTGTTGTCCCATGAACATGATCGTCCTCATGACCGCCGCCGGCGCACCGCTCGCGATGCTCGGCTTGTCGACGCCGGTCACGCCGGAGCGCAGCTGCATCTTCATGGTCCATCCGCAGATCACCTCGGCCGTATTCGAGAGCAAGGAAGGAAAGATCGTCTTTCCGGACCGGCCAACCGAATATCCGTGCAGCTACGCCAAAGTGAAGGGCGGAACGGGCATCGCCTTCACCAACCAGAATGGCTGGCGTTTCGTGGTCAGCATTGGCAGGGGCGATGAAGGCACCTGGAAAGCCAGCCTCGCCGACGATTCGGTCTCGGGCCGCGCGTTCTCGCCGTTCGGGGACGGCAAGTAAAAGCGCCGGATCAACGATCTGCTGCAGCACGGCGCGGACCCTTGGCGCCGGATTATCGTACCTTGATTAGACTTATGAACTACTGTTCGCCAAATGTAAGTGGTGCTGTCTTGTCAGCACCTGCAAAGCGGGCGAGCTTGGCAATTTATTGAAGATAATTTGCACCGTCACCGGAGTTGAAGTTGACGATTGCCATCGTCCTGATCGTTGCAAGTGCGTTGGTGGGAATAGCGACAGGTCGCGTTTTCCGGATCTGGGCGCTGGTCATAATCTCGCCGCTGATCGCGATTGTCTCGGCGATCGTTCTTCGCCTGTACGATTTCGGGATGGTGGGGGGCGTGACCGTCATCGCCATCTGTCTTGCCGTCTCCCAGCTTGCCTATTTCGCGACATCGTATCTGCTGCACGCTCGCGCGGTCTCACCCCATGACGAGGTCGACGGCCAGCCAGGCGAGATAGGCCAGCCAAAAATCCGCCGCCAGCACAAGTAGCGCCAACGCGACCCAGAGCGCCGGGCCCTTGCGACGCAGGCGCGCCGGCTTCTGCTGCGATGAGAGAAGGTGGGTTGCGGACGCAACAGCATATTTCGCGGCAAGATCGCGACCGAGCGCGGTCTTCCGCAGTACCAGTGAGTTCATCAAGGACAACTTTCTTTTCGTCTTCGGCTTGCCGAGGAGATCGGCAAGTGCCCCAACGCGATTCGTGACCCTGACCCGCAGCAAGACTAGTGCCAGGGCCGAGCAAAAGAACGGCGCCGCTTTGACGCGCCTATGACAATTGCGCGACGCTGCAGCAGCGGGGACTCTGGCACGGTTCCTACCCCGATTCTGTGAGCGGTTCCACAACCTGGAACAAATTGGATTCAACCGTGAGGATGCGCAAAAGAAAAAGGCCGGATCGATGATCCGGCCTTCGTTGTTGTCGTGTAGCCCGGATGGAGCGAAGCGCAATCCGGGTCTTACGTGTCGGAAGCTCTGTCCCGGATTTCGCTGCGCTCAATCCGGGTTACGAAGTCCAACGATCAGGCAGCTGCCGCCTTCTTCGGCGCGAAGCGCCCGTAGAAGGTTTCCCCCTTCGCGGCCATCTCCTCGAGCAGCTTCGGCGGGGTGAAGCGCGAGCCGTACTTCGCTTCCAGCTTGTGGCAGAGCTCGACGAACTTCTTCGTGCCCATGAAATCGATATAGGACAGCGTGCCGCCGGTGAACGGCGCGAAGCCGAAGCCGAGGATCGAGCCGACATCGGCCTCGCGCGGATCGGTGATGACGTTGTCCTCCACCGTGCGCGCGGCTTCCACCGCCTGCACCACCAGGAAGCGCTGCTTCAGCTCCTCGATATCGAGCGTGTCAGGGTCGAGCTGCTTCGGCTGCAAGGCCGAGAGGCCCGGCCACAGGCTCTTCTGGCCCTTGCCCTTCTCGGGATAGTCGTAGAAGCCCTTGCTGTTCTTGCGGCCGAGACGGCCCTGCTTTTCGACCATCTCCACCATCAGCTTCTTCTGATCGGGATTGATGGCGTTGGGGCCGAGATCGGCTTCGGTGGCCTTCATGATCTTGAGGCCAAGGTCGAGCGCGACTTCATCCGACAGCGATAGCGGGCCGACCGGCATGCCGGCCATCTTGGCGCAGTTCTCGATCATCGCCGGCGGGACGCCTTCGAGGAACATCTCGTTGCCTTCGGCAACGTAGCGGCCGACGCAGCGATTGGCGAAGAAGCCCCTGGAGTCGTTGACCACGATCGGAGTCTTGCCGATCTGCCGGACGTAGTCGAGCGCGGTCGCGAGCGCGACGTCGCCAGTGTTCTTGCCGAGGATGATCTCGACCAGCATCATCTTCTCGACCGGCGAGAAGAAGTGGATGCCGACGAACTTGCCCTGGTCCTTGAAGCCTTCGGCCAACGAACTGATCGGCAGCGTCGAGGTGTTGGACGCGAAGATCACGTCGGGCTTGAGATATTCCTGCGCCTTGGCAAAGGTCTCCGCCTTGACCTTGCGATCCTCGAACACGGCCTCGATGACGAGATCGACGTCCTTCAGCGCCGCGTAGTCGGCGGTCGGCGTGATCCGCGCGAGCAGCGCTTCGGCATCCGCAGGCTTGGCGCGGCCCTTCTTGATCTGGTCCTCGATCACCTTCTGCGCATGCGCCTTGCCCTTGTCGGCGCTTTCCTGGTCGCGGTCGATCAGGACGACGTCGAGGCCGGCGCGGGCCGAGACGTAGCCGACGCTCGCGCCCATGAAGCCGGCGCCGATCACGGCGATCTTCTTCACCTTGGTTGGGGCTACGTCCTTCGGACGGCGCGCGCCCTTGTTGAGCTCCTGCATCGACAGGAACAGGCTGCGGATCATCGCGGCCGCTTCCTTGGAGCGCAGCACCGAGGTGAAGTAGCGCGATTCCACCCGCAGCGCGGCGTCGATCGGCAGCTGCAGGCCCTCATAGACGCAGCTCATGATCGCGCGCGCGGCCGGATAATTGTCGTAGGTCTCGCGGCGATAGATCGCATTGCCGGCCGGGAACATCATCATGCCGGCCTTGGAGAACACCGGACCGCCCGGGAGCTTGAAGCCCTTCTCGTCCCAGGGCGCGACCGCCTTGCCGCCGCCCTTGATCCAGTCCTTCGCGGCCTTGACGAGGTCGGCGGCGGGCACGACGGCGTGGATCAGGTTCAGCGCCTTCGCCTTCTCGACCGTGACAGGATCGCCCTTGAGCAGGATCGTCATGGCGTCCTGCGGCGGCACCAGGCGCGGCACGCGCTGCGTACCGCCGGCGCCGGGGAACAGGCCGACCTTGACCTCGGGCAGGCCGAGGCGGGTCTTGGGATTCTCGGCCGCCACGCGATAGTGGCAGCACAGCGTGATCTCGAAGCCGCCGCCGAGCGCGAGGCCGTTGATCGCGGCCGCCCACGGCTTGCCTGACGTCTCGATCGAGCGCAGCACCTGCGAGAAGCGGCGGCTCTGGTCGAACAGCATCTGGTTCGCGGCGGTCTCGCCTTGCTCCTTGAAGACTTTTGCGTAGGCCTGGTTCATGCCTTCGAGCATGGAGAGGTCGGCGCCAGCGCAGAATGCTTCCTTGGCGGAGGTGATGACGACGCCCTTCACCGCGGCATCGGCCGTGGTTGCCTTGACGATCGCGTCGAGCTCATTGGTCGAAGTCTCGTCGAGCACGTTCATCGAACGGCCCGGGATGTCCCAGGTGACGAGCGCGATGCCGTCGGAATCGGTCTCAACCTTGAAGTTCTTGTACGACATGGTGGTTGCTCCTCGGTGCCGCAGCCAGTCTTCGGCGCGGCGGTTGACTGTGATCTCGTAGGGTGGGCAAAGGCGCTCTTGCGCCGTGCCCACCATCATTCGCGAAGACAGCAGTGGTGGGCACGCTTCGCTTTGCCCACCCTACGTTCTTACACCCGCTCGATGATGGTCGCGGTGCCCATGCCGCCGCCGATGCACAGCGTGACCAGGGCCGTGGACTTGTTGGTGCGTTCGAGCTCGTCGAGCACGGTGCCCAAAATCATCGCGCCGGTTGCGCCGAGCGGATGGCCGAGCGCGATGGCGCCGCCATTGACGTTGATCTTGGCATTGTCGATGTCGAAGGCCTGGATGTAGCGCAGCACGACGGAGGCAAACGCCTCGTTGAGCTCGAACAGATCGATGTCCGACTTCTTCATGCCGGAACGCGCGAAAAGCTTTTCGGTGACGTCGACCGGGCCGGTCAGCATCATCGCCGGCTCAGAGCCGATGTTGGCGAACGCACGGATTTTTGCACGCGGCTTCATGCCGTACTTGGCACCCGCCTCCTTGCTGCCGAGCAGCACGGCACCGGCGCCGTCGACAATGCCGGAGGAGTTGCCGGCGTGATGCACGTAGTTGACGCGCTCGATCTCGGGATGCGACTGCACCGCGACGCCGTCGAAGCCGCCCATCTGCGCCATCATCGTGAACGACGGCTGGAGCTGTGCCAGCGACTGCATCGTCGTCGAGGGACGCATGTGCTCGTCCTTGGCGAGGATGGTGAGGCCGTTGATGTCCTTCACCGGCACCACCGACTTGTTGAAGCGGCCCTCGTCCCAGGCCTTAGCCGCGCGCTGCTGGCTCTGCACCGCGTAGGCATCGACGTCGTCGCGCGAGAAGCCGTACTTCGTGGCGATCAGATCGGCCGAAACGCCCTGCGGCATGAAATAGGCCGGCACCGCCATCGAAGGGTCCATCGGCCAGGCGCCGCCGGAAGCGCCGATGCCGACGCGGCTCATGGATTCGGCGCCGCCGCCGATCACCAGCTCATGCTGGCCGCTCATCACCTGGGCTGCGGCAAAGTTCACGGCGTCGAGACCGGATGCGCAGAAGCGGCTGATCTGCACGCCGGGCACGGCCTCGCCGAGGCCAGCCTTGAGCGCGGCGAAGCGCGCGATATCGGAGCCGGCTTCGCCGACGGGATCGACCACGCCGAGCACGACGTCGTCGACCGAATCTTCCGGCAAATTGTTGCGGTCCTTTAGCGCCTTCAGCGGCACCGTAGCGAGCGCCAGCGCGGTCACTTCGTGCAGCGCGCCGTCCGCCTTGCCGCGGCCGCGGGGAGTTCGGACGTGGTCGTAGATATAGGCATCTGCCATGGGAGCCTCCTGATTGCAGTTATTGGTTACGACCGCGACGCGATCGGGATCATTCCTGGAATGTGAATTCGTAGAACAGCGGCAGCCCTTCGCCATGGCGGAGGAATTGCCGCGCAGTGTCGTAAGCCTTCATCCCCGTGCTCAGATCGAGGATGTGATCGAGCTGGGGGGTGGTGGTCGTGTCCGTCAGGTAAAACCCTTCGATACCGAGAATCCCGACACCATTGGCCTCGCAGCGGTCGACGATGTCGAGGGCAGAGCGCGCGCAGAACTTGTCGCGGCGGAGCCCGGCGCCGAAGGCGCGAAACTCCGCAACGATCGCGTCTGCTGCCGACATCGAAACTCCTCAGAACGCTTCCGCCGGCAATTCCATGATGGTGGCGCAGCCGGACTGGATGCGCGCGAGATTGGCCGCGGTTTCCGGCAGCATCCGCTCCATGAAGAAGCGGCCGGTGACGAGCTTGGTCGAGAGATAGGGCGTCGCGCCGCTCTCGGCAATCTTGGCATTCGTCACCTTCGCCATCTTGGCCCACATGTAGCCGAGCGCGACGAAGCCGAAGAGATGCATGTAGTCGGTCGCGGCGGCGCCCGCATTGTCCGGCTTCATCATCGCATTCTGCATCAGCCAGGTCGTGGCCTGCTGGAGATGGCCGAGCGAGGCCGAGAGCGGGGTGATGAACGGCTTCATCGCCTCGTCGCCGCCGTTCTCCTTGGCGAAGGCCATGACCTCGCCGAAGAAGGCCATGATGGCGCGGCCGCCGTCGCGAGGCAGCTTGCGGCCGACGAGGTCGAGCGCCTGGATGCCGTTGGCGCCTTCATAGATCATGGCGATACGCGCATCGCGCACGAACTGCTCCATGCCCTGCTCGGCGATGTAGCCGTGGCCGCCATACATCTGCTGCGCCTGCACCGCGTTGGCAAAACCGTACTCGGTGAGGAAACCCTTCAGCACCGGCGTCATCAGGCCCATGTGGTCGTCGGCGGCCTGGCGGTCCTTCGGATCTTCGGAGCGGTGGGCGACGTCGCTCTTCAGCGCGGTCCACATCACGAAGGCGCGCGCGGCCTCGTTGAAGGCGCGGATCGAGAGCAGCGTGCGGCGCACGTCAGGATGCACGATGATCGGGTCGGCCTGCTTGTCCGGCGCCTTGGCACCGGTGAGCGCGCGGCCCTGGATACGCTCGCGGGCGTAGGCGACCGCGTTCTGATAGGCCACTTCAGACTGCGCGAGGCCCTGAACGGCGACGCCGAGGCGGGCCTCGTTCATCATCACGAACATGCCCTGCATGCCCTTGTTCTCTTCGCCGATCAGCCAGCCGGTGGCGTTGTCGTAGTTCATCACACAGGTGGAGTTGCCGTGGATGCCCATCTTGTGCTCGATCGAGCCGCAGACGACGCCATTGCGCTGCCCGACCGAACCATCGGCATTCACCAGGAATTTCGGCACCACGAACAGCGACACGCCCTTGATGCCGGCGGGCGCGCCCTCGATGCGGGCGAGCACGAGGTGGATGATGTTGTCGGCGAGATCGTGCTCGCCGGCCGAAATGAAGATCTTGGTGCCCGTGATCTTGAAGCTGCCGTCGGCCTGCCGCACCGCCTTGGTGCGGAGCATGCCGAGATCGGTGCCGCAATGCGGCTCGGTCAGGTTCATGGTGCCGGTCCACTCGCCCGCGATCATCTTCGGCACGTAGGTCTGCTTCTGCTCCGGCGTGCCGTGAACGAGCAGCGCCGCGGTCGCACCCATGGTGAGGCCGCCATACATCGAGAACGCCATGTTGGCGGAGATCTGGAATTCGTTGACCGCCTGGGAGAGCGTTACCGGCAGGCCCTGACCGCCGAACTCGGTCGGAGCCGACAGGCCGAGCCAACCGCCTTCGGCGACCTGCTTGAACGCGTCCTTGAAACCCTTCGGCGTGGTGACGCTGCCGTCATCGGCGCGCTTGCAGCCTTCGAGATCGCCCACGCGGTTCAGCGGCTGCAGCACCTCTTCGGAGAGCTTGGCGGCCTCGCCCAGGATCGCCTCGCGCACGTCGCTCGACGCATCGGAGAAGCCGGCGAGGTTGTCGTAGCGGTCGATCTGGAAGACGTCGTTGAGCAGGAAGTTCACGTCTTCGACGGGGGCTTTATAGATCGGCATGTTGGTCTCCCGGCATGGGCTCTGAAGGGATGATGTTGGGCTTATGATTGGGTGGCGGCAAGCTGCTCCGCCATTAGGCGGTGCAGCATGTTGATCGCCTTGAGCGGGCGCACCATCACCTTGAAATGCGTGATGCGTCCCTCGGTATCGAAGGTGATGATGTCGACGCCGTTGATCTCGATGCCGTCGATGACATTCTTGAATTCGAGCACGGCGCCATCGGCGCTCTTCCACTCGCCGACATAGGTGAAGCCGGGGCCGCCGAGCACCTTCTCGGCGCTGGAGAGATATTTGAAGGTGATGTCGCGGCCGCGCTGCGGCGAATGCACGACGGGGCTTTCGAACACGGCGTCAGGATGCAGGAGGTCCCAGAGCGCGGCGCGGTCATGGGACTTCATGTAGGCGTACCAGGAATCGAGGCCGGTCATTCTCGGGTCCCTCCCTAAAGGGCTTTTCAGCAGCCTTGGCAAAAAAACGCGAAAACAACCCCATGCACAGTAGCGCCCAGCTTGATTTTGCTGGGTTTTCGGGTGGGGTCTTTGGCCCCATCCTCAAGCCGCCTCATATGCACATTGACGCATATGCGCCGATGCGCATAAAGTCAAGCGAGTTGGTCACGGTCGAAGAAGGAGGTCAGTCATGGCACTGGGCGACGCAATCCTCGCATGCCTGACGGAACGTCCGATGACGGGCTACGAGCTCGCCAAGACGTTCGATTCCTCGATCGGCTTCTTCTGGAAGGCCGACCACCAGCAGATCTACCGCGAGCTCTCCAAGCTGCGCGACCGCGGCTACATCCAGGGCCGTGAGGTCGTGCAGTCAGGCAAACCCAATAAACTCATCTATACGCTCACTCCCGAGGGCCGAACAGCGCTGCGGCACTGGGCCGCGCGGCCAAGCACGCCCCCCTCGATCAAGGACGACCTGCTGGTGAGGCTGCATGCGCTCGACAGCATCGACACCGAGCCGATGCGCACCGATCTGATGGCCCGCCTGGAGCACCACCGCGACCGCCACGCCAATTACGAGCGCATCCTGAAGAAGCGTTTCCCGGACGGCACGGCGGAAGGCCGGCTCGATCTCGGCAACCTCCTCCTGCTTCAGCTCGGCGCCCGCCACGAGCAGATGGTGGCCGATTTTTGCGAAGAGGCGCTCGCGGCGCTGTCGACGATGAGCGGCAAGGCCGCGGTGGTGCCGATCGAGGACGGCAAGCGGGAGAAGGGTTGAGGCCTGTCGAGGGCCTCCGCGACGGAAGTCTGCCGCCACACCCGCGGTGTCATGCCCCGCGAAGGCGGGGCATCCAGTACTCCGAGGCGGCGCGGCTAGAATCGAGCCGCCGCGGCGTACTGGATCGCCCGCCTTCGCGGGCGATGACAGCGAAGTGTGTTACGGCAGCAGGAACAGATGCCCGCCTTCGCGGGGCATGACACCGGCTATTTGGCGACTGGACGAGCGCCACAATCAACCCACCGGTTCCCGCCGCCCAACTTTAAGACACCCGCGCCGCATTCCTTAACCCGTTATTTACCGTAACAGGAAAAAGTCGGTTTTCGAGGCAGACGACCCGCGCCAAATTCGATTGTCTTTGCAACCGGCACGCGTGGGGAGGCTGGAGGCGCCGGGTGGGGCGCCGGAGTCGGAACCGGACAGAGTCATGAATTCGCGCGTATCGTGGAGTGTTGACGGCATCGATCCATCCGTAAGGGAGCGGGCCGAAGCTGCTGCGCGTCGCGCGGGCATGTCGCTCAACGATTGGCTCAACTCCACGCTCGGCGAGACTGCGCCGCCGAACTTTCGCGGACCTTACGATCAGCGTCAGGATCAACGTCCGCAACACATGCCGAGTCAGGAGAGCCGCGAAGTCGCCGACATCCACCAGCGGCTCGACGCGATCACCCAGCAGATCGAACGGATTTCAAAGCCCGCGCCGCGCCAAGACTCTTCCCGTGAAAGAGACGTCTCGCGCGAGCAGGGCGTCGCGCGCCAGCTCAACGACGCGATCTCGCGGCTCGATGCGCGCCTGTCGCAAATCTCCCGTCCGCAGCAACAACAGGCGCCGCGGCCAGCCCCTGCCCCATCGCCCGTTGAAACGCGCCAGCGCCAGGCCGACGCGGTGGAGCGCGCGGCAGCCCAAGTCTATCGCAGCTCACCACCCCTGAGCCCCGCATCGTTCGACGTCGCGGTCGCCGAGATCACCGCGCGCCAGAGCGAGCTCGATGGTTTTGCGCCCAGGCAGATGCCGCCGCGCGCCGCACCGTCGATTGCGCCCACAGCGCATTACGCGCCGACCATGGCACCAATGGCGCCGCACGCGTCTGCCTATGCCCCGCCGCCATCGCAGCCGGGGCCGGATTTCTCGGCGCTGGAGCGGCATCTGCTCAAGATCACCAGCCAGATCGAAGCGCTGCAGCGGCCTGACAATACCGAACAGGCGATCAATGCCTTTCGCAGCGAGCTTGCGGAAATTCGCACCGCCATCACCGAGGCGATGCCGCGGCGCGCGATCGAATCGATCGAGAACGAGATCCGCTCGCTGCATCGGCGCATCGACGAGACCCGCTCCAACGGCACCGACGGCCAGGTGCTGTCAGGCATCGAGCGCGCGCTGTCCGACATCAAGCAGGTGCTGCGCACGCTGACGCCGGCCGAGCAGCTCACCGGCTATGACGAGGCGATCCGCAATCTCGGCGCCAAGCTCGACCTGATCCTGCGCGCCAATGACGATCCCTCGACGGTGCGCCAGCTCGAAGGCGCGATCGCCGCGCTGCGCGGCATCGTCTCCAACGTCGCCTCCAACGAGGCGCTGGCACGGCTGTCCGAGGACGTACAGCTGCTGTCGTCCAAGGTCGACCAGATCACCCGCGCCTCCGGCCACAGCGACAGCTTTGCGGTGCTGGAGCAGCGGATCGCCGCGCTCACCGCCGCACTCGAAACCCGCGAGCGGCCGCAGCCATCCGAGAGCACCGAGCATCTGGAAGCCGCGATCCGCGCGCTGTCGGACCGTTTCGACCGCATGCAGGTCGGCAACGATTCCGCCTCGACCTTCGCGCATCTCGAACAGCGGGTCTCGTATCTCTTGGAGCGGATCGAGGCCGCCGCCGATCCGCGCAACGGCAATTTGAGCCGCGTCGAGGACGGCCTGCACGACATCCTCCGCCACCTGGAGCGCCAGCAGGCGACCTATTCGGCGCTCGCCGAGAGCCGCAACGCCGCGCCGCCTGTCGATTCCGGCGTCGTCGATCTCGTCAAGCGCGAGCTCTCCGACATCCGCTTCAGCCAGGCCGAGACCAACCGCAGCACCCAAGACTCGCTCGACGCCGTGCACAGCGCGCTCGGCCACGTCGTCGATCGGCTCTCCATGATCGAGGGCGATCTGCGCGCGGTGCGCACCGCGCCGCCGGCCCCTGCGCCGCAGCCGATGCCGATGGCCGCGCCGATGGAGCCCGCGCCGGTGGCGCGCGAGCCGCGGCCGCAAGCACCGCACCAGCCGAAATACGATCCGAAGCCTGAGCTGCCGAACCCGGCCGCCATGCAACAGCAGCCGCCGCACTCCACCTTCGTCGCTGCGCCGCGTGAATTCCATGCCGCTGCGCCCGCTGCACCGCCGCCGGTGCCGCCGGCGCCGCCTGTTCCGCCGCGCGCGATCAGCGAGATCCTGGAGCCGCATACGGCGCCCGCGCGCGCTGCGATCGCGCCCGAATTGCCGCCGGACCATCCGCTCGAGCCGGGCACACGGCCGGGCGGCCGCGTCGCCACGCCCTCGGAGCGCATCGCCGCCTCTGAAAGCGCGATCAGCGAAATCCCCGCCGCACCGAAGGAGCCGGTGTCGTCGTCGAGCTTCATCGCGGCCGCGCGCCGCGCGGCGCAAGCTGCCGCCGCGCAGCCTCCCGAGAAGCCGGCCCGTGGCGCCAAGGCCGCGATCGCCCGCGCCAAGGAGAAGGGCCAGGAAGGCGGCTCGACCATCACCTCAAAAATCCGCTCGCTGCTGGTCGGCGCGAGCGTCGTCGTGATCGTGCTCGGCACCTTCAAGATGGCGATGAACCTGCTCGAAGGCGGCAGCGCGCCGCCCGCGCCGCAGGCGATGCAGGATATTCCGAGCCAACCGACACCGCAGGCCGCGCCACCGCCGGTCGAGACCAAGCCGGCCGCGCCCGAGCAGATCACGCCATCGATGACCTCGCCGACGCCAATCGGCCGGCAATCGCAGAACAATGCCGCGCCGACGCAGCCCGCGAATTCCGGCGGCGCGGCCTCGGTTGAAATCCCGCAGGCGCCTGCCGCAGCAGTGCCGCCTGCTGCGAGCAGCGACATCACCGGCGCGCTGTCGGGCACCAGCCGTGCACGGCTCGGCCTCATCCAGGTGCCGCCGAGCGAGAAGCTGCCTGACGGCATCGGCGGTCCGGCCCTGCGCACCGCCGCGATGAAGGGCGATGCCAGTGCGGCCTACGAGATCGGCTTGCGCTTCGCGGAAGGCAAGGGCGTCGCCACGAATTACGACGAAGCGGCGAAGTGGTACGATCGCGCGGCGCAGGCCGGCCTGGTGCCCGCCACCTTCCGCCTCGGCACGCTCTACGAAAAGGGTCTCGGCGTAAAGAAGGACGCCGACATCGCCCGCCGCTACTACACGCAAGCCGCCGAGCGCGGCAACGCCAAGGCGATGCACAATCTCGCGGTGCTCGATGCCGATGGCGGCGGACGCGGCGCCAATTACAAGAGCGCGGCGCAGTGGTTCCGCAAGGCAGCCGATCGCGGCGTCGCCGACAGCCAGTTCAACCTCGGCATCCTCTATGCCCGCGGCATCGGCGTCGAGCAGAACCTCGCCGAGTCCTACAAATGGTTCAGCCTCGCGGCCGCGCAGGGCGATGCGGATGCCGCCGGCAAGCGCGACGACGTCGCCAAGCGCCTCGACCCGCAATCGCTCGCCGCCGCCAAGCTCGCGATCCAGACTTTCAGCGCCGAGCCGCAGCCCGACGATGCCGTCAACGTCGCGGCTCCGAACGGCGGCTGGGACAGCGCGCCGCAGGCGAATGCGAAGCCGGCGCCGAAGCCGGTCGCCGCCAAGCGCTCGGCCTCCGCGGCGCATTGAAGCGCGATGCGATAGCGCTCCGCGAACAGGGTCCTTCGCACTACGGCGGCGTTTCCCAGGCAAGCCTGTCGATGTTGCCGAGCGGCGTAATTTGATTCGACAGGAATATGACCGCGCGCAATCCATCGGTGTAATAGGGGTCGCCTGTCAGATTTGCACGCGGCGCGGATGGTGGTGCGGCTCCGACGCCATTGACGTAACCGAATCGCTCGCTGAATCCGGACATGATGAGATCCTGAAGAAAATAGGCCCGATCGAAATCGACGTCGGGCGCAATCTTGTGCGTGGTCAAGTTCCATGTCTGATCGGTCAGGCGGACACCAATATCCCGGCTCACATGGCCGACCCACACCCTTCGATTATCGAAGGTGTACGGCGTCAGCCAAAATCGGGCGTGAATGCGCTCATTGATGGTGGACCGGGCTTTCTGAACGACGACGTCTTCCCTGCGGCCGAACACGTAAAGCGGGCTCACGGGCGACGTCTGATACGGATCTCGAAGCAAGAAAGCGCGCGCGGTCTCGATCGCGCTTGCAAAATCGAGCTGTCTGGCAAGGTGCCAGCCGCGGGCAATGAGAGGGACGATGGGGTCTTGCTTGCTTTCGATGATGACGAGATTGAGCGGATCACCGTCACGTTTCCCCTCGGGCCCTTTAGTACAGCAGGCGAAGTTTGCAAATCTCTCCCGCAATGACGAAAGATCGAGTTCCTCGATCTTCGTGCCGGGATAGACTTTCTCGGCCCGAATATTGGTGCCGACAAACGGCGGCCCTGGAACCGACAGCGCAAGGTCGAAGCTCTCCACGCGGCTCTTCCCGACGATCATGATGTGTGCATATTTGATGCCGGCATCCAGAACCCCGTAGACGAAGCCTGTCGTCTTGCTGTGCGGCGCAAGCTCGGTCGGCATCTGGCGCTTGAGAAAGAATTCGTCACGGGCGCGGTTGGCGAACCATGACAGAGCGCCGTGGAATCTGTAGGCGACCTCATAGGCAGAATAATAATCGGGATCCATGGTGACCGGGAGAAGCGCCAATGCCTCATTGGTCTCGTTCTCGATCGACAGCCAGACGGGTTGAATGTTGTAGCCGGCCAGATTTTCACCAAAGCTCCTCTCGCTCTCATCCGCTCCGAGTGCGCTCGCACTCACCTTGATTCCCGGTACCGACTTCTGCTGGGCGCGGTTGATGAAGCTTGCATCTCCGCTCGGATCTGGTGAAAACCGAAATGAGTTGACGACCGCTATCAACGTCAGCGCGAGAGCCAAAAACACGACACTCAGGATCTTGTGCGCCCTGATCGTCTTGATGGGGTTGAGAAGAGCGACGACATTCTCGTTCATCTTGTCACCCGGCCTTTTCGTCAGGACGATGCGGATCAGGCTGCGTTCACGTCCCTCTACCTCGGTTATCGTCCCGGGCTGACGATGCTCGGCTGTTGATCTGCATCAACGCTTCGGGCCCCTTTCGATGGCGGCAATCGCCAGTGCGGGTGTGCATGGAGGCACGCCGTTCGCTGCTGGGCTATTTCCAGGCAAAAGAAGCCGCAGACGCAGTGCCTTGAATTCGGCTCAGCGCACAGGTCTGTTGCGAAAAACGCCGTGCCGTGTTCAATTCGTTGTCCCGCGGCGCGGCGTTTTCGGCTATGTGAGGAACGCGGCAATCGCTCGTCCTGCACAAGCATTCCGCAGTCTTCGATCGTCCGCCGGACCAGGCTCGATGCAGCTCTATCTCCCGATCGCCGATCTTCCGGTCAACGTCTTCCTGGTGCTGGCAATGGGCGCGGCGGTCGGCTTCGTCTCCGGCATGTTCGGGATCGGCGGCGGCTTCCTGATGACGCCGCTTTTGATCTTCATCGGCATCACGCCGGCCGTCGCGGTCGCTTCCGTGGCGAGCCACATCGCGGCCTCGTCCTTTTCCGGCGCCCTCTCTTATTGGCGACGGCGCGCGATCGATCCGGCGCTGGCGAGTGTCTTGTTATGCGGCGGTGTGACCGGCACGGCGCTCGGCGTGTGGACCTTCACGCAGCTTCGCGCGCTCGGCCAGCTCGACCTGATGATCGCGCTGTCCTACGTCGTGCTGCTCACCACGGTCGGCAGCCTGATGTTCTCCGAGGGCCTGCGCGCCCTGATGCGGACCCGGCGCGGCGCGGTGCCGCCGCGGCGCACGCACAACTGGATCCACGGCCTGCCGCTGAAGATGCGGTTCAAGCGCTCGAAGATCTATCTCTCGGTCATCCCTGTGCTCATCGTCGGCACCGTGATCGGCTTCATCGGCGCCATCATGGGCATCGGCGGCGGCTTCATCCTGGTGCCGATCATGATCTATCTGCTCAGGGTGCCGACCTCGACGGTGATCGGGACCTCGATGGTCCTCACCCTCGTCACCATGCTGGTCGCGACCATGCTGCACGCGGCGACCAATCACCTGGTCGACGCGGTGCTGGCGCTGATCCTGATGGTCGGCGGCGTCACCGGGGCGCAGTTCGGGGCCCGGGCCGGCCAGAAGATCCGCGGCGAGCAGCTGCGGCTGCTGCTGGGTCTCTTGATCCTCTCGGTTGGCGTCCGCTTCGCGATCGAGCTGGTGATCGAACCTGCGGATCTCTTCACCATCCGTGAGCTGGGGGTGGGCAGCTGATGCGCATGCTCCTCGCCTTGCTTCTCGTCCTGCTGCTCGGCTCCGCCGCGCGCGCCGAGCGGCTGATCGTGTCGGTCTCCAATCATCGCGTCACGGTGACGCCGAACTATTCCGGCGAGGAGCTGGTGCTGTTCGGCTCGGTGGAGAAGGACGCCACGACGCCTGCCGAACGCACCGCCTACGATCTCGTGGTCACCGTGATGGGTCCGCGCGCCGACATGGTGACGCGGCGGAAGGAACGCACCTTCGGGATCTGGATCAACATCGACTACCGGCAGTTCCTGCAGGTGCCGACCTATCTGGCGCTGTTCGCCAACCGCCCCTTCGACGCCATCACCTCGCCCGAGATCGCGCGGCGGCAGCAGATCGGCCTCAACAACGTGCGGCTGACCCAGCGGGTCAGCGGCGACTTTGCCGACGTGGTGCCGAACGACGCGTTCCGCTCGGCCTTCATCCGCCTGCGCACCCAGCGCGGGCTCTATCGCGAAGACCCGAGCGCCGTGACGTTCCTGACGCCGACACTGTTCCGCACCGGCATTCCGCTGCCGGCGGAGGTGCCGATCGGCACCTATGAGGTCGAGATCAAGCTGTTCGCGAACGGCGCGCTTGTTACCAAGACCGAGACCGCCTTCGAGATCGTCAAGGTCGGCTTCGAGCAGTTCGTCGCGACGACGGCAAGGCAGAACGGGTTCGTCTACGGCCTCGCCACGGTGGCGATGGCGCTGATGACGGGCTGGATGGCGTCGATTGTGTTTAGAAAAGACTAGCCGCGTACTCCGTTATTGCGAGCGCAGCGAAGCAATCCAGAGTCTCTCCGCGGTGACGGACTGGATTGCTTCGCTGCGCTCGCAATGACGATGTAGCGCGATCACGGCGCCCCGATCACCGTCGGCACGCCCGGCTCCAGCAATCGCAACCTTGTCCCGAAGCCGAGCGCATCGAACGTTTTGCGCAGATCCTCGCCGTTCTGGCGGAAATGCGCCCAGCCTTCGGTGTGCACCGGCACGATCATCGCATCGGGGAATGCGCGCGCGGTTTCGATGGTGTCATTGGTGTCCATGGTGAGGTGGAACGGTCCGCGGGTTTGCGCAGCGCCCGCGAACGGCAGCACCACGCCGCATTTGAAGCGGCGCGCCACTTCAGCAACGCCGTCGAACCAGGTGGTGTCCCCGCTGATATAGATCGGACGCGTATCTTTGCGGCTCGACTGCACCACGAAGCCGATGACGTCGCCCGACAGCGGCTCGATACCGGCGGGGCCATGGCGCGCCGGCGTCGCGGTGATCGTCAGCGAATGACCATCGTCGTCCTTCAGATGCGCGGTCGCCCAGGGCGCGAGGCCCTCGACATGGCCGCCGAGACGCTTTGCGCCGGCTTCCGTCGTCAATGCGCGCGGCGCTTTCAGCAGATAGTCGCGGCCGGAATTGTCGAGATTGTCCGAATGCTGGTCGTGGCTGAGCAGCACGGCATCGATTGGACCGATCGCATCGGCCTTCATCGCGGGACCGATCGTCTTCTCCAGCTTCACATGCGGCAGCTGGTAGGCGCCGGGCGCATCGAAGGTGGGATCGGTGAGCAGGCGAAATCCGTCGATCTCGATCAGTGCGGTGGGGCCGCCGATCAACGTGATGGAAATGGGCATGGGAACTCCTCTTACGCAGCGGCCTTTGCAGGGCGCGTCACGAGATAAATGCCGAGCGCGACCGGAATGATCCCGAGCAGGTCGCGCGCCTCGACGTGCTCGCCCAGCACGAGATACGCGAACAGCATGCCGAGTGGCGGCATCAGGAAGTGATAGGCGCTGGCGGCGGTGGCGCCGCACACTTTCAAGAGATGAAACCAGAGCCAGTAGGCGAGGATCGAGCCGCCGAGCACGAGAAACGCGAAGGCGCCGATCAGGCTCGGTGTGAAGTCGATCGCGTGGATGTCGGCGAAGGTCAGCGCGACCGGCGTCAGCACGATGCCGGCGGCGAGGTTCTGCACGCCGTTGCCGATCCACAGACTTCCCTTCGGCGCGAGCAGCTTGAACAAAATCGTGCCGGCGACGATCGAGGCCAGCGAAGCCAGCGTGAAGACGATGCCGTGAGCGGAGTCGGTGCCGACCGACAGGCGATGCCAGACGATCGCCGTCACGCCGATGACGCCGAGCAGAAGGCCAGCCGCCTTGCGCCAGGTCATGCCTTCGCCGAGCAGCAGGGCCGCTAACGCGGCGGTGAATACCGGATTGGCCGAGACGATCAGGCCGCCAAGACCGGCGGAGACCGATTGCAGCCCGGTGTAGCCGAGCCCGAGATAGAGCGCGTTGTTGGCGATGCCGAGCACCGCGAAGATCGCGACGTCGCGCCAGGATAGCGACCAGGACTCCCCGCGGACGAGCGTTGCACCCAGGATCAAAATGCCGGCGAGCGAGAAGCGCGCGGCAAGCAGGATCAGCGGCGGGCAATGGGTGACGCCGATCTTGCCGGCGACGAAGGCATAGCTCCAGAGCAGGCAGAACAGGCCGATGGCGAGCGGCAGCGTGTTGAAGCGGCTGCGGGGGGCGGGAAGCGAGGTGGCGAGGGACATGAGGGCATTCTCCTGAATCCTTGATCTAGGGACGCCGCTTGTCATTTGGAAATTAAATGATTAACTTCCATCCAGTGGATTTTCAAATGGAGGCGGCCATGCTCGATCTCGAGCTTCTGCGCAGCTTCGTCTCGGTGGTCGAGGCCGGCGGCTTCACCCGTGCCGGCGAGCGCGTCCACCGCACGCAATCGACCGTGAGCCAGCAGATCAAGCGGCTGGAGGAAGACGTCGGCCAGGTGCTGCTGCACCGCGACGGCAAGGACGTGCGCCCCACTGAAGCCGGCGAGCGGCTATTGTCCTATGCGCGGCGGCTGCTGTCGCTTGCGGAGGAAGCGCGCGACATGCTGCGCCAGCCGGACGGCGAAGGCGCGATCCGGCTCGGTATCCCCGAGGATTTCGCGGCCTATCGGCTGGCGAAACTGCTGGGGACGTTCTCGCGCTCGCATCCCGGCCTGCGCCTCGACGTCCGCGCCGACCAGAGCAAGAACCTCGCCCGCGATCTCGAGCGCGGCGAGCTCGATCTCGCGCTCTACAAGCGCGCGGCCGGCGAGAAGGGCGCGATCGCGGTGTGGCCCGAGCGGGTGCACTGGGTCACCAGCAAGAGCCACCCGATCGACGTCGACGCGCCATCGGTGCCGCTGATCGGCTTTCCGACCGGCTGCCTCTACCGCGCCGGCGCGATCCACGCGCTGGAGACCGCGGGCCGCGCCTGGCACATGGCCTATTCGTCATCGAGTCTCGCCGGCATCCAGGCCGCGGTCGCCGCCGGCATGGGGCTGAGCATCCTGTCGGAGATGTCGATCCAGTCCGACCACCGCGTGCTGACGGCGAAGGACGGCTTTGTGCCGATCAACAAGACGGAAGTGGCGCTGATGGCCTCGCCGAGTGCGAACCCCGCGACGCTGCGGCTGGCGGACCGGCTGGCGGAATTCTGCGAGAATGTGCAGGCAAAGGCGGCGTGAGCCGTTGCGATCGCATGCCGTTGCCAAACGGAAGGTATTCGTATGGTGGGCAAAGGCGCGCCGCGCCGTGCCCACGATCTCCAACTGAATGAGCAGATCGTGGGCACGCTACGCTTTGCCCGCCCTACGAAGCGCGACTGCTGCCACAAGGAAGGTACGTTCCCTCCCCCCTTGCGGGGGAGGGCTAGGGAGAGGGGTACTACACGGGAACTCTCTCGATTAGCGTACGACGACCTTCAGGCAGACCTTTTTCCCGGCTACCCCTCTCCCCCGCCCTCCCCCGCAAGGGGGGGAGGGAGCGCAGTTGTGCGCATGGAGAGAGTAACGCGTCAGATCGCCGTGCTATCGCTAATCAATAACACCGCGACGCGGCGATCGCGTGGACGCGGCGGTCGCCGAGCAGGTGGGCGACAAAGCCGTTCTTTGGAAAGATCCTTGCGAACGCTTCATCGCGGATGCTGAGGCCGCCGGCATAGGCGCCGAAGGCGGGCATCACGGCGCGCATGCCGTCGCTGGCGAAGCAGCGGCGCTCCATCGAGCGGCCGCGCGCGGAGATGCGGGCCTTCGGATGCAGATGGCCGGCAATCTCGCCCTGCGCGCCGGTCGGCTCGTGGCGGAAGGTGATCGGGCCGATCGCGACCTCGTCGGCAATGATGCCGCCGAGATCGCGCGGCAGCATGGGATCGTGATTGCCCGAGATCCAGATCCAGTCACGGCCGCTCTGGAGCGCGGCCACAGTGTCGCGGTCCGCAGCCGACAGGCGCTCATGCGCGGTACGATCGTGAAAGCTGTCGCCGAGCGCGATGATCACGCGGGGATCATGGCGGGAGATGACAGCAGCGAGCCGGCCAAGCGTCGCGATGGTATCGTAGGGCGGCAACAGCACGCCGCGGGTCGCGAAGCTCGAGCCTTTCTCCAGATGCAGATCCGAGACGACGAGCAGGCGTTGCTCTTCCCAGTACAGCGCGCCCGAGAGATCGGCAGCGAAGGTCACATCGCTGATGGTGACTCTGGAAACGCGCATGTCCTCGTCGTCTCCTGAAACCAGCGCGCCTGCCGTCACGTCGAAACCTGCTGCTATCCCATCGCCTCTTTGACGAGCTCGTCGGCGGCTTCCGCCAAAAGCTCGTCTGCAGCTTCGCCATAAACTGACTCGCGGCCGATTTCCAGCATCACGGGCACGGCGAGCGGGGAGACGTGGTCGAGTTCCCGGTGGGTGATGCGACCCTGGATGCGGGCGAGCATATCCCCCAGGCGGCGCAGATCGAGCAGGCCGGTGGCGGCATCGGCGCGCGCCGCGCGCAGCAGGACGTGATCGGCCTGGTGCTTGCGCAGCACGTCATAGACGAGGTCGGTCGAGAACAGCACCTGGCGGCGGCTCTTCTCCTCGCCGGTATGGCGGCGCGCGATCAGGCCGGAGATGATCGCGCAGTTGCGGAAGGTGCGCTTCATCAGCGCGGATTCGGCGAGCCAGGCTTCGAGATCGTCGCCGAGCATGTCAGGGTCGAACAGCGCGTTGAGATCGATCCGGCCCTCGCGGATCATGAAGGAGAGATCACCGAGTCCCCAGATCGCCACCGCATATTCGTTGGCGACGAAGCCGAGCGGCCGGGCGCGCATCCGCTCCAGGCGTCGCGTCAGCAGCATGCCGAGCGTCTGGTGCGCGAGACGACCCTCGAAGGGATAGCAGACCAGATAATGCTTGTTGGCGCGCGGAAAGCTCTCGACGAGAAGCTCGCGCACCGCGGGCACGCGCGAGACGTCCTTCTGCAGCGACAACCAGTCGCGCACCTGCTCCGGCAAGCCGCCCCAGGCGCGGCCGTCGTCGAGCAGGCGGCGCACGCGCTCGGCGAGATAGGTCGAGAGCGGAAACTTGCCGCCCATGTAGGACGGTACTTTCGGATCCTTGTCATGCGCGCGGGAGACATAGACCTGGTCCTCGACCAGGGTCTCGTAGCGCACCACCTCGCCGCTGAACACGAAGGTGTCGCCTGGGCTGAGGCCCTCGATGAAGGCCTCCTCGATCTCGCCGAGCAGCCGGCCGCCGCGCGCGATCACGCCGGTCGATCCGCCTGCTTTTCCCGCACCGCCGCCGCGCGAGCGCACCAGGCGAACCTTGAGCATGTCGTCCTCGACAATGGTGCCGACATTCATCCGGTAGCTCTGCCGCACTTTTGGATTGGCGACGCGCCAGCGCCCCTCCTTGTCCTGCTTGATGCGGGCGAAACGCTCGTAGGTCTTGAGCGCATAGCCGCCGGAGGCGACGAAATCGACGACGTCGTCGAAATCCTGCCGCGAGAGGTTTGCGTAGGGCGCGGCGGTGCGCACCTCCTTGTAGAGCTCATCGCTGAAGAACGGCTCGCCGCAGGCGCAGCCGAGCACGTGCTGGGCGAGCACGTCGAGCGCGCCGGTGCGCAAAGGCGGTGTGTCCTGCGCATTCTCGGCGATGGCGTCGATGGCGACGCGGCATTCCAGCACCTCGAAGCGGTTGGCCGGCACCAGCACCGCGCGCGAGGCCTCGTCGAGGCGGTGATTGGCGCGGCCGATGCGCTGCATCAGGCGCGAGGAGCCCTTGGGCGCGCCGATATTGACCACGAGATCGACGTCGCCCCAGTCGACGCCGAGGTCGAGCGAGGAGGTGCAGACCACCCCGCGCAGGCGCCCCGCCGACATCGCGTCCTCGACCTTGCGGCGCTGCGCGACGTCGAGCGAGCCGTGATGCAGCGCAATCGCAAGGCCGTCATCGTTCATGCTCCAGAGATTCTGGAACAGCATCTCGGCCTGGCTGCGGGTGTTGACGAAGACCAGCGTGGTCCTGTTCGCCTTGATCAACTCGTAGATCTCGGGGAGCGCATGGCGCGCGCTGTGGCCGGCCCAGGGCAACCGCTCGCGCGTGTCCAGCATTTCGACCTCTGGCGGCGCGGCGCCGCCGGCGACGACGATGTCGGCGGCGGCTTGCCTGCCTTCGGGCTGCGGCACCAGGACGCGCGCGAGTTGCTCCGGCTCGGCCACCGTCGCCGACAGGCCGATCGCGCGCATCTGCGGCGCGAGGCGCCACAAGCGAGCGAGCCCCAGCGAGAGCAGATCGCCGCGTTTCGACGTGACCAGTGCGTGCAGCTCGTCGAGCACGATGCGCTTCAAGGAGGAGAACAGGAACGGGGCATCGTCGGAGGACAGCAGCAGCGCGAGCTGCTCCGGCGTCGTCAGCAGGACGTCGGGCGGATAGCGCCGCTGGCGCTGGCGCCGCGACACCGGCGTGTCGCCGGTGCGGGTCTCGATCTTGATCGGCAGGCCCATCTCGGCAACGGGGCGCTCGAGGTTGCGCGCGATGTCGACGGCGAGCGCCTTCAGCGGCGAGATGTAGAGGGTGTGCAGGCCGCCGGCGCGCTGCAGGCTGCGGCCGGTGGAGACGAGATTTTGCTTGGCGCCGGCGTTGCGTTCGGCCGGCTGTGTCGACAACTCGACCAGCGTCGGCAGAAACCCGGCCAGCGTCTTGCCGGCGCCGGTCGGCGCGATCAGCAGGGCGCTAGCGTCCTCGCGCGCCTTCTCCAGCAGCGCCAATTGATGCTCACGCGGCGCCCAGCCGCGCGCCGCGAACCACGCGTTGAAGCGGTCGGGCAGCAGCGTGGCCGGCTCGGCCGGGATTTTGAGGATGCGGGGCGGCACGGCATAAGAGGTAAGCCGTGGGGGTGGGTTCGTCGAGGGGGTGGGAGCCACGACGAGCAAGGTGTCTCCCTCTCCCCTTGTGGTGGGAGAGGGTGGATCGCCGCGAAGCGGCGAGACGGGTGAGGGGTATCTATCCTCGCTAACAGTCTCACATGTGGAAACAACCCCTCATCCGGCGCTTCGCGCCACCTTCTCCCACAAGGGGAGAAGGGAAGAAAATCACTCCGACATCGGCTTGTCGGAGATGTCCCAGTCCTTGCCGGTGAAGGTGGAGATGAAGAGCGTCTTCATCGGCGTGTAGTCTTCGGGCGTGTAGCTGTAGGTGACGCCGTCGAGGAAGTAGGGCGAGTGGAAGCCGGCGAGCGTGGAGGCCTGCTTCAGCACATTTGCGCGGGTGAGGTCGTCGCCGCAGCGGCGCAGGATCTCGCCCATGGTCACGGCCTGGCCGTAACCGGCGAAGGCGATGGTGTTGTCGGGGTCGATGGCCGGCGTGTACTTCTTGCGCAGCTCCTCGAACGCCATCACGTCGGGGTCCTTCTCCCATTTGGGCAGGCCGACCTCCTTGTTGTAGCGGATGGCGACGATGCCGGTGGCGTTTTCCAGGCCCGCGGCATTGAGGATCGAGCGACCCGTGGAGCCTGCGGACAGAAGTTGCAGCGGCTTCCAGCCGAGCTCGGCGACCTTCCGGATCGACTGCGACGAGGCCTTGCCGGTCGAGATGTTGTAGAAGACGTCCGCGCCCGACTTGGAGAGATTGATGAGCTGGGAATCGACGGTCGGCTCGGTCAGATCGTAGGTCTGCTCCATGATCACCTGCGCCGTGCCGCCGGCGTCCGCCAGCACCTTCTTGAACGGCCCGAGGAAGTCGCGGCCGAAATCGTCGTTCTGGTAGAGGATGCCGATCTTGGCATTCGGCTTCACGCTGACGACGTGCCGCGCCAGGATGCGTGCCTCGGTCGGATAGAGCGGCAGGCCCGCCATGGTCCATTTGAACTCTTTCGGGTTGTTCCACTTCGACGCGCCGGTGTTGAGCAGCAGCTGCGGCACGCCCTTCGAGTTCAGGTATTTGTGCACGGCGGTCTGCGGCGCGGTGCCGAGCGAGCCGTACAGCGCGAGAACTTCCTCCTGCTCGACCAGGCGCCGCGTCGCCTCGACGCATTTCGGCGCGCTGTAGGCATCGTCCATGGTGAGGAACTTGACCTTGCGTCCGTTGATGCCGCCCTTCTCGTTCAGCATCTGGAAATAGGCTTCGCCGACGCGCCCGAGCACGCCATAGAGCGAACCAGGGCCGGAATGCGGCACGGTCTGCCCGATCTTGATCTCGGTGTCGCTGGCGCCCGCATCGTATTTCTTCTCCGCGGCCCAGACGTAAGGCGCGGGCAACGTCGATGCGGCGATGGTGGCGAGCGCGGCGGCGCTGAAGTCGCGCCGCGATGGATTCTTGGTCATTGTTGTTTTCTCCCTGATGCGCGCATTGTGCTGGCAGGGCTGCGCAGCTCGCAAGTAGGAAGTTTGTTGCTTTGCGACGCAATGACACCCAGATTGCAGTGAATTAGCGCCTAGACTCAAGTTTTCTCGGCGACGACGACGAGGCCGCGCACCGGCTCGTTGTTCTCGTTGCGCGGCGAGGCCGGCTCGAGCGTCAGCAGCTTCAGCCCGGCTCTCGCGATGGCACCGCGCACATATTCCGCCGAGTGGGCATAGCGCAGGCCTTCGCCGAGCACGATGCCATCGCCCGCATGCGTCTCCAGCGTGAAGGCGAGCACGCCGCCGGATACGAGCACGCGCCTGGCTTCGGTCAGCACCGGCGCGAGATCGGAGAGATAGACGAACGCGTCCGCGGCAACGACGAGGTTCGCGCTCGCATCGCTCTTACCGCGCAGGCCCTCGATCATGTCGGCAACTTCGAGCTCGGCGTAAAGGCCGGTGGCGCGCGCTTCCTTGATCATGCCGGGCGACAGATCAATGCCGATGAAATGATCAACCTGCTTGGCGAAGGCGGCGGCTGCAAGCCCGGTGCCGCAACCGAGATCGATGGTGCGCTTGAAGAAGGCCGGCTTCTTGCCGGCGACGCGCGCGGCCAGCACCGCCTTGAAGATCAGCGCAGGGGCGCGATAGCCGAGATCGTTGATCAGCGCATGCTCGAAGCGCGGCGCATATTGATCGAACAGCGCCTGCACATAGGCCTTGGGCATCTCCGCAACCTGCGCATCGCCGAGCCGCATCAGATGCAGGCCGGCGCCGTGCTGATCCCCAGGATCGGAGTCGCGCGCCTTGCGAAAGGCGGCGATCGCCTTGTCGCGCTCGCCGAGCTGCTGGCGGATTTCGCCGAGCGTGAACCAGGCCGAGGTGAAGTTTGGCGCAAGCTCGATCGCCTGCTCCAGCAGATCGGCGGCGGCGGGCAGATCGCCCTTGAGCTGGAGGTCGCGGGCGAACTCGAAACGGCGGTCGGCCATGAGATCGCCGGAGGTCAGGAACAGGCGGAGCGGCATTGAGGAACCAACACTCGTCATTGCCGGGCCTGACCCGGCAATCCATCAAAAAAGGAACTGTTTAGGGCGATGGATGCGCGGGTCAAGCCCGCGCATGACGGGTGAATATCGGGACACCGCTGCCTATATGACGTCCATGCGCCCGCAAGACATCCTGCTGCCAGCTGCTGCCGGCCTGTGCTGCAAGCCCGGCGGCTTCCATATCGACCCTGTCCGCCCGGTGGAGCGGGCCGTGATCACCCACGGCCATTCCGACCATGCCCGTGCCGGCCATGGCGCGGTGCTGGCGACGCAGGAAACGCTCGATATGATGCGACTGCGCTATGGCGAGAATTTTGCCGGCTCGACGCAAGTCATCCGCTATGGCGAGGAGATCCGGCTCGGCGACGTCCGCGTGAAATTCCATCCGGCCGGCCATGTGCTGGGCTCGGCGCAGATCGCGGTGACGTGCAAGGACACCTGCATCGTCGCCTCCGGCGACTACAAGGATGCGGCCGACCCGACCTGCACGCCGTTCGAGCTGGTGCCATGCGACGTCTTCATCACCGAGGCGACATTCGGCCTGCCGGTGTTCCGGCATGGCGATGCGGCCGACGAGGTCAAGAAGCTGCTCGCCTCCGTCGCGCTGTTTCCGGAACGCGCGCACCTCGTCGGCGCCTATTCGCTCGGCAAGGCGCAGCGCGTCATCGCGCTGCTGCGGCGGGCCGGCTATGACGCGCCGATCTATCTGCATGGCGCGATGGAGAAGATCACATCCTACTACCAGAGCCGCGGGATCGAACTCGGCGAGCTCAGGCCGGCGGCCGGCATGAAGAAGGCGGCGCTGGCCGGCACCATCACGCTGGCACCACCGTCGGCCACGTCGGATATCTGGGCTCGGCGCTTTCCCGACCCGGTCACCGCCTTCGCCTCGGGCTGGATGCGCGTGCGCGCCCGGGCGCGGCAGGGCGGCGTCGAATTGCCTTTGGTGATCTCCGACCACGCCGACTGGGATGGTCTCACGGCGACCATCAAGGCGACCGGCGCCGGCGAGATCTGGGTCACCCACGGCCAGGAGGATGCGCTGGTGCATTGGTGCCGGAGCAAGGGCCTGAAGGCGCAGCCGCTCGATCTCGTCGGCTATGGCGACGAGGAGGAGAGCGAGACGCCTGACGCCGGCGAGACTGAGGCATGAACCGCTTCGCCGAACTGCTCGACCGCCTCGCCTACGAGCCCGGCCGCAACAACAAGCTGCGGCTGATCACCGGCTATTTCCGCGAGGTCGGCGATCCCGACCGCGGCTATGCACTGGCGGCGCTGACCGGCGCGCTCAGCTTCAAGCACGCAAAGCCCGCGCTGATCCGGGATTTGATTGCGTCGCGCACGGATGAGGTGCTGTTCGGGTTGAGCTACGACTATGTCGGCGACCTCTCGGAGACGGTCGCGCTGATGTGGCCGAAGAGAGCCGTCAACGACGACCAGTCTTTCCTGGGCCACCCCTCTCCCCCGCCCTCCCCCGCAAGGGGGGAGGGAGCGCGGTTGCGTGCGCGGCGACAGACGGGCTCAACGACTGATGGTGAGCCAGCACGTGATGGACGCACCACTCTCACCGTTCCCTCCCCCCCTGCGGGGGAGGGGCAGGGAGGGGGGTACTCCGGGCGAGATGGCAATGAGTCCCTTCATCCACCTCGCCACAACAACCCACCTCCCCCTACCCTCACCGAAGTCGTCACAACTCTCCGCACCCTCGGCAAGACCGAGTTGCCGAAGCAGCTCGAACGCTGGCTCGACGAGCTCGACGAGACCGGCCGCTGGGCCCTCCTGAAGCTCGTCACCGGTGCGCTGCGGATCGGCATCTCCGCGCGCCTCGCCAAGACTGCGGCCGCTACGCTCGGCGACAAGGATCCGCACGAGATCGAGCTGATCTGGCCGGGACTCAGCCCACCTTATCTCGACCTGTTCGCCTGGCTGGAAGGCCGCGGCGAAAAGCCTGTCAATCGCGATCCCGCGCCGTTCCGGCCCGTGATGCTCGCGCATGCAATCGAGGATGCGGATTTCGCCGCGCTCGATCCCGCCGACTACATCGCCGAATGGAAATGGGACGGCATCCGCGTGCAGGCGGTCGCCGGCCGCGACGAGCGCGGGCAGATCGCGGCGCGACTCTATTCGCGCACCGGCGAGGACATCACCGGCAGCTTTCCGGATCTCGTGCCCTCGCTGCGCCTGCCCGGCGCGATCGACGGCGAGCTGCTGATCCTGCGCGAAGGCCGCGTGCAGAGTTTCAACGTCCTGCAGCAACGACTCAACCGCAAGGTCGTCTCGCCCAAGCTGATCAAGGAGTTTCCGATTCACCTGCGCGCCTACGATCTGCTCGGCGACGACGAGAATGATCTGCGCGAGCTGCCGTTCGCGGAGCGGCGCGAGCGGCTGGAGACATTCGTCAGGAAGCTTAGCGATCCCCGCATCGATCTGTCGCCCACCGTTCCCTTCGCGAGCTGGGAGGCGCTGACCGCGGCGCGCGCCGATCCCGCGAGCGCAGGCGCCGGAGAGGATGCTGACGCTGTCGAAGGCGTGATGCTGAAGCGGCGCGATGCACCTTATCTGCCGGGGCGGCCGAAGGGGCAGTGGTGGAAGTGGAAGCGCGATCCGCACATCATCGATGCCGTGCTGATGTATGCGCAGCGCGGCCATGGCAAGCGCTCGTCCTATTATTCCGACTACACCTTTGGCGTCTGGACCAAAGGCGCTGATGGCGACGAGCTGGTGCCGGTGGGAAAAGCCTATTTCGGCTTCACCGACGAGGAGCTCTTGCAGATCGACCGCTTCGTCCGCCGCAACACCACCGAAAAATTCGGTCCCGTGCGCCACGTCGTGCACGAGGGCGACAAGGGGCTGGTGCTGGAGGTCGCCTTCGAAGGCCTGCAGCGCTCGCCGCGGCACAAATCCGGCATCGCCATGCGCTTTCCCCGCATCAGCCGCCTGCGCTGGGACAAGCCGCCGCGGGAGGCCGACCGGCTGGAGACGCTGGAGAGGATGTTGAAAGCGGAGCCGGCGGAGATTGAGGTGTAAACAGGCGCCCCCTCTCCCGCTTGCGGGAGAGGGCTGGGGAGAGGGTGTCTCCACATTGGGACACTCCCCCAGAGGCGAGAGCCCTCACCCGCGCGCGGGACGATGCTTCGCATCGCCCGGGGCGCGACCTCTCCCGCATCCGCCTTCGCCAAGGCTTCGGCGGACATGAGCGGGAGAGTTGCAGCCAGTCCGCGGCACGTGCTTGCCCGAATTAAACTCCGGTAACCCGATTGACGCCCCGCCACGGGTTCCCCATGTCCCCCGCCGTGCCCTATAATGGGGTCGAATCCGCCCGAGGAGTTTGCGATGGTCCAAGACGTCAGAGATTTGCCGGCCGGCCGCAGCGACGGCCTGAACCGCTTTCTCGGCGGCTCGCCGCTGGCGGTCGCGTTTCGCCTGGTCCTGCTGTCGATCCTGGTCGGCGTCGTGCTCGCCGCGATCGGCTTCGATCCCTGGAATATCATCTACAGCATTCGCCTGTTGTTCCAGCGTCTGTGGGATCTCGGCTTCGATACCATCAACTGGCTGTGGCGCTACTTCCTGCTCGGCGCGGTCATCGTGATCCCGATCTGGCTGCTCTCGCGCGTGTTCGGCGCGCCGCGCGGCCGGTAAGGATATGATTCGGGGAGTGCGCAGCCGATGCAACTGCGTTTCGTCGGCTGCGGTGACGCCTTCGGCTCCGGCGGCAGGCTCAACACCTGCTTCCATGTCTCGGGGCGCGAAGCGAACTTCCTGATCGATTGCGGTGCGTCGGCGCTGCCGGCGCTGAAGCGGCTCGAGATCGAGCGAAACGACATCGACCTGATCCTGATTACGCATTTCCACGGCGACCATTTTGCCGGCCTGCCGTTCTTCCTGCTCGACGCGCAATTCTCGCGGCGGACGCGGCCGCTGACGATCGCGGGCCCGCAAGGCATCGAGACGCGGCTGCGTGAGGTGATGGAATCGCTGTTCGAGCATTCCTCGCGGACAAAACAACGCTTCGAGCTCAACGTCGTCGAGCTCGCGCCCGGGCAGAGCCGGAGTTTTGGCGTCGTGACCGTGACGCCCTACCCGGTCGTGCACGGCGACTCCGGCGGTCCCTTCCTCGCCTATCGCGTCGAGACCGAGGGCCGCACGCTCGCCTACAGCGCCGACACCGAATGGACGGAGACGCTCATTCCGCTGGCGCATGGCGCAGACCTTTTCATCGCCGAAGCCTATATGTACGAGAAGGTGGTCAAGAACCATCTCAGCCTGAAGACCTTGGAACAGCATTTACCTGCAATCGGCGCAAAACGCCTCGTCCTCACCCATATGAGCGACGACATGCTGTCGCGTCTGGACGACATCGCGCATCTCGCCGCCGAAGACGGCATGGTGCTCGTGTTCTGACATGCACGCGCCTGTTCCCCTCAAGATCGGCTCCCGCCAGGTGTTCGCCATCGCAGGTCCGGCGATGGTGGCGAACCTCACGACGCCGCTGATCGGCGTGGTCTCGACCACCGCGATCGGCCGGCTCGACGATGCGGCGCTGCTCGGCGGCGTCGCGATGGCCTCCGTGATCTTCGACTGCCTGTTCTGGCTGTTCGGTTTCCTGCGCATGAGCACGCTCGCCTTCACCGCGCAGGCGCTCGGCGCGGGCGAGACGCGCGAGCAGACCGTAATCCTGGTGCGCGGATTCATCGTCGCCGGCCTGATCGGCGCAGCGCTGATCGCGCTGCAATTGCCGCTCTCCGCCGTGCTGTTCGACCTGATGGGCGGCAGCGAAGGCGTGACGCGGGCCGCCAAGACCTATTTCATGATCCGGATCTGGTCGTCGCCCTTCGCCTTCGCCAATTACGTCATTCTCGGCTGGCTGGTGGGACAGGCCCGCGCCAATCCGGCGCTGTTGCTGCAGGTCGTCATCAACCTCATCAACATGGCGGCGACGATCCTGCTGGTGCTGGTCTACGACACCGGCATCGCGGGCGCGGCGATCGCCGCCGTGCTGTCGGAGACAACAGGCTTCGTGCTCGGCGCGATCGTGTGCCATCGCCATGCCGCCGGCGGCTTCAAGGTGCCCAGCACAATGCTGTTCGATCGCGCAAAACTGATGCGGCTCCTGGCGGTCAACACCGACATCCTGATCCGCACCGCGGCGCTGATCGCCGTGTTCCTGTTCTTCACCGCCAAGGGCGCGCGGGCCGGCGACGTCACGCTTGCGGCGAACTCCGTGCTCAACAATTTCCTGCTGGTCAGCGCCTTCTTCCTCGACGGCCTCGCCAATGCGGCGCAGCAGCTCTGCGGCCGCACCTTTGGCGCGCGTGACGCGAGGGGATTTGCGGACTCGACCCGGCTGGTGCTGCTATGGGGGCTCGGCTTCGCGCTGGTCGTCGCCGTGCTGTTCGCGCTGTTCGGACCTGATATCATCAACTTCATGACGGCGAGCGAGGATGTCCGCCGCGCCGCGCGCGATTTCCTGCCGTTCATCGTGCTTGCGCCTATCCCCGGCGTGTTCGCGTTCGGCTTCGACGGCATCTATGTCGGCGCGACCTGGGCGCGCGAGATGCGCAATCTGATGCTGCTATCGCTCGCGATCTTCTTCGGCATCTGGCTGGCGCTGCAGTCGTTCGGCAATGCCGGACTGTGGTGCGCGCTGATCGCGTTCTACATCGCGCGCGGCGGCTTGCAGGGCGCGAGGTATCCGGTGTTGTATCGGGTGACGTTTTCAAAGCCATAGAAGCGTCGTAGCCCGGATGGAGCGCAGCGTAATCCGGGGTCTTGGCACTCTCGGATAGAATCCCGGATTGCGCTGCGCTCCATCCGGGCTACGAGAGACCGCCTCACATCCCCGGCCAGTCTTCGGCGGTCAGCGTCGCGGCATCGGAGCCCACGATTTCGGACAGCGAATCACGCCCTGTCCGCAGCAGCGTCGAGGTGAGGTCGCGCTTGATCTCCTCGACGAGGCCGATGCCCTTGTAGACCAGCGACGAATAGAGCTGGATCAGGCTGGCGCCTGCGCGGATTTTTGTCAGCGCCGCACCGCCGGAATCGACGCCGCCGACGCCGACCAGGGGGAACGCGCCCTCGACGCGCACATAGGTCTCCGCGACCATCCGCGTCGAGAGGCGGAACAGCGGCCGGCCGGACAGGCCGCCCTGCTCCTTGGCGCGCGTCTCCTCGCGCAGCGTGCTCGGCCGCGCGATCGTCGTGTTCGACACGATCATGCCGTCGACCTTGCGCGAGCGCGCGACCTGCACGACATCGTCGAGCTGGGCGAGGCTGAGATCAGGCGCGATCTTGAGCAGCACCGGCGTATCGCCGGCCTTCTGCCTGACACGCTCGCGCGCATCGATCACGCGCGCGAGGAGATCGTCGAGCAGCGCGCCTTCCTGCAAGTTGCGCAGGCCCGGCGTGTTCGGCGAGGAGACGTTGACGGTGAAATAGCTCGCGACCGGCGCAAAGGTCTCGATCAGCTTGACGTAGTCGTCGACGCGGTCCGGCGAATCCTTGTTGGCGCCGACATTGACGCCGACGATGCCGCCATGCTGCGCGCGTGCGGCGAGCCGGCGCAGCGCGACTTCGGCGCCGTCATTGTTGAAGCCCATGCGGTTGATGACGGCTTCGTCGCGCTCGAGCCGGAACAGCCGCGGCCGCGGATTGCCGGCTTGCGGCTTCGGCGTCACCGAGCCGATCTCGACGAAGCCGAAACCGAGCCGCAGCAGCGCATCCGGCACCTCGGCGCTCTTGTCGAAGCCGGCGGCCATGCCGATCGGATTGGGAAAATTGAGCCCGAAGGCGCGGACCGCAAGCTTGGGATCGTCAGCGCGCGGCTTGACCGGCGGCAGGAAGCGCAGGCCCTGGATCGCCAGGCGATGCGCATCCTCCGGATCGAGCCAGCGCAGCACCGGCAGCGAGAAGGCGTCGAAAGCGCGGATCACGGCGCAAGCTCCGGAACATCGTGGCTGCCGTCGGAGCGCATGTTGAGGTTCAGCACCGAGATGACAGCGCCGAGATCGAGCTCGCCATAGAGGTGCGGAAACAGCTCCTCATTGCGCGAGCGCTCCCAGCGCAGTTCGCTGCCCAGCGCATCGCCGTCGACCTCGACCAGGAACAGCGCCCGCTGCCCGGCGAAGTGCTTGCGCAGGGTTTCGGGAACCTGGGCGGCCGTCGAGAAATGAATGAAGCCGTCGCGCGAATCGTCCGCGCTGCCCTGGTACACGCCGTGCCGTTCCGCCTCGCGCCAGGCCGAGGCCGGACAGATTTTGTAGATCTTGACCACCGCTTACGCAGCCCTGTTTGCCCTTTGAGACAGCTCTTTGAGTCTCTTGGGTTTTTTCGTCTATTGGGGTCCCTGAAACCCCGGGCGCGACCGTAAAGGCCGCTCCTTCCGAACTCAAGACTTAGCGCCTGTTCCGTCCCGATGAAATCGGGACGGGCCGTCAGATTCCTGTTTTGACGCGTTTTCCTTGCCACGCACTTGTATTCCCTCGGCCCGACCACCGCTTTCGCGTCACCCCTTGCGCGAAAAACGGAAAACCGGTTGATTTGAGGACAGTTTTCCTGAGTTGCGACGGGCTGGACCTTCCATGGTCAGACAGGCCAAAGCGCAGAGGATGCTGACTCACGACCAGATCTGGATCGCGCTGGATCGGCTTGCGGCGCGCGCCGGCCTGTCGCCGTCCGGCCTTGCCAAGCGTGCCGGGCTCGACCCCACCACCTTCAACAGGTCCAAGCGCGTCACCCCTGATGGCCGCGAGCGCTGGCCCTCGACCGAATCGATCGCGAAAGCGCTGGCGGCGACCGGCGACTCCATCGACACCTTTGCAAGGCTGATCGACGACGAGGCAGGCGACGGCCGTTCGGTGCCGCTGCTCGGCCTCGCGCTGGCCGGTGCGAGCGGCGCCTTCGACGAGTCCGGCCTTCCATCGGGCAAGGGCTGGACCGAAGTCGCGCTGCCCACCGTCGAGGACGGCCAGACGTTTGCGCTGGAGATCGCCGGCGATGCGCTTGCGCCCACCTATCGCGACGGTGACGTCATCCTGGTCTCACCGGGCACAGCGATCCGCAAGGGCGATCGTGTCGTGGTGAAGACCCGAGCGGGCGAAGTGACGATCGCAACCCTGAAGCGCCGCACGACAAAGTCGCTGGAATTGCAGCCGCTCGATGCCTCGCAGGCCGAGCGCACGATGGCGACAGGCGAGGTCGCCTGGGTCGCAAGGATCGTGTGGGCGAGCCAATAGATTCAACGCGCGATTGCCATTGCGACTCACCGGCCCTCTCACCTAGGTTGCGCGCGAAATTGCCGATCGAATTGATCTGAGGGGGACTACGATGAATCGCCGTCACGCATTGAAAGCACTCGCGGGTCTTGCGCTTTGTCCGGTGTGCAAGCCGGCCTTCGCCGCCGAAGGCGTGCATTGGAGCTATGAAGGCGCCGGCGGTCCGGGCAAATGGGGCGACCTCGATGCAGCCAACAAGGCCTGCACGGTCGGCCTGCAACAATCGCCGATCGACATCGAGACGACGGTGAAGTCGCAATTGCCCGCGCTGAAGCTGAACTGGGGCAGGACTGCCGATACCATCGTCAACAACGGGCACACGATCCAGCTCAACTTCGCCGAAGGCAGCACGCTTCTTCTCGGCGACGTCAAATACAAGCTGCTCCAGGTGCACTTCCACCGGCCGAGCGAGCACATGTTCGGCGGCAAGAATTTTCCGATGGAGGCGCATTTCGTCCACCGCAACGATGCCGGCGGGCTCGCCGTGGTCGGCGTGCTGATGGCCGAAGGCAAGCCGAACCCGGCCTTCGGCAAGATCATCAAGACCATGCCGGCGGCGGAAGGCCCCGCGGTGAAGGCGGATGCGAGCATCGATCCGCTCGCCATGCTGCCAACGAAGCTCGGCTATTACCGCTATCCCGGCTCGCTGACGACGCCGCCCTGCTCGGAAGTGGTGGAATGGCTGCTGCTGACCACCCCGATCCAGGTATCGGCCGCCGATGTCGCCGCGTTCGCAAAGCTCTACCCGATGAACGCGCGGCCGGTGCAGAAGGATAACAGGCGTTACGTGCTGCGGTCGATCTAACAGGGGCGCAAGTATTCATCGATGTCGTCCTGGCGAAAGCCAGGACCCATTACCCCAGGGGAAGTCGTCGTGCGAGTTGGCAACTCCGAGTCCCCGTAACCACATCCGACGGTGGTTATGGGTCTTGGCTTTCGCCAGGACGACGACGGGGAGATGGGGTCGCTTACAATCGAGATCCGACGCCCTCAGCTTGTAGCCCGGATGGAGCGAAGCGCAATCCGGGACCGCTGGCGCTATCCGCGATGACCCCGGATTTCGCTTCGCTCCATCCGGGCTACGGGTCTTCCGTTGGGCTACAGCATTACGCTGATCGCGCCAGCGCGCCGTCGATCATGTTCACCGCGTTCTGCACGCCGTACACCGCGACGAAGGAGCCGAAGCGCGGGCCCTTCTCCTGGCCGAGCAGGACCTGGTAGAGCATGTTGAACCAGTCGAGCGTGACACCGGGACGGCCGTCCTTGCCCTTCTTGACCTGGTCGAGGAACGGCTCGCGGCGGCCGATCTCGTAGACGACGTTCTGGATGTCTTCCGCGGACGCCTCCTGCGGAAGCTGCGAGAGCGCATCGCGCAGGTCCTGAAGCGCCGCGCGCTCCGTGTCCGTCGGCACGCGGAACTGCTTCGTCGGCGCGACGAAGTCGCGATAATAGTTGATGGCGTAACCGACCATCGCATCGAGCTTGGGGTGCGTCTGCGGGCTCACGCCGGGACGATAGCGGCCGATGAAACCCCACAGCGTCTCGGCGTTCTCCGCGTTCGACGACGACACCAGCGTCAAGAGCAGCTGGAAGGTGACGGGCATGTCGCCCTGCGGTGGCTTGCCGTTGTGGATGTGCCAGACCGGATTGCCGAGCTGCTGCTTGCCGTCCTGTTTGGCAAAACCGTCGATGAATTGCTGATAGTCGTCGACGTTGCGCGGGATGACGTCGAAATACAGCCGCTTGGCCGCCTTCGGCTCGCGGTACATGAACAGCGACAGCGATTCCGGCGAGGCATAGCGCAGCCATTCGTCGATGGTGAGGCCGTTGCCCTTCGACTTCGAGATCTTCTGGCCCTGCTCGTCGAGGAAGAGCTCGTAGTTGAAGCCTTCGGGCGGCGTGGCGCCGAGCGCCTTCGCGATGGCGCCGGACAGCTTCACGGAATCGATCAGGTCCTTGCCGGCCATCTCATAATCGACGCCGAGCGCGACCCAGCGCATCGCCCAGTCGGCCTTCCACTGGCATTTTACATTTCCGCCGGTCACCGGTGTCTCGACTTCCTGGTTGGTATCAGGATCGACATAGGTCACCGTGCCGGCCGCGACGTCGCGGCGGATCATCGGCACCTGCAGCACGACACCGCTGGTCTTGCTGATGGGGAGGAACGGCGAATAGGTCGCGCGGCGATCGGGGCCGAGCGTCGGCAGGATGATCGCCATGACCTTGTCGTAGGCAGCGAGCATCTTCAGCAGCGTCGCATCGAAGCGGCCGGACGTGTAGTAGTCGGTCGAGCTCGCGAACTCGTAGTCGAAGCCGAAATGATCGAGGAAGGCGCGCAGCCGCGCATTGTTGTGGTGGCCGAACGAGGGGTATTCGTTGGAGAACGGATCCGGCACCCGCGTCAGCGGCTTGCCGAGATGCGCGGCCAGCATCTCCTTGTTGGGGACGTTGTCGGGCACTTTGCGAAACCCGTCCATGTCGTCGGAGAACGCGAGCAGGCGCGTCTTGATCTTGTCCTCGGTCAGCACGCGGAAGGCGTGGCGCACCATCGAGGTGCGCGCGACCTCGCCGAACGTGCCGATATGCGGTAGGCCCGACGGGCCGTAACCGGTCTCGAACAGCACCTCGTCCTTCGGGCTTTTCTTCAGCCGCGCGACAATGGCCTTCGCCTGCTCGAACGGCCAGGCGTTGGATTGTTCGGCGAGCGCACGCAGGTCGCTCGGGCTCATGCTGGGATCGATAACGGACATCAAGGGGCCTCCGGGCCGCGGAAAATAGCGATTTCCGGGCAGAATGCAATTTTGTGGGCGGTGTTGCCTCTCGCACCGTCATTGCGAGCGAAGCGAAGCAATCCAGAATCTTTCCGCGGAAACAGTCTGGATTGCTTCGTCGCAAGGGCTCCTCGCAATGACGGCGGAGAGATCAGCGAAGAAACTAAAACGGGCTCACCGAGAAATAGCGCAGCCACAGATCGGTGTAGCGGCCTTTTTCCCAGACGCGGAACAGGGCCCAGTTCAGGGCCTGGCGCAGCACGTCGTTGCCCTTGCGGACGGCGATGCCGATGCCTTCGCCGAAGAAGCGGCTCTCGACGAAGGGACCGCCGGAGAAGGCGCAGCAATCGCCGGAATCCGTGCCGTTGATCCAGAACGCGAGCGAGATGGCATCGCCGAAGATGAAGTCGACCTCGCCCTTGCGAAGCGCGGCGCGCATCGCGTCGTCGTTGGGATAGGGGTGCAGCTCGGCGTCGGTGAACATCGCCTTCAGATAGGCCTCATGCGCGGAGCCCGCGATGACGCCGACCTTCTTGCCTTCGAGATATTCGGGGCGGATCTCCGGCATCACCGCATCCTTGCGCGAGACGAAGCGCGCCGGCACGCGGTAATAGGGATCGGTGAAGTCGACGCGGGCGCGCAGCTGCGGGCTCACCGCCATCGAGGCGATGATGGCATCGCCGCGGTTGGAGGTGAGCGCGTCGACCAGCGTCTCGAACCGCCGCATCTGCACCGTGCAGGTGACCTTGATCTCGTCGCAAAGCGCGCGGGCGAGATCGACGTTGAAGCCGGCCGGATTGCCGTCGGCGCCGGTGTAGTTGAACGGCGGATAGTCGGTCTCGGTCAGGAAGCGGATCACGGTCAGACGCGACAGGTCCGGCCGCTCCGGGCGCCGGCGCGGGTCCCAGAACCCGGGCACGGCCTGCGGGGCCGCCTGGGGCGCGGTTTGCGGCGTCGCCTGGGGGGCCGCAGGAGGCTGCTTGGCC